>CAJULZ010000050.1 GCA_910587205.1 uncultured Oscillospiraceae bacterium
TGCGGCAAATACGGCTGCCTGGAGGTCACCGCCTCCGCCACCGGCATTATCCGCGCGGCCCGGGAGTTTGCCCCCTTTAGCGATATGGAGACCGTCACCGCCAAGGACGTGTACGACGCCGCCGCGGCGGGGGATGAAAATGCCCGGCGCATAACGGAGGAGGCGGGCCACGCCCTGGGCTACGCCGCCGCCATCCTGGGCTGCGTGGTCAACCCGGAGATGGTGCTGCTGGGGGGCGGCGTATCCGCCGCGGGCCGGGCCCTGCTGGACCCGGTGGAGGCCGCGTTCAAGGAAAATGTGTTCCCCCCCTGCGGGAACGTCCGCTTTGCCCTGGCCCAGCTGGGCAACAACGCCGGCATCTTCGGCGGCGCGGCCCTGTTCTTCACCCAGGGCGGCTGACCCATTAAGCATTGCCCCACTTTTGTAAAGAAGGAGCGTCTCAATCATGCTGAAACTTGACTTATCCAAGCTGGAGGGCGCCGTATCCCGGGAGCAGGTCGACGCCATGGCCCCCGAGGTGGAGGCCGCCCACGCCAAGCTCTATTCCAGCTCCGCCCCCGGCGCGGACTTCACCGGCTGGGTGCGTCTGCCAGAGGACTACGACAAGGCCGAGTTCGCCCGCATCCAGAAGGCCGCAGCCAAGATCCGGGAGGACTCCCAGGTGCTGGTGGTCATCGGCATCGGCGGGTCCTACCTGGGGGCCCGCGCGGCCCTGGAGGTGTTCCCCTCCAACGGCCCCGAGATCTGTTTTGTGGGCTGCTCCCTCAGCCCCAACGAGCTGGACAACGTGATCCGCCGCATCGACGACCGCAGCTGGTCCATCAACGTGATCTCCAAGTCCGGCGGGACCACCGAGCCCGCCGTGGCCTTCCGGGTGTTCCGGGAGCTGCTGGTGAAGCAGTACGGCGACAAGGCCAACGAGCGCATCTACGCCACCACCGACAAAGCCCGGGGCGCACTGAAGTCGCTGGCCGACGCCAACGGCTGGGAGAGCTTTGTCATCCCCGACGAGGTGGGCGGGCGTTACTCGGTGCTCACCGCCGTGGGCCTGCTGCCCATCGCCGTGAGCGGTACGGACATCTCCGAGCTGATGGCGGGCGCCTACGACGCCATGACGGCTTTTGACAAGCGGGATATGTCCAACCCCGTGTGGCAGTATGTGGCCGCCCGGAACCTGCTGTACCGCCAGGGCAAGAAGATTGAGCTGTTCTGCACCTACGAGCCGTCCTATACCTTCTTTGGCGAGTGGCTCAAGCAGCTGTTTGGCGAGTCCGAGGGCAAGGACGGCAAGGGCATCTTTCCCGCCGCCGCCCAGTTCACCACCGACCTGCACTCCCTGGGCCAGTATATTCAGGACGGCGAGCGCCACCTGTTTGAGACGGTGATCTACGTGGACGACACCGGCTTCGACATCGCCATCCCTTACAGTGACGACAACGGCGACAACCTGAACTATTTGGCGGGCAAGCCCCTGAGCTTTGTCCGGGAGATGGCCTTCCAGGGCACCCTGGCCGCCCACAAGGATGGCGGCGCGCCCTCCATGGTGCTGCGCCTGGACAAGATGGACGTGCGCGCCCTGGGCTGGCTGATCTATTTCTTCGAGCTGGCCTGCGGCATCAGCGGCCACGTGCTGGGGGTCAACCCCTTCAACCAGCCCGGCGTGGAGGCGTACAAGAAGAACATGTTCGCCCTGCTGGGAAAGCCCTGATGTTCCTTTTTCTTGAAAGAAAAGGAAGCGAAAAGAACTTGAATCCGCTGACCGGCAGCGCGCGGGACGGCATAGTACCGCCCGGCGACCGCCCGCGGAGCAACAACAAAACGGCCCCCCGGCTTACGCCGGGGGGGCTTCTGTTATTGATTCACCTCCGAATCATCCGTCCTTCCCACCAGATAATCCAAAGAAACCTCATATACGTTGGCAATCCGAATTAAGAATATCCAATTTTGGCATCCTTTTTGTAAGCTCATAATTTGCGTAAGCTCTCTCCGCCAGATCGGCATAAGTTGCCGCTTGTATTTTGGGTATAGCCCTTTTTGGCCCTGCATTCCCTTAACCGCTGTGCCAAAATTTCTCTCATATGAGATTCAACACCCACCATCATTTATTCTTGACTCAGCTTCCCCCTCCGGGATATAGACCAAAACATCCTCAACTCTGCAATCTAAAATCTTACAAATATCATCCAATGTGGCCGTTGAAATATTGCGGTCATGCTTCAACGAATCCAACGTCCCCTTGCTGAACTTATGCTCATTGATCAACTTATATGTGGAAATATTTTTCCTGCGCATCGTTTCCCACATTGGACGGTATGAAATCACAAGAAGCACCCCCTTGCGATTTCTATTATATTTCTCCGCATATGCCTTGAATATTCCCGATAAATCGGGTATAATAGAGCGGGAGGTGCTTCACATGAACATTTTCACTTTAATGTTTGGCGACCGCCGTCTGGAGGGATATGGCCGGTCCCTTTTGAAATTTTTGAGCAGGAGGACTTCCCGAAGGAGATCCTCAAATACCCCGAGCTTAACCTGATCTACTGCCGGGCCAAATATGATAAAAACCACGATGAATACAGGCAGGAGCTCCTCGATTATTTAGACGTCATGCTGGCCCTGCGCCGCGAAGAGATGGGCCAGGAATCAAAGGACGCGGATTCGTGACCTGCCATTAAGCTTTTTTGCCCTGGGGGTTGAAAAACCCCTGGAAGTGTGCTATATTGTTGGGTGAATTTTCTGCCCCCCAGGGGGCTTACACCTCACAATGAAGGGAAGATACCACCATGTCAGGACATTCCAAGTGGCATAACATCCAAAAGACCAAGGGCGCGGCGGATGCGAAGCGCTCCCAGGCGTTTACCAAGATCGCCCGCGAGATTATCGTGGCCGTCAAGACCGGCGGCAGCGGCGACCCCAACAACAATTCCCGTCTGGCCACCGTTATCGCCAAGGCCCGCGCGGCCAACATGCCCAACGACAACATCAAGCGCACCATTGAAAAGGCCGTGGGCTCGGGCAACGCCAACGATTACGAGTCTATCACCTACGAGGGGTACGGCCCCGGCGGCGTGGCCGTGATTGTGGAGACCCTCACCGACAACCGGAACCGCACCGCCTCCGACGTGCGCCATTACTTTGACAAGTTTGGCGGAAACCTGGGGGCCACGGGGTGCGTGTCCTGGTCCTTTGACCAGAAGGGAGTGCTGGTCATCGAGCGGGAGGACCTGGACGAGGAGACCGTTATGATGGACGCCCTGGACTGCGGCGCAGCGGATTTCGAGGCGGACGAGGACTGCTTCACGGTGTACACCGACCCGGACGCGTTCGGCGGGGTGCTGGCCGCCATGGGGGAGAAGGGCTATGTATTCGCCTCGGCCAAGGTGGAGATGGTGCCCCAGAACTACGTGACCCTGTCCGACGAGGGCGACATCAAGAACATGGAGAAGCTCATTGACAATATGGAGGACAACGACGACGTGCAGAACGTGTGGCACAACTGGGACAACTGAGCGGGAAGGGTTTGGTTTCCGGCCTCTGTTGTGATATGAGACTGCCCCCTGGTGCAGACGCGCCAGGGGGCTTTTGTCATTGCCGGTCTTTCCCGGCGCTGTGGGGGCTGCCGGCCGGTTCATCGGGGTGACAGATCCCCCTGGACGGGCATCCGCCGCAGCCGCACCCGCAGCCGGAATGCCCGGCCCTGCGGCTGTTCCGCAGGCTCCAAAGTACGCCGCCCAGCGCGGCAGTGACCAGGGCCAGCACCAGGAGGTTGCCCCAGTTTTCGCTGAAAAACTGTGCCATGGCCTATACCTTCCCGGCGTCCGTGCTGCGCACGGCTGCGGTTCCGGACGGCTTGGCGGCGGGACGGAGCAGCAGGTACAGCAGCCCCGCCAGCAGGGCCAGGGCGACGACGGTAAAGGGGTTGAAGCCCACTGTTCCCAACAGTAGTCCGCCCAGCTGATAGACGATCAGGGAGACCACATAGGCGAAGCCGCACATATAGCCGATAGCCGCCCAGGTCCACCTGCCGTTGTTCATCTCCCGCTTGATGGCGCCCATGGCGGCAAAGCAGGGGGCGCACAGCAGGTTAAAGATCATAAAGGAGTAGGCCGCGACGCCGGTGAAGGTCCCGGCCACATTGACGTAGATGTTCCCCGGGTACAGCACCTGCATGGTGGCCACCACCTCCTCCTTAGCGATGAGGCCGGTGAGCGTGGCTACGGCGGCCTGCCAGCTCCCGAAGCCCAGGGGGGCGAACAGGAAGGCCACGATCCGGCCCATGCTGGCCAGCAGAGAAAAGTCGCTGTCTGTCACCAGGCCAAAAGCGCCGTTTTCGAAACCAAAGCCCTGGAGGAACCACAGGATCACGGTGGACAACAGGATCACGGTGCCCGCCCGCTTGATGAACGACCAGCCCCGATCCCAGGTGGCGCGGAACACATTGACGGCGGAAGGGGCGTGGTAGGCCGGAAGCTCCATGACGAAGGGGGCGGGCTCCCCGGCAAAGGCCCTGAACTTTTTCAGCATGATGCCGGACACCACCACCGCCGCCACGCCGATGAAATAGGCGGACACCGCCACCCACACCGATTTGCCGAACAGCGCCCCGGCAAACAGGCCGATGATGGGCATTTTCGCGCTGCACGGGATGAAGCAGGTGGTCATGATGGTCATCTTCCGGTCCCGGTCCTGCTCAATGGTGCGGGAGGCCATCACCCCGGGCACGCCGCAGCCCGTGGCCACCAGCATAGGGATGAAGGACTTGCCGGACAGGCCGAAGCGACGGAACAGCCGGTCCATGATGAAGGCCACGCGGGCCATATAGCCCACGTCCTCCACGACGGCCAGCAGCAGGAACAGTACCAGAAGCTGGGGCACAAAACCCAGCACCGCGCCGACACCGCCCACGATACCGTCCAGCACCAGGGATTTTACCACGTCGCTGCAGTGCAGGGCGTCCAGGGCGCGCTCCCCCAGCACCGGCAGGCCGGGTACCCAGGTGCCGTAATCAGAGGGGTCGGGCTCGTCCACGGTGAGGGAGGCGGCGTAGCTGTCCTCTGTCACCGGCAGGGTGATCACCTCGCCCGCGTCCGCGTCGTAGAGGTAGGCCTCCGCTTCCCCCGCCTCGTGGGCGGCGATGATGGCCTCCGCCTCCTGGAACGTGCTGGACGCCTCGTCCCAAGCGTCCTGGTCGGCGGTAAAGGGGACAAACCAGCCGTCCCCGAACGGGCCGTCGTTGACCCAGTCGGTGAGCCGCGCCCCCACGGAGACGGGCCAGGGGCCCATGGCAATGGCGTAAATCAGGAACATCACCGCCACAAAAATGGGCAGGGCCAGCACCCGGTTGGTCACAACCCGGTCGATCTGATCCGAGGTGGTGGCGGAGTGCCTGGCGGCCTTTTTCACCACCGCCTTATGTACCACGCCGCTGATATAGGCGTACCGCTGGTTGGTGATGATGGATTCCGCATCGTCGTCCAGCTCGTTTTCGCAGTCCACGATGTGCTCCTCCAGGTGGGCGGCGAGGCTGTCGTCCACCGCCAGTTCCTCCATCACCTTCTCATCCCGCTCGAACACCTTGATGGCGTACCAGCGCAAGTACCGGCCGTCCACCCGGCCCTGAATGGATTCCTCAATGTGGGCCAGGGCGTGCTCCACGCTCCCGGTAAACACATGGGGCAGCTCGCCCGCCTTGTGGGCCTGGGCCAGCTTCATGGCCTGTTCTGCGGCGGCCAGCCCGCCTTCGTTTTTCAGCGCGGACATCTCCACCACCTGGCAGCCCAGAGCCTTGCCCAGCCGGTCCAGGTCGATCTTGTCCCCGTTTTTCCGCACCAGGTCGATCATGTTCACCGCTACCACCACCGGCAGGCCCAGCTCGATGAGTTGGGTGGTGAGGTAGAGGTTGCGCTCGATGTTGGTGCCGTCCACCACGTTCAGGATAGCGTCTGGCTGCTCCTTCACCAGGTAATTCCGGGCCACCACTTCCTCCAGGGTATAGGGCGACAGGGAGTAGATGCCGGGCAGGTCCTGGATGACCACGTCCTTGTGGCCCTTCAGCCGCCCCTCCTTCTTCTCCACGGTGACGCCGGGCCAGTTGCCCACGTATTGATTGGAGCCCGTCAGGGCATTGAACAGCGTGGTCTTGCCGCAGTTCGGATTGCCCGCCAGGGCGATTTTCACGTCCATATTGCCGCTCTCCTTTCAGGTTGTAACTTTGCGGGGAAGGTAGGTCCCCCTCTTGTATTAGCCATCGCTAACTCCAGATCAAAAAAATTTGCTCCGCTCCGGGCCCGGCCCGCTGTCTGCGCCCCGCCTTCGGCTCAACCGGCGGGCGAAGCCCCTCGCTCCGCTCCAAGCTCCCCTATGCGCCTAAGTTTATGCTTCTACCTCAACCATCTCCGCATCGGCCTTGCGCACGGACAGCTCGTACCCCCGCACGGTGAGCTCCATAGGGTCGCCCAGGGGGGCTACCTTACGCACATAGACCTCCACGCCCTTGGTGATGCCCATGTCCATAATGCGGCGCTTCACCGCGCCCTCTCCATGGAGGCGGCGGACGACGGCGGTTTCGCCCACTCTTACGTCTTTCAATGTTTTCATGTACATTGCTCCTCTCTGCCCAATTTGGCCCACGCTCACTTGCAGCCCGCTTCTCCGCGCTTCTTCATGTTGTCATGCTGCGAAGCGGCCTGGGCGCAAGCTCCCGTTCCCTCCGGCTCGGGCCGCAAACATTCGGGCCTGTGGCCCGCCCTGGTTTGCGCCCCTCGCTCCGGTCCACGCTCGCTTGCAGCCCGCTTCTCCGCACTTCTTTTAGACTAAAATCCGGTTTGCCATGCTTTTGTCCAAGGCTACGCGGCTGTCCTTCACCTGCACGATGACGCTGCCTGCCATCTCGCTGACCACGGATACCGCCGCCCCAACCACAAAGCCCAGCTCCGCCAGGTGCTGGCGGGTGTCGTCCCGGCCTGTGATTTTCAGGATGACGGCTTCCTCGCCGGGTTTTGCCATTGTCAGCGGCATCATACCGCTCCCTCCCTTGGTTAGAATAAGCTAACATTTTTTCAGCGTGGTTAGTTTACCACAGCTAACCTTTTGTGTCAAGAGCGGATTTCCAAAAATTTTTTGTTCCGCAGGCGGCAGGCGCGATGCCGGGGAGAGTACGTTTT
The DNA here is from genome assembly GCA_910587205.1 of uncultured Oscillospiraceae bacterium. GTDB lineage: Bacteria > Bacillota > Clostridia > Oscillospirales > Oscillospiraceae > Enterenecus. Next base: position 7,167 of record CAJULZ010000050.1, read on the forward strand.
TTAACAGCTTCAGGCCGCCGGGGGTTCCCCGGCGGCCTGAAGCTCACGCAAACACCTTGTTGATGGTGTCCTCCCGGAACTTGTACCAGAAGGCGTCCTTTTTCGCCATGGCCCGCTCCAGCGCCGCGCGGTACTCCGCCTCCGTGGCGGATTGGCCGTCTGCAGTGTATTTGGGCAGCTCCACGCCCTCCGGATTTTTCAGGGTATCCACCTGGAAGCAGCCCTCCTCCGTGTTGATGGACAACACCTCGCCGTCCCTGCCGGGGGAATCGCTCAGCACCAGCGTGCCGTCCGTTTTCAGGCTGGAAGACCGGCCATTGCTCACCGTCCCAAAGTAGTAGGGCTCCACCACGAGAGTTTCGTCCGGCAAGTAGCGTTGCGCCACCACCCCGCGCACCTCCCCGTCCCGTTGGTACAGGAACATATAGCCCTCCGACCCGTTGTGGGCCAGCGTCTCCCTGAGCACCACCACCTGCTCGGCGCCGTCCAGCTCCACCACGGCGAACTCCTCCGGCGCGGCAAACCCGGACAGATATTTTTGGGTCTGCGTGCCCGCCACGGTGAACCGCTCCTCGCTCAGCAGCACCTTGCGGAAGCCCTCCTTCAGCACGTACGCTTCCACCCCGTATTCCGGCTCCGGCTCATAGGAGAACTCCGCCGCACGGAAGCCGGTTTTGTCAAAGCGCAGCACCACATGGAGGCAACCTATGTAGGCCAGGCCGCGCCCGCTGGCGTCGCAGCCCAGGGTGCAGCGCACCGTCCCATCCTTCAGGGTGTAGTACACGATGTCTCCAAGGCCCAGGACGTTCGCCGACTCGTCCAGCCCCGCCACCCCCTTGGGGACGGCGATCCGGTCCATCCCCGGCGCGGACAGGTAGAAGCTCTCCCTGTCCCCGGTGGAGGAGATTTTGCCGATGATATCCTCGGTGAGGGTGGACGTGTCGTACTGCCTGAGGGTGTCCGCGTCAAAGACGTACAGCCCGTCCTCATAGGCCCCGGTGCCGTGGCCCTGGTTCAAGATTACCACGATCTCGTTCTTCCCATCCCCGTTCAGGTCGGCCAGGCGGGGGGCGGCGTCGGGCTGGAACCACTGGTCCCACGGGGCGGTAAACCGCGCGTGCTTCCCCTGGTAGCTGAGCTGGAGCTCCCCGCTGTCCAGCGCCCGCACGGTGGGCTCGTTGTAGGGCTCCATGGCGGAAAGGTAGTCCGCCAGGTTTTTGTACAGCGGCGCGTCCGGATCCCGGGTGAACACGGGCTCCCACCCGTCCAGCCACCACAGCTGGTCCGTCAGGCCCTTGCCCGCCTCAATGGCGTCGCTCAGGTAGCTGTCGGTCATCATGAGCACGGTGCTGAAATTCAGCAGGTGGTTGACCTTGGCCATAAAAGTGCTGATGGCGTCCGGGTTGAAGTCCCCGGGGGTGTAGTCCATATTGTCCACGTGGATGTTGAACTCCACGCTGTCCTGCTCCACCACCGTCTCCACCCCGCCCTCCAGGGTGAACAGCTTGTAGGAATAGGTACAGTACCCCTGGTACATCACCGGGTTATACCGCAGCAGGTAGTCCTGCCCGTCCAGGGTGCACTGGTAGATGGCGTTGTACCCGGCGTGGGCAAAGTACCCCTCGTCCCACCAAATCAGCTCGTCCCCCTCAAACACGCCGATGCGCTGGCCCTGGGACTGCCGGGCGGGGCCGATGTAATCGCCGGGGATCTCCGCCACCTTGATGGTCTCCTCCACGCCGTTGCGGTTCAGGTCGGGGTTGTAAAACATGACGGTGCTGGCGTGGTCAAAGGCCCCCTCGGGGGGCTCGCCCCGCTCCGGCTCCGGGTACAGGGTTTCCTCCACCAGCGCGTAAAACCGCTCCTGATCGGTGTCGGGGCCGAGGTCAAACTCATTGGTACGCACGGCCCCGGCAAAGGAATGGCTACCGTCGGCGTGATTCAAAAAGCACAGGTAGGTGCTGCTGGGATAGGTGGGGGCCATCCAGCCGTCCGGCGTGAGCGTCCGCCCCCCCGCCTGGTGCAGGAGCTTTGCCACCTTTGCCAGGCCCACCGTGGGGGTGTGGTACTCATAGTTGATGCGCCAGAGGGAATACTCCACATTTCCATGGGCATACGGCCAGGGGCCCAGCATGTCGTTGATCCGCGCCCGGTCGAACTCCACCCGGATATCCGGGTCGCCATGGGTCTCCCATTCGCCGGTGTCATGGTTATACTCTTTCCATGCCCCGTTCATCACCCCGCCGGGGGCGTCCCAGGCAAACTCCCCCGCCACCCAGCGCTGGGCCCCCTCCAGCACGTCCGCTGGCACATAGAAGCTGGAATACCCCTCCTTCAGGGTGTGGGAAAAGGCGATTTCTACCTCCGGGACGGCGTCCGTCTCCGCCGGGGCTTCCGGGCCGGCCTGCTCTTGGCAGTATTCCTCCGCCCCGCGCAGCAGTTCCGCCAGTGCCCGGGCCAGCTCCGCCATCTCCTGGTCGGACAGCTCGATGGTGCGGTCACCCAGCGCGGAGGTGAACTCCCGCTCCGTCACCGCCCCGCTGTCCAGCTCCGCAGTAAACCGGATGCCGAAGCCGCCCACCGCCCCGTCCTCTAAACGGGCGTCGTCCACGTTCAGGTTCACACGCAGGATATTTTTGTCCTCACCGTCCAAATACGCGCCGCCCTCGGCCGCCTCCCCCGCCAGGGCGGGGCAGATGGCCCCCAGGTCCCCGGCCAGGTAGAGGCCGCCGCCGTTGATACCGCTTCCCCACTCGATGTGGGCGGAGCCCACGCCCTCAATGATGACATTGCCGGTGCCGTACCCGTCCATGGAGTAGGAGGGATTGTATCCGCCGTCCGCCGGATCGGGGGCCTCCTGCGCCTTCTGCCCGAAGGCGCAGGCGCAGGCCAGGGCTGTCACCAGCACCACCGCCACCGCCGCCCACAGCCAGCGCTTAGGGGTGCGGGCAATGCGGGTGATCCGCTCTTTCAAACTCTTTTTGTCCCCCGCCATGGTGGTGGCAAAGCACAGCAGGTCGCCGGGGCGGGGCCTGGCCGTCACCAGGGCCAGCAGGGTATTGCCGTAGGCCGACCGCTCGCTGTCCCCCAGGCGGCGGATGGCCCCCTCGTCGCAGGCCAGCTCGCCGTCCTTCCGGCTGAGGGACACCGCCAGCCACACCAGGGGATTCCACCAGTGGGCTGCCAGGGCCGCGCATCGGAAGAAGCTCCACACCTGGTCGCCGTGGCGGAAGTGGGTGTACTCATGGGCGATGACGTGGCGGAGCATCCGGGGGTCTGCCGCCGTCTCCGGGGTGACGTACACCGCCGGCCGCGCCAGCCCGAACAGGCACGGGGAGGGCAGCCCCACCGCCACATACACCGGCAGGGGGCAGTCCGCGCCCTCCAGCCGGGCGCGGCGCCGCCGCAGCCTCCGGGCAAAGCGCAGGTTGGACGCCAGCATTACCAAAGCGGCGGCCATCCCTCCGCCCAGCCACATCCAGCCCAGCCACGCCGGGGCTTTGGCCAAGTCGGGGGCGGCGGGGGGTTCGGGCACCGCGGGCGCGTCGGGCAGCGCGGGGGCCTCGGGGAAGGTGAGGGCGGGTTCATCCGCCTTGTCCCCGCCGGTGTTCACCGTGACAGTGGGGCCGTCGGGCCGGAACTGGGGCTCCCAGCCCACGGGGGTGTAGAGCTCCTGCTCCACCCGCTTCTCTGTGGTCACCCACGTCCCGGCGAGGGGGGAGGTGAACAGCTGCACCGGTACCAGCAGCCGCACCAGCACCACCGCCCACAGGGCGTACCGCAGCCGGGCGCTGATGCGGTTCCCCAGCGCCCCCCGCAGGGCCAGTACCACTAAAATCAGGAAAATGGAGGTGAACACCCACTCCAGCAGCATCAGCGTCATTGCACGCTCCCCCCTTCGATCTCATCCAGGATGGCCCGGAGCTGGGCGACCTCGTCCGCGCCCAGCTCCTGCCGCCGGGCCATGGCGCTCATCATCAGACCCACGCTGCCCTGGTACACCCGGTCCAGGAAGCTGTGGGTCTCGGCCACCACCGCCTGTTCCCGCTCCACGGCGGGGTAGTACGCCTTGCCTCGGCCCGCCTGCTCACAGCGCACCAGGCCCTTGTCCTCCATCCGCCGCAGGGTGGTGATGGTGGTGCTCTTGGCCCACCCCACCGACTTTTCCAGCTCGGCCACCAGCTGCATCACCGTGCGGGGGCTGTCCCCCCACAGGCAGTTGAGCATGTTCCACTCACTGGCCGTCAATTTTGTGTCATCCACTCTGATCCACCTCCGGGAAATTTTGTTTGGTTTACTCTGTAGACCAGCATAGCACGAAAGGTCTACAATGTCAACCAAATTTTGATGACAATTTGATATTAAAAAAGCGCCCCCGCCGGATTCCCGGCGAGGGCGCTCCTCCAGTCATTTTTTGGGCAGGTTTACCCGGCGCACCAGCCCCATGCCGAAGGCCCCCGGCCCGGTATGGCAGCCGATGCTCAGGGCCAGCTCGCCGTGGAAGGCGGGGATGCCGGGGAAATTATCTTCCAGGGTTTTCTGCCACGCCTGGATCTCCTCCTGGGTGCGGTAGGTGTGGGCGGTGCCCACCACGAAGTTCCACCCCTTGCGCTGGAACTCCTCCACGCTGTCCCGGGTGGCGTCCACCGCCCGCTGCTTGCAGGCCTTCACCCCCCGCACCTTGGCGAAGGCGTCCAGCCGCTCCCCCTGGATCTTCAGCAGGGGCTTGATGTTCAGCAGGTTTGCCATGGCCGCCGCCGCGGGAGTCACCCGGCCCCCCCGGCGCAGGTAGGTCAGCGTCTCCACGCCGATGTAGATCATGGCGTCCATGGCCACTCGCTCCAGCTCCTCCCGGATCTCCGCGGCGGTGCAGCCCAGCTTGGCCAGCTCCAGGGCGTCCAGTACCGCCACCTGCTGGGTCACGGAGATGCGCCGCAGGTCGGCCACCTGCACCCTGCCGCCATATCCATCCGCCAGGGCGGCGGCGGTCTGGCAGGAGGCGCTCAGCCCGCTGGACATGGGGATGTACACCAGGGCGTCGTACTCCTCCAGCACCCCGTCCCACAGGTCCATCACGTCGCCGGGGGAGGGCTGGGAGGTGGACACATCCTTCCCCGCGGCCTGGGCGGCATAGAACTCCCCGGCGGTGAGGTCCACGCCCTCGTAACGGATTTGTCCCTCCACCAGCAAGGGCATGGGGACCACATAAATTCCCAGTTTCGTGCCCTCCGCCACGCTGATCCCGCTGTTGCTGTCCGTCACGATGGCTGTGCGCATACGCCGCTCCTCCTCTTTTGGAAACCCGGCCCTATCCTCCGATGGGGTCCATTGAAGCCCAGTATACGGGAATCCAGGGGAACAAACCATGGACAAAATAGGCCCGGTGCGCAAAACTTGTGCACCGGGCCGCAAATGCGCAAACGCTTAAAGCTCCTGATCAGGGACAAAGCCCTCAAAAATGGGGACGACCCCGTCTTGGACCAGGCGGTCCATCGTCGCCGGGTCGCGGACCGTCCAGCCCACCTCGTGGACGCCGTACAGGATCCGCATCCACCGCAGGCTGGGGTTGCGCCGGTCCTGCCACCGGTAGGCGATGAAATCCGGGCGGGTAAACGCGGTGGTGAGCAGGTTGGTGAGCAGGAACCGCGTGGGGAGGGGCAGGCTGCCCACCTCGCTGGCCTTGAGAAAATCCTGGCTGAGCTGGCCCCGGGGCACCCATGGGTACCGCTCCTTGAGGCGCAGCAGCGCCGCTGGATGGAAGGACTCGACGCAGTACGCCCCGTTCCAGCCCGCCAGCGCCGCCATGGCCGCGTCGGTGAGGGCGTTGGTGTTGCCCCGCTCCACCTTCAGCTCGACGACCAAAGGGGTTTTGCCCTCGAACAGCGCCAGCACGTCCCGGAACAGGGGGATGGTCTCCTCCGTCCCCATGAGGGGATAGTTGGGCAGGTCGGCGGCGGTGAGGTCCTCAATGCACACGTCCGCGCCGCACACCCGCTTCAAATTGCTGTCATGGACCACCGCCAGCTCCCCGTCCGCCATGAGGTGGATGTCCAGCTCCGCGCCAAAGCCGTGCTCCACCGCCCGGCGGAACGCCGCCATGGAGTTCTCCGGGATACCCAGGGCAGCGTCATGCAGGCCGCGGTGGGCGTACTTCGCCGCGCCCAGCCTGTCCCAGCCCGGCTGGTTCTGCCGGGGCCGGAGCAGCAGGCTCCAGGCTCCCGCCGCGCCCAGGGCCGCCAGCCCAATTTTTGTGATGTTTTTCATGATTTGCCTCATCGTCCTTTTCCGGTAAGCGTTTCCCAATCTTTTCTCCGCTCCCCGTCCGCCGGCCGTGCGGCCGCGAAGCGTAAGCTGCCGCGATGGAAGCGAGCCCAACTCTTTTTGGCCCCTGCTCCCCATGGGAAAAAGCAGCTCAGTCATCCATATCCCCAAAGGCGTCCAGGCCGGTTTTCGCGTCCGCCTTGCTGTCGCCGTGGCGGACGAACAGCATGGTCACAAAGCTCATGGACACGAAAAACGCCGCGTAGGGGAACAGCACCTGATAGCTGATGTGCTTCATCAGCGTGCCGGCCAGCACGGGGGTAATCACCTGGGCGGTCATAGAGGCGGTATAGTAGTAGCCGGTGAACTTGCCCACGTCGGAGCCCTTGCACATTTCCACCACCATGGGCAGGGAGTTGACGTTGATGGCCGCCCAGGCCAGGCCCACCAGGGCAAAGGCCACATACATGGGCACGGTGATGGAATGGGCCCCTCGGGTCATGAGGAACCCGGCGGCAAAGCACGCCGCCAGCAGGATCACCCCCGCCTGGATGGTGCGCTTGCGTCCCACCTTGGAGGCGACCAGGCCGATGGGGATGTAGGAGACGATGGCGCCCACCGTGGCCACCATGAGGCAGGTGGCGGTGCCGCCGATGCCCTCCCCCATGACCTGGGAGACATAGGTGGAAAACCAGGTGGTCACGCCGTTATACCCCGCATACCACAGGGCGATGGAGGCGAGCAGGAAAACCAGGCTCTTTTTGACGGGCGCGGGCAGGGTCTCGTTCCCGCTGCCGTCGTCTTGGGCCAGGTTCCACTCCGGATGCTTTTTCTCCAGCTCCCGGTTCTCCGCGGCCAGCTTGGGCTCCCGGATGGTGAGCAGCAGCACACCCACCGCCACGGCCATGATGAGGGAGACGATGATGAACAAGGGCTGGTAGTCTACGTGGGCCAGACTCTGGGTTTTGGACGAGGGGTACAGCGCCGCCGTCACCCCCAGGTAGAGCACGCCGCCCACCGCGCCCATCAGGTTAATGATGGCGTTGCCCTTGGAGCGCAGGGGCTTGGGGGTGACGTCGGGCATGAGGGCCACCGCGGGGGAGCGGTAGGTGCCCATGGCGATGAGCAGCAGCCCCAGCACGATGATAAAGCTCACCAGCTTAAAGGGGGCGGCCGCGGCGTAGTAACTGTTGTCGATCCGGGGCAGCAGGTTCATCAGGACCACCGCTGCGGCGGTGCCCGCCAGGATGAAGGGGGTGCGGCGGCCCAGCTTCCCCATTTTGCACCGGTCGGACAGCCCGCCGAACAGCGGCAGCAGGAACAGCGCCAGGATATTGTCCGCTGCCATAATCATGCCGGTGAGGGACTCGTCCATGTGGAAGGTCTCCCGGAGGATGAGGGGTACCAGGTTGTCATACATCTGCCAGAAGGAGCAGATGGACAGGAAGGCCAGGCCGACTAAAATGGTGCGTTTGTTGTCCAGCTTTAATTGGTTCATAGGCTCACTCTTTCCCTCAATTCATGTAGGGGAGGGGAGCGCCCCTCCCGGCTGCTTACGGGCCTTCTATAACAGGGGGGACCGCCCGGTGCGGGGCCCGTCCCCTTCCCATGCGCTATGGAGGGCGGCGATGTCGTCAAATACCCAGGTGGGCCGCGCTTCGCTGTCCTCCAAATCCGCCCGCGTCCCCTCGCCGGACAGGAGGAAGGCGGTGTCTATCCCGGCGTTCACGCCGGAGGCAATGTCCGTATACAGCCGGTCTCCCACCATCAGGGCTTGGGCCGGGGAGAAACCGGTGCGCGCCAGGGCCAGCCGGGCCATGGCGGGCTGGGGCTTGCCGATCACCCGGGGACGGCGGCCCGTGGCCCGGTACAGCATTTCACACACGCTGCCGCAGTCGGGCACGGAACCGTACCAGGTGGGGCACACCCAGTCCGGGTTGGTGGCGATGAAATCCACCCCGCGATTGAGCAGGATGCAGGATTCCTCCAGCTTCCGGAAGGTGAGCTCAGTGTCAAAGCCAATGAGCAGGCAGTCGATCCCGTCCTCCAGCCTGTCGGTGACGGGGACGCCGGCCTGCCGGAGCTGGTCCTTAAAACTGCCGGTGCCAAAGGCATAGCACAGCTTGTAAGGTTTGCATCCTGCAAGATCCGCGATAAGCGCGTCCACCGATGTGAGGAAGTCTTCCCGGGTGGAGGCAATGCCCATACGGGCCAGCTTGGCCACGTAGGCGTCCGCCGACTTGGAGGAATTGTTGGTCAGGAACAGGTATTTTCCCCCCCGCTCCCGCACGGCGCGGAGAAAAGGGGCCGTCCCGGGGAACAGCGTCTCGTCCAGATAGATCGTACCGTCCATGTCCAGCAGGAACAGGCGCTTGTCACCCAGCCTGCCCATGATCCCCATCCCCTTTCCATAAAAAGCGCCCGCCGGGCCGGACGGGCTCAGGGCGGCGGACGATGAAGAAAACTATCTTGATTTGTCCCAATTATGAAACTAATTTTAACACAGCCGCCCCCGTTTGTCCACGAAAATTTGTAAGTTTTTACCCAAAATCGTCCGCCGGGCGCAAGACGGCGGCGGGGGCTTGTCGGCCCCCGCCGCCTGAGACGCCGCAGCCGCTGTCTGGAAATCAGCGATTGCCGATTTTCAACTGCGCTGACTATACTGCTCCGTCCTGCCCTTGGTGAGGAAGAGGAAGCCCGCCATCAGTGCGACGCCGATGGGCAGGGCAATGATCCCCGGCGCGCCGAAATAGGCCAGCAGGCCCGCGATGAGGTAGGTGACGCCCGACACTACCGCGCAGGATATGGCATAGGGCAGCTGGGTGGACACGTGGTTGACGTGGTCGCACTGGGCGCCCGCGGAGGCCATAATGGTGGTGTCCGAGATGGGGGAGCAGTGGTCGCCGCACACCGCGCCCGCCATGCAGGCGGAGATGCAGATGATGGACAGGGGATTGTCCATGGAGAATACGTTCTGCACAATAGGGATGAGGATGCCGAAGGTGCCCCAGGAGGTGCCGGTGGCAAAGGCCAGCAGGCAGCCCACCGCGAACACGATGACGGGCAGGAGTACCTGGATGCCGGAAGCGGAGCGCACAAAGTCCCGGACGAAGTATTTCGCGCCCAGGGAATCGGTCATGGCCTTCAGCGACCAGGCGAAGGTGAGGATCATGATGGCGGGCACCATGGCCTTGAAGCCCTCGGGGATGCAGCCCATCATCTCCTTGAAGGACATGGCCCGGCGGATGGCGTAATACGCCAGGGTGAACACCAGCCCGAAGGCGGAACCCAGCATCAGGCCCACGGAGGCGTCGGAATTGGAGAAGGCGGTGACGAAGTCCTCCCCGGCGAAGAACCCGCCGGAGTAGATCATGCCGATGATGCAGGCCGCGACCAGCACCATAATGGGCAGGATCAGGTCCAGCACGGAGCCCTTGGACTCATCGATCTCGTCGTCCAGCATGGCGTATGGGTTGGAGCCGGAAAACAGGTCGCCGTGCTCCACGGCGTTTTTCTCATGCCTGGTCATGGGGCCGAAGTCTGCCTTCAGTACCACCAGCCCCACCATCATCACGATGGTGAGCAGGGCGTAGAAGTTATAGGGGATGGCCCGGATAAACAGGTTCAGGCCCTGGCCGTCCTCAGCGAAGGCGGCCACGGCGGCCGCCCAGGAGGAGATGGGCGCGATGATGCACACCGGGGCGGCGGTGGCATCGATGAGGTAGGACAGCTTGGCGCGGGACACCTTGTGCTTGTCGGTGACGGGGCGCATGACGCTGCCCACGGTGAGGCAGTTGAAATAGTCGTCGATGAAGATCAGGCAGCCCAGCAGGATGGTGGCCAGCTGTGCGCCCACCCGGGAATGAATGTGGCTTTGGGCCCAGCGGCCGAAGGCGGCGGAGCCCCCCGCCTTATTCATCAGGCATACGATGGCCCCCAGCACCACCAGGAACACCAGGATGCCCACGTTGTAGCTGTCGGACAGGGAGGCCACGATGCCGTCGCTGAAGGCGTGGGTGACTGTCCCCTCAAAGGAGAAGTTGGAGTACAAAAGCCCGCCCATCAAAATGCCGATGAACAGGGAGGAGTACACCTCTTTGGTGATCAGCGCCAGGGCGATGGCGATCACCGGAGGCAGCAGGGCCCAGGGGGTATTGAAAAAGCGGCTGGGGGACTGGATGTACCCCGTGCCCCCGCAGGCCTCGCAGGGCACGGCCTGGCAGTCGTCGGACAGCACCGCGCCCAGCGCGCCGCAGTCGGGGCACTCGATCATCTTGGTGCCGGTCTCCTCGGTGGGGTCGCCGGACGAGGCAAAGGCGGTGGCGGTCAGGGCAAAGGCCAGCATAACAGCCAGCACCATCCAGCCCAGGCGGGTGTTTCTTCTTCTCATTGTTCTCTCTCCTTATTTTCTTGACGGGCTTAGCCCGCTGTTCGAGGGCGCTCCGCGCTTCTTTGCCACGCTGCGAGCCCTCCGCAACGGGGCCTAAGGCGCTCAACTGCGCAAAACGTCCGCTGGGGGCGCCGCCCCCTCCGGCCCTTTTGCTCCGTTCACGTCTTAGTCCCCTGCTCACGGGCGCTCCGCGCTTCTTGAAAAAACGGGCGCTTCCTATGGAAGCGCCCGGTCAAGGCAAGCCGCGCCGCCCGGGGTCCCGGGCGGGGGATTGATAGCGCTCCACGATCTGTGACAGTCCGGGGGATATTCTCCCACGGCCCAGGATGGGGGCCCAGGCAGACCCTTGCACCTTCGGCGGGCGTCCCTCTCCCGCGGGACCGGCTGCCTGGCCGTGGCCCCGCGGTACGCATGGCGTCCGCGCCTCTATCAAACGGTATTCTGTTGAAATATACAAGGATCATACTACGGAACGGCCAGATTGTCAAGGGCAATCCCCATTTTCCCCGGTGTTCTGGGGGAAATAGGGGGAAACGGCCGTCCAGATGCGCGCGGCCACTTCCTCCGGCGTGCCGGTTCCGTCCACCACCGCCACGTTTTCCACGTCCTTCAGCCGTCCAAAAGCCTCAAAATACAGCTCCCGAGTGCGGCGCAGCCGCGCCTCCCCGTCGAAAATCTCCTCCACAAAGCGGTTCTTACGGATGCGCTCTAAGGCGGTCTCCACCGGCACGTCCAGGAACACGGTGAGGGTGGGGCGCAGCAGGCCCGCGCTGACCGCGTTGGCCTGGATCACCCAGTCCATGTCCAGATCCACGCTGTGGTAAGCGTAGGAGGAAAAATAGTACCGGTCGCTCACCACCGTGATGCCGCTGTCAATGGCGGCGCAGAGGCCGTCCACCTCGTTGACCAGGTGGTCGATGCGGTCCGCCGCGTACAGCGCGGCGATG
>CAJULZ010000051.1 GCA_910587205.1 uncultured Oscillospiraceae bacterium
CCCCTCCTGGGTTTCTTTCACACTATCTTCCTTCCCGTTCCCGAAAAAGAAGCGTATTTCTCAACAGTCTCACCGGGGCGGCGCATACGCGCCGCCCCGGTTTCCATCGTTAGCTACGGTTTTTTCGCGGTATCCTGCCCCTCCATCTGAGCCAGCACATCCACAAGCTTTTGCTCCGCGCCGCGCTTGGCCCGCTTATGGAACACCACGCACAGCGCAAAACCTGCCACGGCCAGCACAACGCCAACCGCAATTCCCTTGGCGCCCCACCCCTCCATCACGGAGAGGATTGCTTCCAAGATTCCGATCAGGCCAAAGCCGGAACACAGATCGCCCAGAAAGTGCAGGGCTGTGGGGCCCTTCATCGTCTTTCCCGCAGGGTCCTTATATACGGTAAATTTTGCTTTATACATTGCCATGCCAGTCGCCTCCTCTGCTCCCCAATTATAGCCCGGATACGGGTTATTGTCAATACCTTGGCCAGAATATACGATACAGGAAGGTCAACGGAAGGGCGGTGCGTCTGTGATCGTATATGACAGGCTTTGGTCTACCATGAAAAAGCGGGGGATGTCCCAGTACCGTCTGCTCCGGGAGTTCAAATTCAGCAGCGGGCAGCTGGACCGGCTGCGGAAAAACGAAAACGTGAGCACTTACACATTAAACCAATTGTGCAAAATCCTTCACTGTTCCATTGAGGATATCGCGGAATATATCGACGAATCCCCCAATCCATGAGAGAGCGCGGGCCGGAACCCCTTCGCGCCTGGGGGCGCAAACTCTGCGAGGCTTTTTCAGCAAACAAAAACGGCGGCGCGTACGCGCCGCCGTTTTTTTACGGCTGGGAGGACTCCCGCTGCTCCCTGGCCGCCTGAATCATCAGGCCCAGCAGAAGCTCCGGCTCGTTCTTCCCCTCCGGCGGCTTCTCCCGCCGGAAGGTGAGCACATCAACCTTCCCTATGGTGGGCACCACCCGTATGCCCGCCCTGGGCCAGCCGTCAAGCGTCGTCAGGATGTCCACCTCGTTCAGAAACGGTTTGCTCCAAACCCCTTCCACGCCAAAATACGCCCGTATGCCCTCGATCAAGGTCACGTCCTCCGCAATCCTTGTGTTCTTCGCCTCCCGGACCAGCCTGTCGTCATACTTCTTTTCGGCCCAGTGGTCATGCCAAAAAATCGCCACACCGGTAATCAGCATCAAAAGGAACAGCGCGACAATCAAAATGTCCCCCGTTCCGATGATGAGGTCCTTGCCGATTATAATATCCCCCGCAAGCACTGATAACCTCCTTTTCTCCGCCTATATCCGTTTTCCACCACAGCCGCCCCGGGGGCTTGCGCCCCCAGGACAGGGCTTGCGCCCCAAAGGCCGGGGGAAAACAAAAACGCCGTGCAGGATTTGGTTCCCACACAGCGCAAAAAGAGTATAAAACCCTATGCACACGACCACAGGGCCAAAAACATCACGGCAAATTTGCCTCCCCCCTTGCGAAAGAAAGCAAAATGTCGTATAATGTCCCTGCGGTGCGGCCGGATGGCCGTTGTGTAGGTGGGCTGTCACCTGCGCAGGCCCGTGGGTGCTGTCACACCCACGGGCTGCCGCATTTTTGTTTTCCATGTCGATTATACCAGAATCGCCAGAATAATGCAAGGGTAAAAACAACGGCGCATTCTTCCTCCCCAAACATTGACACCACGGCTTAAAATTGATAAAATGGTTTAAATTACGCGTCCACGGGAGGAAGCGTCCATGTATCACTGCCAACTTCAATTTTACCTGGTGGGGGAGGGCCTCGGACTGTTCGGGCTGATCCGCGCCACGCCCCCGCTGGAGCATTTTTCCCACACCTTTACCGAAAGCGCCCGGCCCGACCCCGCCCTGGCCGGGGCGGCGGACGTCATCTTCGCCGACCTGCGGGGCGCGGACGCGCCCGGCACGCTGGGCGCGCTGCTGGCCGCCAAGCGGGACGGCGCGGAGCTGGTGGCCGTGGCGGACGGCGAGCAGTTCCCCCACCTCCGGGGCGTCCTGCCCGGCGTCTCCGACGTGTGGCCCGCCGGGATGGGGGAGGAGGAGGCCCGCTTCCGCTTCCTGCGCTGGCAGGAGCGGTGCAAGCAGGCCCGGGACCTCTGGGAAGCGCGGCACTTCCTGGACGCCACCATCGACAGCGTGCCCAACCTCATCTGGTATAAGACCAGGGACGGCATCCACGAGAAGGTGAACGACAGCTTCTGCCGGACGGTGAAAAAGACCAAGGACCAGGTCCAGGGCCGGGGGCACGCCTACATCTGGGACGTGGAGCAGGACGACCCGGCCTGTATCCAGTCCGAGCAGGAGGTCATGTCCAAACAGGAGACCTTCGTGTCCAGCGAGATCATCGAAACCGGGGAGGGCAAGCGGGAGCTGACGTGCTACAAATCCCCGCTGTACGACCTGGACGGCTCTGTCATGGGCACCGTGGGGGTGGGCATCGACGTCACCCGGGAGCGGGCCTATGAACGGGAGCTGGTACATAAAAATCAGATGCTGGAGAGCATTTTCACCTCCATGGACTGCGGCGTGATCTGCCACAGCCTGGACGGCTCCCGGGTGATCAGCGTGAACAAGGCCGCGCTGAATATACTGGGCTACGCCTCCGCGGAGGAGATGGTGGCGGGCGGGTTCCTCATGGTGGCCTCCTCTGTGGTGAAGGAGGACCAGGAGACCCTGCGCCACCTGATCACCAGCCTGAAGGAGGAGGGGGACAGCGCCAGCGCCGAGTACCGCGTGCGCCACGCCGACGGCAAGCTCCTGCACGTGATGGGCAACTTCAAGCTGGTGCGGGAGAACGGCGAGCTGCTGTGCCAGCGGCTGCTGCTGGACTGCACCGACCAAAAGCTGCGGGAGCAGCAGGAGCGGGCGGAGAGCGAACGCCGCCAGGAGGAGCTGGTGCAGGCCCTCAGCGTGGACTACAACCTGGTGTGCTTCCTGGACCTGGATACCGGGGAGGGCGTGCCCCTCCGGGCCCACGCCTGCCCCCACGGCACCCTGAACGAGATTTTCACCAGCGGCGCGCCCCTCACGGAGAGCCTACCGCGGTATATTGACCGGTGCGTGTTCCCGGAGGACCGGGAGCTGATCCGCACGGCGGTATCCCCCGCGCACCTGGCCGCGGAGCTGGCCGGCACGGGCATCGCCTACACCAACTACCGCGCGCTGTGCGGCAACCAGGTGCGCTACTTCCAGATGAAGGCGGTGCGCACCGGCCGCTGGGAGGGGCATCGGGGCGTGGTGCTGGGCTTCCGGAATGTGGACGACGAGACCCGCAGCGAGCTGGAAAAGAAGACCGTGCTGGAGGACGCCCTGTCCCAGGCCAACCGGGCCAGCAAGGCGAAAAGCACCTTCCTGTCCAACATGTCCCACGATATCCGTACCCCCATGAACGCCATCGTGGGCTTCACTACCCTGGCCCTCACCCACCTGGACCGGAAGGAGCAGGTGGAGGAATATTTGAAAAAAATCCTCACCTCGGGCAACCACCTGGTGAGCCTCATCAACGACGTGCTGGATATGAGCCGCATCGAAAGCGGCAAGATGCGGCTGGACGAGGCGCTGTGCAGCCTGCCTGACATCCTCCACGGCCTGCGCAGCATCGTGCAGGCCGATATGCGAGCCAAGCAGCTGGATTTGTACATCGACACGGTGGACGTCATCGACGAGGACATCTACTGCGACAAGCTACGGCTGAACCAGGTGCTGCTCAACCTGCTGAGCAACGCCATCAAGTACACCGGCCCCGGCGGCATCGTCAGCGTGCGCATCACCGAGCACCCCGGCGCCCCGGTGGGGTACGGCAACTACGAGTTCTGCATCAAGGACACGGGCATCGGCATGAGCGAGGAATTCGTGTCCCACATCTTCGAGCCCTTTGAGCGGGAACGGAACTCCACCATCAGCGGCATCCAGGGCACCGGCCTGGGCATGGCAATCACGAAAAACATCGTGGATATGATGAACGGTTCCATCCAGGTCCGAAGCGAGCAGGGCGTGGGCACCGAGTTCACCCTCTCGCTCACCTTCCGCCTGCGCTCCGGCCCCAGGGCGCCGGTGTCCATCCCCCAGCTGAAGAACTGCCGGGCGCTGGTGGTGGACGACGATTTCAACACCTGCGACAGCGTGTCCTACATGCTCCAGCAGATCGGCCTGCGGGCGGAATGGACCCTGTCCGGCCGGGAGGCCGTGCTGCGCACCCGGCAGGCGGTGATGCGCAACGACCACTACCACGTCTACGTCGTCGACTGGCTCATGCCAGACATGAACGGCGTGGAGGTCGCCCGGCGCATCCGCAAGGAGGTGGGCGAGGAGGTCCCCATCATCGTGCTCACCGCCTACGACTGGTCGGACATCGAGGAGGAGGCCCGGGAGGCGGGCGTCACCGCCTTTTGCAGCAAGCCTCTGTTCCTGTCCGAGCTGCGCAGTTGTCTGAACGACGTGGTCACTGCCCAGGAGGGCCCGGAGGCCAGCGGCGAGGCGGCCCCCCGGGACGCGGGGGCCGGGGACGGCCCGGCCCAGCCCAAGACGCGCTCGGGCCGTATCCTGCTGGCGGAGGATAACGAGCTCAACCAGGAGATTGCCGCCGCCATCCTGGATGAGGCGGGCTTTACCACCGAGGTGGCTGAAAACGGGCAAATCGCCGTGGATATGCTCCGCCAGGCCGGGCCCGGGTACTACAACCTGGTGCTCATGGACGTGCAGATGCCGGTGATGGACGGTTACGCCGCCACCCGCGCCATCCGCGCCCTGCCCGACCGGAAGCTGGCCTCCATCCCTATCCTGGCCATGACGGCCAACGCCTTCGAGGAGGACCGGCGGGCTGCGCTGAAATCCGGCATGAACGGCCACATCGCCAAACCCATCCAGATCGACAAGCTGTTTGAGGTATTGGACTCTATCCTGGGCTGACAGCAGGACGCCCAGGTCATCACAATCATAACGGCCCCCGGCGCTTTAAGCGCCGGGGGCCGTCCATTTTTCTTCATCGCCGGATCAGAAGGCACACGGTTTCCACATGCTGCGTTCTGGGGAACAAATCCACCGCCTCCGCCCGCGCGGGGGCATACCCCAGCGGGGCAAACCGCCCCACATCCCGGGCCAGGGTGGCCGGGTCACAGGAGACATATACCACCCGCTCCGGCGCCATGCGGGCCACGGCGTCCACCACATGGGGCGTCAACCCCTTCCGGGGCGGGTCCACCACCACCACGTCCGGGCGCACGCCCTCCTGTTCCAATCGCCCGGCCAGATCGGAAGCGTCCCCGCACTCAAACCGGACTTTGTCCGCCAGCCCGTTGCGCAGGGTGTTCTCCCTGGCGTCCTCCACCGCCTGGGGCACTACCTCCACCCCAAGCACCTGTCCCGCTCGCTCCGCCAGGGTCAGGCTGATGGCTCCGATGCCGCAGTACAGCTCCATCACCGTCTCCGTCCCGGTGAGGGCGGCGAAGTCCAGCGCGCGCAGGTAGAGCGTCTCCGCCTGGGCCCGGTTCACCTGGAAAAACGACGGCACCGACAGCCGGAACCGGCGGCCGCACAGCTCCTCCTCCAGCCAGTCCCGGCCCCAGAGGGTGCGGAACCGGTCCCCCAGGATCACGTTGGTCTTTCTGGCATTGACGGACAGCACCACCCCCACCAGGGCCGGGGCGGCGGCCCGCAGGGCCTCCACCAGCTTCTCCCCGTGGGGGATGCCCTGCCCGTTGGACACCACGCAGCACAGCACCTCCCCCTGGAAATTGGTGCGCAAAAACAGGTGCCGCACCAGCCCCCGGCCCGTCCGCTCCTCGTAAGCGGGGACGCGGAACCGCTCCATCCACCCCTTCACGGCGGCGCGGCAGGCGGTGTCCAGCTCCGGCTGGAGCAGGCAGTCGTCAATGTCCACCACCCGGTGGGTCCGCCCCTGGTAATAGCCGATGGCCCCGTCCGCCACAGGGAACTGAACCTTGTTCCGGTAGCGCAGGGTGTTCTCCGCGCCGTGGATCACCGGCACGGCGATATCCGCGCCCCCCAGCCGGCGCAGGGCCTCCTCCACCCGGCTGCGCTTGGCTTCCAGCTCCTCGGCGTAGTCCATGTGCCGGAATTGACACCCGCCGCACCGGCCGTAATAGGGGCAGTCCGGCTCCACCCGGCGGGGGGAGGGTTTCAGCAGCTTTGCCACGCGCCCCCAGGCGGCGCTGTGGCCCACGTGCTCGATGAGCACCTCCGCCCGCTCGCCCCGCAGCGCGCCCTTGACGAACACCGCCATGCCCTCGATCCGGGCCACCCCTTCTCCTCCGCTGGCATAGCCCACGATCTCCGCAGGATAGACGCTCCCCTCGTTCAGCATTGGCCCTTTCCCTCCGCTTTGCGCCGCTTATGGAGTTCTTTTTTCCGCCGGTTGGAAAACCGCTCCTCCTCGCTGTACACGCAGCCGCAGTATTTTTGCAGGTACAGGCCCAGGACGCGGGCCTCCTCCTGCCCTTCCCGGAACCGCGGCCGGAAGTCATAGGGAACGAATTCCACCCCATACCGAGCCCCTGCCTGTTCCCCGGCGGCGCAGATCATCCCCCGGTCCTGATAGGGGGAGACGAGCAGCGTGGTGGAAAACCGCCCAAACCCGTGCTGGGCGGCGTATTGGGCGGTGCGCTCCAGGCGGCAGGCGTAGCAGTACCCACAGCGGCGGTCCACGTCATGGGACACCGCCGCGGTAAACGACCGCAGACCGTAGAAGTCCTCCTCCCGAAGGTCCAGGCCGATATCCCGGGCATACTGCCGCAGGGTGTCCCGCCGGGCCTTATATTCCAGGTAGGGGTGGATGTTGGGGTTATACCAGAACCCGGAGGGCTCAACCCCCTCCTCCCGCAGCGTTTTGACGCAGGCCACGGAACAGGGGGCGCAGCAGATGTGGAGCAGCAGGTCCGCGCCCCCGCTCACGGCAGGATCTCCAGCCCGGCCAGCACTGCGTACATGCCCGCCGCGGCCTCCTCCCGAAGGACGGCGGCCTCGGGGTCGATATTGCCCAGTTGGGTGTACAGCATGTCCCCGTTCCCGTCCATGGCGTCCTCGATCCCCCAGGCCAGGACGGCCACGTCGCTCTTGGCCCATTCGGAGTAAGGGGCCAGGGCCGCGGTCTGGCCCGCGTCCAGCCATGCGTCGGCGCTCTCCAGCCAGTCGCCGTAGCTGTCGATCCATACGTTGATAAACCGGGCCACCCGGCCCATGATGGCCAGGAACTGCTCCTGGGTGAGGCGGCCCTCCGGATCAAACAGGCCATCCCCCACGCCGTTCACCAGGCCGGAAGCCGCCATGGTGTTCACCGCCTGAGCGTACCACGCGTTGTCGGGCACGTCGGAGAATTGGTTCGCGCCGGAGTAGCGGATATTGAGCACCCGGACCAGCATAGAGCACAGCTGGGCGCGGGTCAGGGTTCCATCGGGACTGAACTTCCCGTTCCCCAGGCCGTTGAGCAGGCCGTAGGTCGCCATGGCGTTGATGGCGTCGGCATAGCCACTGTCCGCCACGTCGGTGAACCACCGGCTGGAGTAGCTCACCCCCATCGACTCCGCCGCCACCAGAGGCGTGCACGGGCGGAACACGCCGTCCGCATCGTAAAACACCTGGGCCTGGGGCGGAAGCGCCTGGAACAGCGCGGCCAGCACCTCGCTGTCCGTCTTTGGGTCAATGAAATATGACGTACCCCCCATCACCAAGCTGACGGTGGACTCATCCTCCCTGCCGAACAGGGCCAGGGCCACCGCACCGGCATAGGCATCGTCCACCAGCAGGGTGGGGATGACGCCGATGCGGTCGGTGGTATTGAACCCGGCGGAGTAAAAGCGGGCAAAGGTAACTTTCAGGCCGTCCCCGTCGAAATACTCCGGGAACAGTTCCTTGTCACACATGGTCTGGGCCACGCCCTTGCCGTAGGTGCGGCTGCCCACGATGATGCCCCGCTCCAGATCTCGCACACCGGCGGCCACCACCTCAGAGGCGCTGGCGCTGTACCCATTGGTGAGGATAACCACCGGCTTGCGGCTGGCCGCCCCGCCCTCGGGGCTGCCCTGGTAGCTCAGCCCGCCCTCGGCGTCCTCATAGTAGAGGTACCGCCCCGGCCCCGCCAGAGCGGAGAGCATCTCTACCGCGGAATCGGTGTAACCGCCGCCGTTACTGCGCAGATCCAGCACCCACCAGTCCACCATCCCATCGAACTCCTGGAGGCCCTTGGCAAAGTCGTGGCCGGTCTCCTGACCGAAGGTGCTGCAATCAATGTAGCCGATCCCGCCCTCCAACAGACGGATCTGGGTATTGGGCAGCATCACCGGCCTGCGGGCCAGGCTGTATTCCCGCACTTCGCCGTCCCGGAGAATTTTAATGACCACCGTGGTCCCCTCCTCCCCCAGGATCAGATCCCGGTGGAGCTTCTGGGCGGGGACGCAGGATACGCCGTTGACCTCCACAATCAGGTCCCCCGCCTGGAGGCCGGCGGACTGGGCGCTGCCCCCGGACAGGGCCTCCGTCACCAGGATACCCTGCTCAGTGTACTCCATGGCCACGCCGATGCCCACAGCACCGGTGGCGCCCTCCAGCTCGCCCAGGAACGCCTCATACTCCTCCTGGGTCATGTAATCGGTATAGGGGTCGCCCAGCGCCTCAACCACGGCGTCCACGGTGCCGGCGCTATAGGCCGCCTCCGGGATATCGTAGTAATAGATCTCCTCCAGCAGTTCCAGCGCCTGTTCCACGGTGAGGGCACCGGCGGGGGCGGTGAGCAGTACGGCGGCCAGCAAAGCCGCCGCCAGGCGGGTGAGGTATTTTTTCATTGCGGTTCTCCTTTACGCACAGGGGCGTGATTGTAAATTGACAAATGGCCGAGCATCCATTAAACTAAGTATACCATAAAATCAATGCGATGGGGTGAAATTTGTATGGTAAATTTTGCTGAATTTTTGTTCCCCTCCAAGGACGGCGCGCATCAATGCCATGCCAGCCTGTGGACGCCGGACGCCCCTCCCCGGGCGGTGGTGCAGATCGTCCACGGCGTGGCGGAGTACGCCGGGCGGTACGACCACTTCGCCCACTATCTGGCGCAGAACGGCTTCGCCGTGTGTGGGGAGGATCACCTGGGCCACGGAAAAACCGTAACCGACGGCAAGTACGGCTACTTTGGCAAGAAGGACGGCTGGTCTCTGGTGACGTCCGACGTGCGGCAGCTGCGCGTCCTCATGGGGGAGAAATTCCCCAGCGTGCCCTATTTCCTGCTGGGCCACTCCATGGGCTCCTTCCTGGCCCGGACCTACTTGTGCAAGTACCCCGGCACGGTGGACGGCTGCATCCTGTCCGGCACCGGCCAGGAGAAGCCCGCCCTGGTGGCCGCGGGCAGGGCGGTGGCCTCCGCCATCTGCGCCCTGCGGGGGCCGGAGACGGTGAGCCCCCTGGTGGATAAGCTGTCCCTGGGGGCCTATAACAAGCAGTTTGCCCCCAACCGCACCACGGCGGACTGGATCTGCCGGGACGAGGCGGTGGTGGACGCCTACCTCAAGGACCCCTTCTGCACCTTCAAGCCCACCGCCGGGATGTTCCGGGACATGATGGCCGGCTTGCAGTATATCGCCAGCGAGGAGGGGCTTGCCAACATGGACCCCCGCACCCCCGTATACCTGTTTTCCGGCGGCCAGGACCCCGTGGGCTCCAACGGCGAGGGGGTCAAAACGGTGTACGGCTTCTTCCAGGCCCACGGCACCGCCGATTTGACCATGAAACTCTACCCCGGCGGGCGGCACGAGATGCTCAACGAGATCAACAAGGGCGAGGTGTACGCCGACGTGCTGGCCTGGCTGGAAAAACACATCTGATCACGTCTTGGCCGGCCGGCGGAGGAACTTGAACTGGGTCTCGGAGCACACCACTGCCGCGAAGATGAGCACAAAGCCCAGGTACATCAGCGGGCCGGGGCGCTCCGCCCCGAACAGCACCGAGAACAGCACGCCGAACGGCGCCTCCAGGCTGAGCAGCAGAGCGGCGGCCGAGGGGTCGGTGTACTTCTGCCCCACGTTTTGGAACAGCTGCCCGATGGTGGTGCCAAACACCGCCAGATACAGCAACACCAGCCACGCCTGGGGCTCCAGCCCTCCTGCCGGGACGCCCCGGGTAACTATCGTCCCCACCAAGAAGCACAGCGCCGCGGCGGCGAACTGGAGGACGCTGAGCAGGATGATATCCCGCCCCTTGGCGAACTTCGCCACCGCCACAATGTGGCAGGCATAGATAAACCCGGCGCACAGCGTCATCAGATCCCCCCGGGTGAGAGCGATCCCCCCGTCCCAGGACACCAGGCCGATACCCCCGACGCACAGCACCGCCGCCAGCACGTTGAACCGGCTGGGGCGCAGCCGGTCCACCGCCCAGTAAAGGAAGGGCACGATCACGCAGTACACGGCGGTGAAAAAGGCGTTTTTCCCCGGCGTGGTGTCCATCAGGCCGTAGTTCTGCACCGCGTAGGCAACAAACATGAACGCACCCAGCAGCCCGCCCCGCCACCAATAGGAGCGGTCAATTCCTTTCCACCGGTTCCAGAAGATCAGCCCCAGCACCACCGCGGCCAGGCTGAACCGGAACGCCATCAGGAACATCAGGTCCACATTGTCCAAGGCGTCTTTCAGGATGAAGAAGGTGGAGCCCCAGATCATGGTGGCACACACAATCATGGGCTTGGCCAGCTTTTTCATCACGGCTTCGTTCATAGCAGATCAACTCCAGGTAAATAATAAGGGGTGTATTACGAAAGGGGGCGGCCCCATGCTGGGTCCGGAATTCTTCAGCGGGGACACGGTGGAAACCGCCTGCTCGGTGGTGGGCAAATATCTGGTCCGCCGGTACAGCGGCCTCACCCTGGCCGCCCGGGTCACAGAGGCTGAGGCCTACGTGGGCCGGATGGACAAGGCGTGCCATGCCTATGGCTACCGGAAAACAGAACGGACAAAAACGTTGTTCGCCCCGCCGGGCACAGCCTACGTCTACCTGATCTACGGCCTGCACTGCTGCCTGAATTTCGTTACCGAGCCCGAGGGCGAACCCGCCGCGGTACTCATCCGGGGGCTGGCCCCCAGGTATAACCAGGATATCATAGCAGAAAACCGATTCCATTGCAAGTGCCGGGGCATGACCGCCTACCAGAAAAAGAACTTCCTCAACGGCCCGGGCAAGGTGTGCGCCGGCATGAACATCAACCGCTCCCTCAACGGCCTGCCCTGCGGCTCCCCGGAGCTGTTCCTCTGCGAACGGCTGGAGGACGCGGGCCTGCCCCCTTGGCCGGGGGACGCCAGCCCGCTGGAAATCAAGATTGGGAAGCGCGTCGGCATCGACTACGCTGAGGAGGCCGTGGACTTCCCCTGGCGGTTTTATCTTTAAAAAATAAAAAGCCCCCATGGGGGCTTTTTGTTTTCAAACGGGCGTTTCACGTGAAACGCCCGCCCTGTGCCGCAGGCCCTGGGCCCCCTAACAGGGGGAGCTCAAGGCCTGCGAACTAATTTCGTGTGAAACGGCCCTACTCCGTCATCAGCTCCGCCACCGTGCGGGCGTACAGCCGGGCGGCGGTGATGGCTTCCTGGAGGGTATTTCCATGGGTGCCCACCTCCACCAGCAGGGCCCCGGTGGATACGTGCTGGTTAAACCGGGAGGTGCGCAGCACAATGGGCCGGGCCAGGGTGGCCCACTTGGAGGTCACCGCGTCCTGGATCTCCGCGGCCAGGGCCAGGTTCACTTTCCAGTTGGGGTGGAGCTGGCCGCTGGCGTCGCTGCCCAGCACCATCATCACCTGGGCGCAGTTGTCCACCGAGCCGGACACCACCTTGTAGATGGTGCCGTCGCTGGCCACCAGGGCGTCCCGGTGGACGTCCAGCAGCAGCACCAGGGACGGGTACTCCTTCAGCGCCGCCTGCACCCCTTCAATGGACCGGATGTAGGCGTTGTTATAGCTGGGGTAGTCATACAGGGTGGTGTCATGCACCACGCCGATGCCCGCCGCCTCAAATACCGCGGCCATCTCCTCTCCCACCCGCACCATGTTCTGGTCGGTGTTCAGCGTCCGGTAGCTGTCGCTCTCCTCATACATATCCGTGCCGTCCATGGTATACGCCTCGGTGGCGTGGGAGTGGTAGATCAGCACCTTGGGTCCCTCCCCCTCCCCGGACAGCTCCGGGGCCGCCGAGAGAAGCCCCGCAATGTCCAGGGCATAGTCGGTATGGTTATAGATGGACACGTTCCCCTCCGTGACGTATTTCGCCGAGGTGCCGGCCACCATGGTCTTGGGAATGATCCCGTCCGGCGCGGTGGTGGAGCCGGGCAGATTGTCCTCCTCCTCCTCTCCCTCCCCATCCCCGTCCGGGTCCAGCTCGCCTGGGTCATGGCTCTGCTCCGGGCTCGGGGTGGGTTCCGCGCTCCCCTCCGCGGGGCGCAGCCCCCCCAACAGGGAGGATTGCGCCAGCACCAGCCTGTCCCACGCCGATAGACCGGCCTCCCCCCTGGGGGCGCCCAGCTCCGCCGACAGCAGCGCTGTGGCCGCCTGGGCGCTGTCCGCCCAGCCCAGCAGTTCCTCCACCGCGGCGGCGGGGTCCCCCACCAGCCAAACCAGCCATGCCGCAATCCCCGCCACCGCCACCGCCGCGCCCAGCCGCAGCCCGCGCAGAACAGGCCGGGTTGTCCGTTTCTTTCGCATCGCGCTCACCTCCCTGCATGATATGCGGCGGGAGAGGAAAATAGACGCTTGACAATTTTTGTTTCCCGAGTTATACTAAATGGGAAAAGTATAACTAATAGGAGGTATTTCCATGAAGCCGAAAATTCCTCGGAACAAATTCATGGGCCAGGCTCAGGTGGGAGCGGAAGGCCAGATCGTTATTCCCGAAGAGGTGCGGGAGATGTTACACATCGAGTTGGGAGAAAAACTGTTGCTCCTGGCGGACAAGAAAAAGGGCATGGCCCTTCAGAGAGGTGCGCTATGAAACTAAAGCTGCCGCAGGATCAATTTTTGAGCACCGTCCGGGTGGGGGACAAGGGCCAGATCGTTATCCCCAAAGAGGTGCGGGACCTGTTCGAGATCGAGCCGGGGGACAGCCTGCTGCTCATGGCGGACAAAAAGAGGGGCATCGCCATCGTGGGCTTTGACGGCATGATGGATTTTATGGATGAGTCCCTCCGTCAAGGCCGGGCAGCGCAAAAGGAGGGGGCAACGTGAACGCGATCCAAATACTGGGTCTTACCAAGGAATACAGCGGCCGCAGGGTGGTGGACCGGCTGGAGCTCTCCATCCCCGAGGGGGAGCTGTTCGCCCTTCTGGGCGTGAACGGCGCGGGTAAATCCACCACCATCCGGATGCTGTCCTGCCTCACCATCCCCACCGGGGGGGACGCGGAGCTCATGGGACACAGCGTAAGGACAGCCAGCCACCAGGCCAAGGAAATCCTGGCCGTCTCCCCCCAGGAGACAGCGGTGGCCCCCGGCCTGACGGCGGCGGAAAACCTGGAGCTGATGGCCGGCATCTACCAGCGGCCAAAGGGGCGGGCGGACGAGGTGATGGCGCAGCTGGGGCTGGGCCAGTGGGCCAGGGCCCGGGCGAAAACCCTGTCCGGCGGATGGCAGCGCAGGCTGTCCATCGCCATGGCCCTGGTGTCCCAGCCGGAGGTGCTGTTCCTGGACGAGCCCACCCTGGGCCTGGACGTGCTGGCCCGGCGGGAACTGTGGGAGGTGATCCGGGGGCTGAAGGGCCATACCACCATCATCCTGACCACCCACTACCTGGAGGAAGCGGAGGCGCTGGCCGACCGGATTGGGATCATGAACATGGGCCGCCTCCGGGCGGTGGGCACGGCGGCCGAGCTGAAGGCCCTGGCGGGCTGCGGAACCTTTGAAGACGCCTTCGTGGCGCTGGCGAGGGAGGGGGCGGCGTCATGAGGATGATGGCTTTTGCAAAGCGGAACAGTAAGGAGCTGCTCCGCGACCCGTTGACCCTGTTTTTCGGGCTGGGCTTCCCGCTGGTGCTGCTGGTGCTGATGAACGTGATCCAGCGCAACGTCCCGGTCCACATTTTTGAGCTGGAAACCCTGGCCCCGGGCATCGCCCTGTTCGGGCTGACCTTTATGGCCCTGTTCTCCGGGCTGCTGCTGGCCCGGGACCGCTCCACCGCTTTCCTGGCCCGGCTGGCGGCATCCCCCATGACCGCCGCCGACTTCCTGCTGGGCTACCTATTGCCCATGCTTCCCATGGCGGTGGGGCAGACCGTCATCTGCCTGGGGGCGGCGGTCGCCCTGGGGCTTCCGCTGAGCTGGAACCTGCTGGCCGTGACGGCGTCCCTCATCCCCTCCGCCCTGCTGTTTATCGCCTTGGGGCTGCTGTGCGGCACGCTGTTCAACGATAGGCAGGTGGGCGGCGTATGCGGCGCCCTGCTCACCAACGTGACGGCCTGGCTGGCGGGGATCTGGTTCGACCTGTCCCTCATGGGCGGGACGTTCAAGACCGCCGCCTACCTCCTCCCCTTCGCCCACGGCGCGGACGGGGCCAAGGCCGCTCTGGCCGGGGACTGGGCCACTATGGCCCTCCACCTGGCCTGGGTGTGCCCATGGACGCTGGCACTGCTCGCCCTGGCCATCGCGCTCTTTCGGAAAAAAATGTCAGACCCATAGGCGAAAGCCGCCGGTTCCTGGGAACCGGCGGCTTTTTTGTCGGATATTTTGTCCGTCCCAACGGCGCCCAACTCTTGAAATCCCCGGACCGCTGTGATAGAATATGGACAATCGTGGGTGTCCGCGCACCCCCATGTAAACGCCCCAGGGTCCCCACCCTGCCGGCGCGGACTAATCAGGAAAGGTGAGGAATCCAACCATGGGCTTTTTCAATTCGCAGAAAGAAATGCCCCTGCCCGTCATGGCGGAGGAAAGCAAACCCCAGGAGAGCCTGCCCCCCGCCAAGCTCGCCAGCACTCTCATTACCCAGGGCGTGACCATCAAGGGCACCATCCAAGGGGAGGGCGTCGTCCAGGTGGAAGGCGTGGTGGAAGGCGAATTCCATATGGTGGGCGCCGTAATCGTGTCCGACACTGGGCTGGTCCGCGGCCCCATTTCCGCCGACGTCGTCCGGGTTGCCGGGCGGGTGGAGGGCGACGTCACCGCCCGGGAGCATATGCGTCTGGAGCAGACCGGCACCCTCATCGGCGACGTGGCCACCGCCTCCTTGGTGGTGGAGGACGGAGGCTGTCTCAACGGCCGGTCCACCATGACCCGCGCGCCCGAGCCCGACCCTGAGCTCCGGGACATCCAGGCCCCCGATACCCTCCAGTTTGGCCCGGACTATGACATTGAGGGCGAATAACCCCCGCGCACCTGAAAAAGACGCCCGGTTTCCGAGGAAACCGGGCGTCTTTCTGCCTATTCTCACTCTGCAGAAATCATATAATAGTACACCGGCTGGCCCCCGGCCAGCAAAGTGATCTCGGCGTCCGGGCACTGGCCCCGGAAGATGGACAGGGCCTCGTTGGCCTGCTCCTCCGTCACGTCCTCGCCGTAGAAGATGTTGATAAACTCCGCCTGCTGCTGGCTGTCCGCCTGGGCCAGCCGCTCCAGCAGCGCGCCGATGGCCTGGTCCGTGCCAAACAGCTGGCCGTCCGCCAGGGCCATGTAGTCCCCCTCGCGGATCTCAAAGCCGTCGAAATCGGAGTCCCGGGCGGCGTAGGTGATCTCGGAGGTGCGCACGTTCTTCCTGGCCTCGTCCATGGCGGCGGCGTTGGCCTCCGTCTCCCCCTCCGGGTCCAGCACCAGCATGGCGGCAATGCCCTGGGGCACGGTACGGGTGGGGATCACCACCACCTGTTTGTCGGGGACGAACCCCACGCACTGCTCGGCGGCCATGATGATATTCTTGTTGTTGGGCAGCACAAACACCACTTCCGCAGGGGTGCGGCCAATCTGCCGCAGGATATCCTCGGTGGAGGGGTTCATGGTCTGGCCGCCGGAGATGATCCCATCCACGCCCAGATCGCGGAATACGGAGGCCATGCCCTCCCCGGCGCACACCGCCACCACGCCGAACTTCTTCTCCGGGGCGGCCACCTTCCAGTCCTCGCCCTCCTCCTGGGCCTCCAGCTCCGCCTCGATCTGCTCCAGGTCGTCGGTGGACTGGGCCTTTTTGCCCGCCGCCAGCTCCTCCGCCTGGGTGCGCATATTCTCAATCTTGGCCAGCTCCAGCGTGCCGTACTTTTGGGCCTCGCTGAGCGCCGCCCCAGGGATGTCGGTGTGAACGTGGACCTTAAACGCCTCGTCGTCTTCACCGATCACCAGGCTGTCTCCGATGCTGTTCAGGTAGGCGCGGAAGGGCTCGATGGATTTGCTCCCCGTCTTGCGCACGATGAACACCGTGTCAAAGGTGAAGGTGATATCCTCGTCGGACAATGCCGCAAAATCGGCGGACTCCTTCACCGGCAGCCGTTCGTCCGCGGCTTCGGGGGCCGCCACGCCCCGCAGTTCGTCCAGCATCCCCTGGAGGATGATCAGGAAGCCCTTGCCGCCCGCGTCCACCACCCCGGCCTTTTTCAGCACCGGGTTTTGGTTCACCGTATCCGCCAGGGCGACCTGCCCCTGGGCAATGGCGGCCTCCAGCACGGCCTCCACGCTATTGTTCTCCTGGGCGGCCTCGGCGGCCCGCACAGCGGCCAGGCGGGAGACGGTGAGGATGGTGCCCTCGGCGGGCTTCATCACCGCCTTGTAGGCGGCGGACACGCCTTCCCCAAGGGCGGCGGCCAAGATCGCCCCATCAGCGGTCTCCTGCTCCTTCAGCGCTTTGGAGATCCCCCGGAACAGCAGGGACAGGATCACGCCGGAGTTCCCCCGGGCCCCCCGCAGCAGGGCGGAAGCGTTGATGGAGGCGGCCTGCCCGATGGCCCGGACGGGCTTCTTTTTGGCCTCGGCGGCGGCGGTGCCGATGGTGAGGGACATATTGGTGCCGGTGTCCCCATCAGGGACAGGGAACACGT
Source organism: uncultured Oscillospiraceae bacterium (assembly GCA_910587205.1). Taxonomy (GTDB): domain Bacteria; phylum Bacillota; class Clostridia; order Oscillospirales; family Oscillospiraceae; genus Enterenecus. The sequence goes on from CAJULZ010000051.1 coordinate 17,025, forward strand.
TCAGCTCGTTGATGGCCTGCTTCTGGGCGTTAATGGAGGCCGAGGCGTGGATCACCATGCGCTGAAACAGCGCGCCGTCAATGATATCGATCATATGCGGACAATCCTTTCTGTCTGTGCGGGGGTTACCCGATCACCATAGAATCGACGCAGACGTTGACGCTGCGCACCTCCACCCCGGTCAGGCGGTGGACGTTATATTTCACTTCGCTCTGGATGGAACGGCCCACGGCCACCAGGTTCACGCCATTGTCCACAATGATGTGCAGGTCGATGGAGATGGACTGGTCGTCGTTATAGGTGATCTTCACGCCCTTGGACATGGACTCCCTGCGCAGGAGGTGGACCAGCCCGTCCGTCTTGGAGCGGAAGGCCATGCCCTTCACCCCATAGCAGCTGGTGGCCACCGCGCCGGTCAGGTTGGAAAACACGTCGCTGGTGAGCTGGACGCGGCCCTTTTCGGTTTGTATCTTCATGGGATTCCTTCCTTTCTTGGAGCCAAAGTCGAACTGTGCAAGAGGGCTCCGATCCGCTTTCATTCGTTTTTATATTGTATTCTATTTCCGTCCAAAATACAAGTACAGTTTTTGTCTCCGCCCCTGTTTGGCGGCAATCTTTTTTACACATAGGGGAAGTGTGGTATAATGGACCTGCGGCGGGGGTAATTTTCGTCAATTCTACCCACCGCGCCACCCGCCCTGCCCATACTCTACGGAACGTGGGTGGAAGCCGGGGCCTCAAGTCAGGTAAAATTAGACGGGAAAGGGGGTTCCAATTGTGGACCAGGTGAAGATCGGGCGGTTCATCGCCGCCATGCGGAAGGAGAAAAACCTCACCCAGCGGCAGCTGGCGGACCACTTGGAGATCAGCGACAAAACGGTGTCCAAATGGGAATGCGGCAACGGACTGCCGGAGGTGGGCACCATGCTGCCGCTGTGTGAAGCTCTGGGGATCAGCGTGAACGAGTTGCTGACGGGGGAGCGGGTGGGCCCGGCCTACCAGGAGCGGGCGGAGGAGAACCTGGTGGAGCTGTGCCGGGAACGGGAGCGGGAGGCGATACGCGGGCACAAAAAGGCCGCCGCCCTGTCCGCGGCCTCGGTGTGCGCCATCGCGGTGTGGTTCCTCCTGTTCGCGGACAGCAATATCTACCACTTGGGTGACCGGCCCACGGCCCTCACCCTATGCTACCTAATCATTGGGTTTGCTGGGATCTATTTGACGGCTGTCCTCATCGCCCTGGGCGTTCTGCGGAGGGAACCCCCCATCATCTTTGCCGCGCTGTCGGTATCCGCGTCTGTGGCGCTGGCGGTGTGCATTGCCTACCGGGCGGCATGGCTGCTGCCGGTCTCCCTGGCAGGGATGCTGCTGTGCGCCGCCCTGTCGGCGTGGGCGTGTCTCAGGCAGAAAAAGGGCAGAGGCGGTTAACCGCCTCTGCCCTTTTCTTGTTGCGCTGTTGGGTTGGCTTACTTCAGGTTGAAGAACGCGTCGCGGCCAAGATACTGCGCCGCGTCGCCCGC
>CAJULZ010000052.1 GCA_910587205.1 uncultured Oscillospiraceae bacterium
GGCTCGTCCAGGATATACAGCACCCCCATGAGGGAGGAGCCGATCTGGGTGGCCAGCCGGATGCGCTGGCTCTCGCCGCCGGACAGGGTGCCCGCCTGCCGGGTGAGGGTAAGGTATTGCAGCCCCACCGAGCGCAAAAAGCCCAGCCGGGAGCGGATCTCCTTCAAAATCTGATCGGCGATCATGGCCTGGGTCTCAGTGAGGGTGACGGTGTCCAGGAAGGCCAGGGCTTCGTCCACCGGCTTTTCGCAGAAGGTGTGGATGGAGCTGCCCCCCACCGTCACCGCCAGCGCCTCCCGCTTCAGCCGCCGCCCCTGGCACTCCGGGCAGGGGCACTCGCTCATGCACTCCTCAATCTCCCGCTTCATGGCGTCGGACTGGGTCTCCCGATAGCGGCGCTCCAGGTTGTTTACAATGCCCTCAAAGGGCTGGTACAGGGTGCCCTTTCCCCTCGGCTGGTCGTAGTTCAGGGTGAGCTTCTCCCCCTTGGTGCCGTAGAGGATCACGTCCACTACTTCTTTGGACAGCTTCTCCACCGGGTCGGTGAGCTTGAACTTGTACTTTTTCGCCAGGGCGTCAAAGTACATCCGGGAGATGCCGTCGGACTTGATGTGGTTCCAGCCGGAGGCGGTGATGGCCCCCTCCAGGATGGACAGGGCGCGGTTCGGGATGATGCGATCCGGGTCGATCTTCATCTGGCTCCCCAAGCCGGTGCAGGCGGGACAGGCCCCGTAGGGGTTGTTGAAAGAGAACATCCGGGGGGACAGCTCCTCGATGGACACCCCGCAGTCCTCGCAGGCATAGTTCTGGGAGAAGGTGATGTCCCGCTCCTCATCCCCCAAGACGTTGATGACCACGATGCCGCCGGACAGGTTGGAGGCGGTCTCCACGCTGTCGGTGAGACGCCGGGCTACGTCCTCCCGGATCACCAACCGGTCCACCACGATCTCGATGGAGTGCTTTTTGTTTTTGTCCAGCTTGATTTCTTCCGTGAGGTCGTACAGCGACCCGTCCGCCCGCACCCGAACATAGCCGGATTTGCGCGCGTCCTCAAATACCTTGTTGTGCTCGCCCTTCTTGCCCCGGATAACGGGTGAGAGCACCTGGATGCGGGTGGCCTCGGGGAGCGTCATCACCTGATCGATGATCTGGTCGATGGTCTGCTGGCGGATCTCCTTGCCGCAATTTGGGCAGTGGGGGGTGCCCACCCGCGCCCACAGCAGGCGCAGGTAGTCGTAGATCTCCGTCACCGTACCCACGGTGGACCGGGGGTTTTTGGAGGTGGTTTTCTGGTCGATGGAGATGGCGGGGCTCAGCCCCTCGATGTAGTCCACATCCGGCTTCTCCATCTGGCCCAAAAACATCCGGGCGTAAGAGGACAGGGATTCCACATACCGCCGCTGGCCCTCGGCATATAGCGTCTCAAAGGCCAGGGAGGACTTCCCCGACCCGGACAGCCCGGTGAGCACCACCAGCTTATCCCGGGGGATAACCACGTCGATGTTTTTCAGGTTGTTTTCTCGTGCGCCTTTGATGACGATCTTGTCCTGCATGGGTGTTCTCCTCGGTTTTCTTTAGATTTAGGCCCGGATATAAGGATAATGAAACAATTTTTTAATGTCAACCCCCACTTTTCCGGATTTTTTGGATTTCCCGGACGGGGCCGGCACAGCCTGTTCCCAATTCCCTATAGCATGATTTCCGTGTAAAAATACCAGTCCTCCGCCAGGGGAACCACCTGCTCGGTCTGCTCGTTGGAAAAGGCCAGAGCATCCGCCTCCGGGATATAGGCTAAATACTGATACCTCCAAGCTTTGCCGCCGTCGCCGCTGGGGAATTCTTCCCCATAGAGATGGAACAATACTGCCGGAACCATGTGTATGCCTATCTCGGTGTACCAAACCCCATCCGTTCCCCAGCGGTCTGCCCGCAGCACCTTGTCCAGTTCTCGGGCAATCCCCTCTGGAAAATCGGCAAGATCGTTGATCCAGTACCGACCCTCTCCAGCCTGAAGTAGGGCTTCCCCTACCGCGTCATAGGCCGCCTGGTGGCGCTGATAAAGCCACCGTGCGCTCTGGGGCGAGTATGGCTGGGTGTTTACCCAGATGACGCTTGCCAGCACCGCAAGTATGACCGCCGCCACCGCCAGTCCAGGCCAGCGGCGCTTCCGCTCATCCACCGCCCGCCAGCTCCTTCTGCACGTACTTGGGCAGCTTGGACACCACCAGCTGATAGGACATGTCGCACAGGTCTTTCAGCACGATGTCGGGCAGCTCCCCGTCCAGCAGAGCCGCAATCCACAGCTTCTTGTCGCAGTAGAACCCGGGGAGGATCTCGGGGTACTGTTCCCGGAATGCCTCGGCCAGCCGGGGGTCGCACTTCAGATTCACCAGGTCATGATCATTGTACCGCTCGTCCTTCATCCCTTTGGGGGCGCACACCGCGGCAAACAGCTTGCCCCGCACCATGTAGCGGTGCCAGCCCCACTCCAGCTTGTAGTCCTTTTCCACACCGGGCTTTTCCAGAAGATATTCGTCCAACCATTCGTATTTCATGGGACCCCCTCCTTGTCAATTCTGGGGAAACACTTCCCCGTGGCGCACCGACCACTCCCGCCCATCCTGCCGGGGGCGGAAGGTCTGGCAGCGGTAGTTGATCCCGGCCTTCCGGGCCTGGCTGTGCTGGAGCCGCCGGGGGATGTGGTACAGCTTTCCGTCCTTGATGAGCTTGGCCCCCGTCTGCTTGAACAGGAAGGGCACCCCCGCCTCCACACACTGGCGGCGGATGTCTAAAACCCACTCGTACCGGCATGGCCGGGCCTCCGGTCCCGACTCCCCCCCGGCCACCACCTGGGTGATATCCTCCCCCAGCCAGGGGGACAGGTCAATAGGGCCCAGCAGGGGCTCGCAGGTGATGGATTTGTGCCTGATGGGAGCGGCCTTCAGGATGGGCAGGCGAAACCCGGCCCGCTCCTGGTTTTCCGCCGTGGAGCAAATGGCCACGTTTTCGTACCCCTCCCCCCAGTCCGGAGGCAGGCAGTCCCCCAGGCGGCAGATACGCTTGGTGATGAAGAAGAAATTGAGGTCGGCGCGCACCCTCATCATCGCCCAGGCCCAGGGCCGCCACTCGTCCGCGTCCTCCAGCAGAAAGTCCGAGGAAACGCACGTCCACACCATCTCCCCAGGCGGGATCACCCAGCTTCCATCCCGCTTCTGCCGGAGGGGCAGGTCGTAGCTTTTGGTCCGGTACACCTGGGAGGCGTCCAGCCCGCGGCGGGCATCTCCCCGATAGACGTAGCAGTTGGCGCAGCCGGGGGAGGTTTTGCGGCACCCATGCCAGGGGTTCCAGTTTGCCATGTCAGCCCAGCCCCGCGATGTACCGCAGCGCCCCGTCCCGCAGAAGGTTCAGGTTTCCCTCATCCAACACCGTATCCTTGCTGGTGTGGATGCGGTCCATGTAGTAGCCGACGACGGGCTTATGCTTCAGAGCGCATACGCCCGCACCTTTTTTGAAGCTGGCGTTGTCCGACGGGTAGAAACCGAACCCCCGCACCACCTGCACATCTTTGCCCTGCGCGGGGAGAAAGGAAGCTTCCAGGCGCTCCATCATGGCGGCGTCCTTTTTCACCCTCCGCCGGGGAAAGAACTGGATGGAATCCCCGTCCCCTACGCAGTCAAAATTGATCACCGGGGTATTCTTCTTCACCTCCTTGTGCTTTTTCGCAAAGGCGGCGGAGCCCAGCATTCCCTTCTCCTCGTTGTCGAAAAACACGAAGCACACCCGTCCCCGCTGGTCGGGCGGCAGGGCCAGGGCGGTCTCCATCAGGGTGAGCACGCCGCTGGTGTTGTCATTGGCGGTGTGGCGGTTGGCGGGGCCGTCGATCACCCACCACATGAAAAAACCGCAGATGGCGATGGAGGCCAGGGGACCCAGCCACCACGCCACCGCCTCTGGAGCAAAGGCGAAGATAAGGCCCGCCGCCACCCCCACCGTGATGAACAACGGGATGACGATCAGCAGCTGGTAGAGCACATAGAACAGCAGGTTCCGGGGGGTGATAAAATTGGGGATAGGCAACACGGCCTGGGTGTCGTAGTGGGCGGTGAACAGCGCCTTGGCCCTTTCCGGGGCCCCCACCACCACGTTCCGGGCGGCAAAAGACTGCTCTACCTTCGGCTCGTAGCCCGCCGCCTCCAACTCCCCGCACAGCCAGGCGCGGAACGCCGCTTTCTGCTTCCGGGACTTGCGCACCTGCATTTCGCCCAGGATTTTTCTTGACTGCTCTGTCATTCCCTATCCCTCCAAATATTCCGTCCCCCGCCAGACCAGGCGCTGTTTGAAAATTAGAAATATGCCCAGCGGGGAGAGATTTTTTCGCCGGACGAAGCCGGTTTGACGCAGGAATACTTTGTGTATTCCAAGGAAAATTGGCAAAGTATGGCGGAAAAAGAGCCTCCCTTTGGGCGTGTTCACAATTTTCAAACGAGCCCCAGTCCCTCCCGAAGCCGGAACGCCTCGTGGGAAACCTCGCCCCGGTCATTGACCAACGCGACCACGATCCGGCCGGACGGACGCGGGCCATGTACTGCCCCGGCCCCCAGATGAGCTCCATCTCCGAGTGGAAGAAGGCGTAATACGCCGCCCAATCCCGCCGGCTTTCCGCGTCAAAAAAGCCGTCCACATCAGTCCTCCGCAATCAAATCCGCGGTTGACGCGCCCACCAGGGCCACAAGATCCATCGGACTGAGCTCCACCTGAACCCCCACCTTCCCGGCGGACACGCAGACGGCCTCCCGTCCCAGGCAGCTCCGGTGGAACACCGTGGGAAACCGCTTTTTCATCCCCATCGGGGAGCAGCCCCCATGGACGTACCCCGTCAGGGGCAGCAGCTCCTTGGCGGGAAGCATGGCCACGGACTTCTCCCCCACGGCCTTGGCGGCTTTTTTCAGATCCAGCGTGTCCGCCACCGGAATATCGAACACATAATACCCGCCGGAGGCCCCCTTGGCCACCAGGGTCTTGAACACGGCTGAGGGGTCCTGGCCCAGCATCCGGGCCACCGTCACCCCATCGGGGACGGCGTCCCCCACCGGGTAGGTATGGGGGGTGTAGGGAACCCTTTTCCGGTCCAGGATACGCATGACGTTGGTTTTTTCCTCTTTTTGTTTGGACATCTTACATTACGCCGCCCTCATAATAGCAGTCCTCCCGCCATTTGGCGGGGTTTGTGTCAATATACTCCCAAATGTGCCGGTAATCGGCGTCATTGCGGATGATGTGGTCGTGATATCCTCTTTGCCATACGGAAAAACCACAGGCCATCGTAACATCACGTTTCAAAAAACGTACCACCATTGGGATGGATTTCGTAGGGGCCGATGTCCCCATCGGCCCGTCCCCCTGTGGCGGGATCCGAAATATAATATAAATGTGATTTGGCATGATCACATATTTGTCTACCGTTGGAATGATTACGATGGTATCGTCAACAATTTTTCCGATTTTTGATAATTCGATGTGCGGGGCGATGAGGACATCGCCCCCTACGATTATACCGAAAAAATGTTCCCGGTTTTTTGTTCAAACGGTCACAAAATAATACCCCGCCCGGCCGTAATCATACCCCTCCAGCCGGTTTTTCTTCCGCTGCCGCAATTCCATCGCAGGATCACTTCCCCCGCAGCTTGATGATCTGGTCCCGCAAAGCAGCGGCAACTTCAAATTCGAGCATCCTGGCCGCCTCCTTCATCTGCTTCTCCAGGCTGGCGATGGTCTCCATGCGCTGGAGCTTGGTCATCTGGGATACGGCCTTATCATTATAATCCGGCTTTTCGTCGGCGGACAGCGCCATCAGCTCCCGCACCGCCTTCTTCACCGTCTTGGGCACGATGCCGTGGGCCTTGTTGAAGCTGTCCTGCTTTTCCCGGCGGCGCTCCGTCTCGTCCATGGCCCGGCGCATGGAGGGGGTAATGGTGTCGGCGTACAAAATCACCACGCCGTCGGCGTTCCGCGCCGCCCGGCCGATGGTCTGGATCAGCGACGTCTCCGAGCGCAGGAACCCCTCCTTGTCCGCGTCCAGAATGGCTACCAGCGACACCTCCGGCAGATCCAGCCCCTCCCGCAGCAGGTTGATGCCCACCAATACGTCGAACTCGCCCAGGCGCAGATCCCGGATGATCTCCATACGCTCGATGGTATCGATGTCGTGGTGCATGTACCGCACCCGGATGCCCGCGCCCTTCAGGTAGTCGGTGAGGCTCTCCGCCATTTTCTTGGTGAGGGTAGTCACCAGCACCCGCTCGTCCCGAGCCGTGCGGTCAGTGATCTCCCAAATGAGGTCGTCAATCTGCCCCTCTACCGGCCGCACCTCCACCCGGGGGTCCAGCAGGCCGGTGGGCCGGATCACCTGCTCCACAATCTGCCCCGACCGCTCCCGCTCGTACTCGCCGGGGGTGGCGGAGACGTACACCACCTGGTTCAGCCGCTTTTCAAACTCGCCGAACTTCAGCGGCCGGTTGTCGAAGGCGCAGGGCAGGCGGAAGCCGTACTCCACCAACGTGGTTTTCCGCGCCCGGTCGCCGTTGAACATGGCCCGCACTTGGGGCAGGGTGGCGTGGCTCTCATCAATGAACAGCACAAAATCCTTAGGAAAATAATCCAACAGGGTGTGGGGGGGGGAACCCACCGGGCGGCCCTCGATCACCCGGGAATAGTTCTCAATGCCGGAACAGTAGCCCAGCTCCTGCATCATCTCAATGTCGTACATGGTGCGCTGCTTGATGCGCTGGGCCTCGATGAGCTTGTTTTCCCTCTCGAAGAAGGCCACCCGCTCCTCCATCTCTTTGTAGATATCCTGGATGGCGGCGTCCATCTTCTCCTTGGGGGTGACATAGTGGGTAGCGGGCCAGATGGGGATGTTGTTCAGCCGCCGGATGGGGGCGCCCGTCACCACGTTGATCTCGCTGAGCCGGTCGATCTCGTCCCCGAAGAACTCCACCCGGATGGCGGTGTCCTTCCAGTAGGCGGGCCACACCTCCACCGTGTCCCCCCGCACCCGGAACATATTGCGCTCGAAGGCAATGTCATTGCGCTCATAGCGGATGGATACCAGCTTTTTCAGCAGATCCTCGATTTTTATGACCGTCCCCACCCGCAGGGCCACCATCATCTTACCGTAGTCCTCCGGCTCGCCCAGGCCGTAGATGCAGGACACGGAGGACACCACGATCACGTCCCGCCGCTCCAGCAGCGAGGCGGTGGCGGACAGCCGCAGCCGGTCGATCTCCTCGTTTACAGACGAATCCTTTTCGATAAAAGTATCGGTGTGGGGAATGTACGCCTCCGGCTGGTAATAGTCGTAGTAGGAGACGAAATACTCCACCGCATTGTGGGGAAAAAACTCCCGGAACTCGGCGCACAGCTGAGCGGCCAGCGTCTTGTTGTGGGCCAGAACCAGCGTGGGCCGCTGGACAGCCTCAATCACCTTGGCCATGGTGTACGTCTTGCCCGAGCCGGTAACACCCAGCAGGGTCTGCTCGTCCAGGCCGTTCTCAATGCCCGCCGCCAGAGCGGCGATGGCCTCCGGCTGGTCGCCGCTGGGCGTGTATTCGGAAACCACTTCAAATTTTGGCATAAGTTATCCCCCATAACCACGTATTGCGATTCGCCGGCGGCCAGCAGCGGGCCATAGGCCCGCCGCCGCGCACGCGGCGCACAAGCGTTTTGGCGTAAGCCAAAACCTTGGAATGGGCGGGCTCCGCCTGCCCATTCGAGTTAAATTCCGGGGCCCCCACAAAAGCGATGCTTTTGTGGGGAAACGCCGCTGGGCGTGTATTCGGAAACCACTTCAAATTTTGGCATGACAAGCCCTCCCTACGGCGCTGAACAGGATGTTCATATTATAGAACGGACGTTTTAATATGTCAACTGTTTTTTGCTGCAAACGCGCGAAAACTTCATGCGCCCTGGGAGACGCACGAAGTTTTCGCCCCGCGTCACATTTGGAATACCACGCCCACCAGCGCCGCCAGCCCGATGAAGCAGATGGGGTGCAGCTTTTTCAGCGGCGAGAACTTCACCAGCCCGAAGATGACGGCGGCCAGCGCAATGGCACCCAGCTGGGGATAGCAGTAAAACGGGGCGCTCTCCCAGACCTCAGGCTCGCGGAACAGGGCGATTCTCGCCACCTGGAGCAGCGCCGCGGTAATGAGGGCCACCGACGCCGCCCGCAGACCGTAAAACACACCGTCCACCGCCTTGGACTGCCGGAATTTCTGGAGGAACCCGGCAATGATGAGGATGATGACCACCGAGGGGAAGATCAGCCCTAAGGTAGCTACCATCCCGCCGGGAACCCCCGCCGTATGGAACCCTACATAGGTAGCCATGTTCACCCCCATGGGGCCGGGGGTGGACTCGGAGATGGCAATCATGTTGGCCAAGTCGCCTGGGTTGAACCAGCCGGTGCGCTCCCCCAGGTCGGTGAGGAAGGGGATGGTGGCCAGCCCCCCGCCCACGGAGAACAGCCCTACCCGGCAGAACTCAAAAAACAGCCTGAGGAGGGTCATCCCTTCAGCCCCCCCTTCGCGGCCCGGACGCACAGCCCCGCTGCACCAGCAGCGATGACCAGGAACACCGGGGACAGGACAAAGCCCAGCACCGCCCCCGCCGTCCCCTCCGGCAGGGCACCGAAGGTCCCCACAGCGGCCAATATCAATACCACGGCGTAGATGAACCGGGTGGGCCAATCCATAACGGCGTTTTTGAATAGCTTGATGACGCTGGACAGGATGAGTGCCACCACCCCCGCCCGCACGCCGTTGAACGCGTGGACCACGAATTCCAGGTCCATGAAGTTTTGCAGGAAGGCCGCAATCACCATGATAATGACGGCGGACGGGAACACAACGCCCAAAGTGGCGAAAACGCCGCCCGCAATGCCCGCCCGGCTGCGGCCCACAAAGGTGGCGGTATTCACCGCGATGACGCCTGGGGTACACTGGCCCACGGCGTAGTAGTCGGCCAGCTCCTCCTCTGTGGCCCACTTTTTGTTCTCCACCAGCTCCCGCTGGAGGATGGGCAGCATGGCATAGCCCCCGCCAAAGGTGCATACGCCCACCCGGGCAAAGGTGAGAAATAAATCAATGAAAACGTTCATACAACCACCTCAAACTCAAACTGTGCGCAGGGGCGGACATTGTCCCCCCGCCGGTTCCCGAACAGGGTTCATGCGTGCGGGCGCAAAGACCGGCTTCGCGGGGCCCCTTTAGGCTGCTGGCCGGCATCACACATTATTACTAAATTCCTTCCAATTCATCCAGCCACAGCTTTGCCGCCGCGTCAGACGGCATTCTCCAGTCGCCCCGGGGGGACAGTGCCACCGACCCCACCTTGGGGCCGTCGGGCAGGCAGGAGCGCTTAAACTGCTGGGCAAAAAAGCGCCGGTAAAAGCTTTTCAGCCACTTCAGCAGCGTCTCCTTATCATACCGCCCGTCAAAGGCGCAGCCGGCAAGACGAAGCACCTTGCGGGGCGGGAAGCCCCAGCGAATGGCGTAGTACAGGTAAAAATCGTGGAGCTCATAGGGACCCACCAGATCCTCGGTTTTCTGGGAAATCTCCCCGTCCTTGGGGGGCAGCAGCTCCGGGGATACCGGGGTGTCCAGGATGTCCCGAAGCACCTCCCCAATCCCTCCGCCCAGCCGCTCCGCCTCATAGCCCACCAGATGGCGCACCAGCGTCTTGGGAATGGAGGCGTTGACGGCGTACATGGACATGTGGTCGCCGTTGTAGGTGGCCCAGCCCAGGGCCAGCTCGGACAGGTCCCCGGTGCCGACCACCAGCCCTCCCCGTTGGTTGGCCAGATCCATCAGCACCTGGGTGCGCTCCCGGGCCTGCCCGTTTTCAAAGGTGACGGACTGGTCGTCCATGGACTGGCCGATGTCGGCAAAATGCTGCTCCACCGCCCTGCCGATGTTTACCTCCCGGAAGTCCGCGCCCAGCTCCAGGGCGAGGACCTCCGCGTTGGAGCGGGTGCGGCGTGTAGTGCCGAAGCAGGGCATGGTGACAGCCAAAATGCCTTTTCGGTCCCGGCCCAGCATATCAAAGGCTTTCGCGGTGATGAGGATAGCCAGGGTGGAGTCCAGCCCGCCGGACAGCCCCACCACGGCGCAGGGGGCATTGGTGTGCTCCAGCCGCTTCTTGAGGCCCAGGGCGGCGATGGTGAGGATTTCCTCGCACCGCTCCCCCCGGCGGGATTCGTCCGTTGGGAGGAAAGGGGTGGGGGAGATGGGGCGGGTGAGGGTGGTGTCGGAAATGGTAAGTTCCGCATTGTCCCAATATAGCTTTTCAGCTTCATTGGCAACCGGGAAGGTATTAAGACGCTGCCGCTCATAGGCCAGACGCTGAACATCAATTTCCGAAATGGTCAATCCGGTATCAAACCGTTTTTCCGCCAACATGGTGCCGTTTTCCGCGATCATGTTATGACCGGAGAACACCAGATCGGTGGAGGACTCCCCATCTCCCGCATCGGCGTAGACATACCCGCACACCAAGCGGGCAGACTGTCCTGTCACCAACTGGCGGCGATAGTCCGCCTTACCCGCCACCTCGTCGCTGGCGGATAAATTCAAAATAATTGTGGCTCCGGCCTCTGCTAAACGGCGGGAAGGAGTGTCGGAGGCCCACAAATCCTCACAGATTTCCACACCAATTTTCAGCTCAGGCATCTCCGGAAAGCGAATAAGAGCCTGCCCAATGCTGCCGTAATTGCCGAAGGCCAGTTCGTCACCTTGAGGGATCAGGGTTTCGTCCCAGCCCCGCTCACACGGCTGGAACCAGCGCATTTCATAAAACTCTCCGTAATTGGGCAGATAGGTCTTTGGAACAATCGCCACAATGATACCACTCTGAAGTACAACGGCACAGTTGAAAAGTTTGCCACCAGCCCGCACCGGCATACCCAGCGCGGTGAGCAGATCCAGCTCCTTCGTCTCCTCCAAAATCCGCCCCAAGGCCCGCTCCGCCCCGTCCAGCAGGGTGGGCTGCAAAAACAGGTCCCCGCAGGTATACCCGGTGACACACAGCTCCGGCAGGGCCAAAACCTTTACCCCCTGGGCCGCAGCTTCCCTCATCAGCGCGATGATCTGCCCCGCGTTGTAATCGCAGTCCGCCACCCGGATTTTCGGCGTGCCCGCCGCCACCTTTACAAAGCCGTCCCGCATTGTGCGGCCTCCTTCATCAGTCCTTGTTGTCACGCTGCGTCTGTTCGCCGCGCGCGGCTTTACGGGGACCCCATAAGGATTCCGCTGCTCGCGACGGCTCCGTGCTTCTGCGGTATTTTACCCCAATTCCACTTAAATTGCAACGGTAAGGCTCCACAAAATCCAAAGCACCGCCGTCTTTTTTCAGGAATTTATATCCTGTTCATTGATTTTATGTTTAAATTGGTGTAAACTATATTGATTCAACAAAATTTTACTATGGGAGGCTGCGGCTATGGCATTCACTTTTGCCCAATATCAGGAGAGCGCGGATTACATCAAGGAAAAAATCGGGAACTTTATCCCCAAGGTAGCCATGGTTTTGGGCTCCGGCCTGGGCTTTTTAGGCGACGTGGTGGAAAACCCTACCGCCATCCCCTACGGCGAGATCCCCCACTTCAAGGCGTCCACCGCCCCCGGCCACAAGGGCCAACTGGTGTTCGGCTCCCTGGCGGGCAAGCCGGTGGCGGTGATGCAGGGCCGGATGCACCACTATGAGGGCTACGGCTACGAGGAGGTGGCCTACGCCGTGCGGGTGCTGCGGCTGCTGGGCTGCGACACCCTCATCGTCACCAACGCCGCCGGGTGCGTGCGCACCGACTGGCAGGCGGGCGATTTGATGCTCATCACCGACCACATCAAAATGTTCTCCGAATCCCCCCTCCGGGGGGCCAACCTCCCCGAGTTCGGCGTGCGCTTCCCCGACGCCTCCCACCTGTATACCGTCCGGCTCCAGGACGTAGCCCGCCAGTCCGCGGCGGAGCTGTCCATCCCCCTTCGGGAGGGCGTATATTTCTACTGCTACGGCCCCCAGTACGAGACCCCCGCCGAGATCCGGGCTGCCCGGACCCTGGGGGGCGACGCGGTGGGTATGTCCACCGCCCCCGAGGTCATCGTGGCGGGGCACTGCGGCATGGAGGTATTGGGCTTTACCCTGCTGAGCAACATGGCGGCGGGCATCCTGGACCAGCCCCTGAGCGAGCAAGAGGTGCTGGACGCCGCCGCCGCTGCCAAGGACAAATTCTCCCGGCTGGTACTGGCCTGCCTGAAAAAGCTGTAAAGGGGGACTACCTGCCATGACTACGCTGTTTACCAACGTCACCGCCCTGCTCATGGACGAAGGCTTTACCACCCTGCGGAACGGCTTTGTGGCCGTGGACGGGACGGATATCTCCTACGTGGGTACTGAACGCCCCGCGGGGGATTTTGACCAGACCATCGACTGCACCGGCAAGGTGATGATGCCCGGTTTCGTCAACTGCCACACCCACATCCCCATGACCCTCATGCGGGGGTACGGCGGCGGGCACGATTTGCAGAGCTGGCTCAGCGACTTCATCTTCCCCGCCGAAGACAAGTGGGACGACCGCTCCCTGGCCGCCGCCACGGGGCTGGGACTGGCGGAGATGATCGCCTCCGGCGTCACCTGCATCGCGGATATGTATATGCGCACCAGAATCATCGCCCAGCAGATCCTGAACGCGGGCATCTCCGCCAATCTGTCTGTGGGGGCGGTGTATTTTGGCGATCCGGCGGACTTCTCCCCGGACAAATGCAGCGACTGCACCAATCACCACACCCTGTTCCAGCAATGGCACAGCGCGGGGAACGGACAAATTGTGGCCGATGCCTCCATTCACGCGGAGTATACTTCCTGTGCCCCAGTGTGGGAGTGGGTAGCCGGCTTCGCGAAGGAACATCACCTCGGCATGCACGTCCATATCTCCGAAACAGAGAAGGAGCACACGCAATGCCTGGACAAGTACGGGCTCACCCCCATCCAGCTTCTGGACCGGTACGGCGTGTGGGACACCCGGGCCATCGCCGCCCACTGTCTCTACACCACCCCTGAGGACTGGGCCATTATGGCCCAAAGAGGGGTGTCCTGCGTCCACAACCCCTACTCCAACCTGAAACTGGGCTCTGGTATCGCCCCCATTCCCGCCATGGCCAAGGCCGGAGTAAATATCGCCTTGGGCACCGACGGGGTGAGCTCTCACAACAGCATTGATATGTTTGCCGACATGAAGCTGGCCGCCGTCCTCCACAACGGCGTCTCCCGCGACCCCATGGCCATGACCGCCCGGCAGGCCCTGGAGATGGCCACCGTTAACGGGGCCCGCGCCCTGGGCCGGAACACCGGGCGGATCGCGGCGGGCTGCACCGCCGACCTGGTGCTGGTGGACTTCGACGCGCCCAACCTCATCCCCTGCCATGACGAGGCGGAAAATCTGGTCTTCTCCGCCCACGGCTCCAACGTATGGATGAATATGGCCCGGGGGAAGGTCATATACCAGAATGGGACGTTCCTCACCCTGGACCTGGAGAAGATCAAGGCTGAGGTCAAGCAATACGCCCTGCCCCTTATCTTCCATTGATGGGAAAGGTCTGAGGAAATGTCTGCTTCCACCCCTAAAAAGAACTCGTTTTTCGGCGGCGCGGCCATTCTCACCGCCGGGATTATCATCGTCAAGCTCATCGGCGCGCTGTACAAGGTGCCCTTGGGCAACATCCTCACCGACGCCGGCTTCGCCGACTTCAACACCGCTTACGACATCTATTCCCTGCTCATCATCATCTCCACCGGCGGCTTGCCGGTGGCGCTGTCCAAAATGGTGTCCGAGGCCAATGCTCTGGGCCGGGGCAACCAGGTGCACAAGGTGTTCCAGCTGGCGGTGGTGGCATTCTGTATCCTGGGCACCATCAGCTTCCTCATTATGGCCGTCTTCCCCCGGCAGCTGGCCGACGCCATGAACAACAGCCGCAGCTACTGGAGCATCCTGGCCCTGGCCCCGGCAGTGTTCTTCATCTGCCCCATGTCCGCCTTGCGGGGCTACTTCCAGGGTCACTCCCTCATGACCCCTACCGCCGTCTCCCAGATCATCGAGGCGCTGTGCAAGCTGGGGGTGGGCTTGGCCTTGGCCTCCTTCGCCATGAAGTCCGGGGCGGGCGAATCCCTGGCCGCCGCCGGGGCCATCCTGGGCGTATCCCTGGGCTGTCTGCTGGGCATGGTATATATGTTGTTCTGCTACAAGGGCCACCGCGCCCACCTGCGGCCCAGCAAAGACGTGCCGGGAGACTCCCGGGAAATCCTCCGCACCCTGGCCAAGCTGGCCATCCCCATCACCATCGGCTCGTCCATTATCGCCGCCACCAACATCCTGGACTCCGCCATCCTCATGGACCGCCTTCAGGAAGCCCTGGGGCTCACCGAGGACGCCGCCCGCACCCTGAAGGGCGTATACAACAAGACCATGACGCTGTATAACCTGCCCTCCTCCTTTATGGTGCCCCTGACAGCCAGCGTCATCCCCGCGGTGTCCGCCGCCCGAGCGGTGAAAAACTACCGGCAGGGCGCCCAGATCAGCGAAACCACCCTGCGCACCACCGCCCTGCTGGCCCTTCCCGCCGGGGTGGGCCTGTTTGTACTGGGGGAACCCATCATCCGCCTGCTCTACCCCTCCACTCAGGATCTGGCCCTGGCGGGCTGGATGCTGTCCGTGCTGGGGCTGGCCTCCATCTGCGTGTGCTTCATGCTGGTGAGCAACTCCATCATGCAGGCCCATAAATTGGTCACGCTGCCCATGGTCACCACCCTCATCGGCTGCATCCTCAAGCTCATCGTGGGCTACTTCCTCATCGGCAACCCGGAAATCGGCATCAAGGGCGGCGCTATCAGCACCCTGGCCTGCTTCGGGATCATCGCCGCGCTGGATCTTCTTATCATCAAGCTGGCCCTTCCCCGGTCGCTGAGCTATGTCCGGGTGTTTGCCAAGCCCGCCGCGGCCTCCGCCGCCATGGGCGCCGCCGCCTGGGCCATTTACGGCCTGCTGTCCCACTTCCTGGTAGGGATCAAAGCCTTCCAGTCGCTGGAAGAGAACGGCTCCGTGCTGCTGGACGCGGCGGGCAAGGCCATGCTGTCCTGGAAGGGCAACGCCCTGGCGGTGCTGGCCGCCATCGGGGTGGCGGTGGTGGTCTACTTTGCCCTGGTGCTGCTCACCCGCGCCATCTCCAGGGAGGACCTGTCCCTCATGCCCAAAGGGGACAAAATTGCCCGCCTCCTGCGCATCCAATAAGCCCTTTCCCTCCAATATTTTTCCAATTCCGAGAAAATGTTCCGCGAAATCTATTGCAATTCAGGTGACAATATGGTAAACTTTTCAGAGAAACGCGCCTATGACTGCCAAGATCTGCGGGAAATCGTCCGTATTTTACGTTCCCCCGGCGGCTGTTCCTGGGATGGGGCGCAAACACACCAGTCCATCCGCCGCAATTTCCTGGAGGAATCTTACGAGGTGGCCGAGGCCATCGACGAAGGCTCCCCGGAGCACTTAAGGGAAGAACTGGGGGACGTATTGCTCCAGGTGGTGTTCCATGCCTCTATTGAGGAGGACGCGGGGCGGTTCAATCTGGACGATGTAGCTGATGGGGTGTGCAAAAAACTCATCTACCGTCATCCTCACGTGTTTGGCGATGTAGCCGTCCATTCCACCGATGAGATCCTCTCCAACTGGGAGGAACTCAAAAAGAAGGAGAAGGGCCAGGCCACCCAGGCCGACGCGGTGGACGCCGTAGCCCGCACCCTGCCCGCCCTGTGGCGCGCGGAGAAAATGAAGAAAAAAGCTGCCAAGGCGGGCTTTGACTGGCGGGACATTTCCGGTGCCCTGGACAAGTTGTCCGAGGAGTTGGACGAGCTTCGCGCCGCCGCCCTGTCGGGGGACGGCAACCCGATAGAGGAGCTGGGCGATCTGCTGTTTGCCGCCGTATGCGTGGCCCGCTTCCTGGAAACCGACCCGGAACAGGCCCTCCACGCCGCCTGCGACAAATTTTCCATCCGGTTCCGCAGGACGGAGCAGCTGGCGGCGGAACGTGGTCTTGCTCTGGACAAGCTTTCCGATATGGAACAGATTTCCCTGTGGAATGAGGCAAAACAGATCTGATCACAGCTTAACAGCGCCATGCCGCGCTTTAAGTATAAATCCGCGGCGTGGCCGCACAACTATTTTACCAATTTTGTAGGAGGAACTAACATGAATAAAGCAGATCTCATCAACGCCGTCGCCGAGAAAACCGGCTTGTCTAAGAAGGACAGCGAGTCCGCCGTCGCCGCCATGGTGGACGTCATCACCGAATCCCTGGTGCAGGGTGAGAAGGTGCAGCTGGTTGGCTTCGGCTCCTTTGAGGTCAAGAGCCGCGCCGCCCGCATGGGCCGGAACCCCCACACCCGGGAGGAGATCCAGATCCCCGCTTCCAAGGTGCCCGTGTTCAAGGCCGGTAAGGCGCTGAAGGACACCGTGGCCCAGTAAATATACAGACGCGGTGAGGCAGGGTGTGAACCCTGCCTCATTTCATGGAGGTCAAACTATGCGATTGGACAAATGGCTAAAGGTCTCCCGCCTTATCAAACGCCGCACCGTGGCCAACGAGGCCTGTGACGCTGGGCGGGTATCCGCCAATGGCCGCCCGGTCAAAGCGTCCTACGACGTATCCCCCGGCGACGTGTTGGAACTGAAATTCGGTGAAAAGCTTATCCGGGTAGAAGTGCTCTCCACCGCCGATATCGTCGGCAAAGCCGGCGCAGAAGCCATGTATAAACAGCTGTGAAAGTTTAAGGGCGGCGGGCCATAGCCCGCCGCCTTTTATGCTTTGTCCCAAAATCCAGGAAAGTACAGGCCGTACCGCGCCACCGCTTCGCCCAAGCCCTCCCAGAGTTCTTCACGCGTAAACCCCTGGGCCTCCAATTCGCCGTCAGACATCTCATTGGCCTGCCGATAAAACTCGACCGCCAACGCCAACGCGCCTTGATCCATCCCATCCAACGCGTCAAACACCAGGTCCTCCGCTTTCCCCAGCCGTCCCTCATGGATCAAATCAGTCAGCTTTTGGCTCAGCAGGGCAGATTGCTCCTGCTCTAAGACTTCGCTTTGCTCCCGCCCTTTGCCGTCTTTTCCAAAAAGCAGCTGAGCAATGGCAGCAGTCATCATTTCAATTTGACGCATAAGCCAATCCTGCTGCATAAACATTTGCGGTCCTCCCGCTTCTCATTTTCGCAATGCCGCCATTTATTCTCTCTGTTTTTTGATTGTATAGGACTGTAACCCCTTTTGGCAGCCGTTTTTCTCGTAAAACGCTTCCACTCCCGGCCGTGCGCCAAAATACAGCATTGTTGGAGTACTGGCCTTGGCCAGCCCAAGCAGCTCGCTGCCAATCCCCTGCTTCTGATACTCCGGCAGAACAAGAAGCTCTGTAATTGTGCCAAAATAGTAATCATCCGAGAGGATCCGAAGGCAGCCTACCAACGCCGCGCCATCATAGGCGGTAATATTTAGAGTCTTTGACAGCGCCGCCTGCGTCCGGTCAGCATCATAGTCCCCCGGCCACACCTTGGCGGCAAATTTGATAAATTCTGCGGCAGTTAACGCCTGATCGTCCACTTTATACTGTACCATTTTGATCTCTCCATCGCATTCAGCTTGTCTTCCTTATTTTATCATTTACGCATATCTATCGCAAGTCATCCTGTACATTTCAATTAAAATATCATATAATGTAACCTGCGGAGATAAAAACACAGTCCCCGTTGGGTAGTCGGGGCGCGGGAGCCCTCCCTCCCGCCAGTAACCTGCCTCCTTGGTTGTCCCTTCTCCGCAGAGAAAACATAAGGAGGACAATTTAATATGTGTGTTTCCAAGGCGAGCCTTACGGTGTATTTTGAGCCGCCCTTCTGGGTGGGGCTGTACCGCCGGGAGGATGGGGACGGCTGCCGGGTGTGCAAAACCATTTTCGGCCGGGAGCCCCGAGATCAGGAAATTTTGGAGTGGCTACTTGCCAGCCACCGGAAGCTGCGGTTCAGCCCTCCGGTGGCGGCTGACGGCAGGCCCCGTCCCTCCAACCCCAAGCGGCTGAGCCGGGAGGCCCGGAAAGCGGTGCGGGCTTCCCCCACAGGCACAAAGGCCCAGCAGGCCCTCCAGCTCCAGCGGGAGCGGCAAAAGGCACAGCGTCAGGCCCATTCAAAGGAACGCCGGGAGGCGGAACTGGAGCGGAAATTCGCCCTCCGGCAGGAGAAACACAGGCAAAAGCGGCGGGGACACTGACCTCGGGAAATCAAAGAAAGCGGACAGTCCTTTGACTGCCCGCCTCTTTGTGTCGGCACTACCTATTTTTCCAGGCCGTCGCCAGCCAAGTATTTTCGGCG
>CAJULZ010000053.1 GCA_910587205.1 uncultured Oscillospiraceae bacterium
TGGAGTTCAGACGTGTGCTCTTCCGATCTGCGCATAGGCTTCCAACACATGTTCCCGCCCTGCCAGCGCAGACACCAACATAATGAGGGTGGACTCCGGCAGATGGAAGTTTGTAATCAACCCATCCAGCACCTTAAAACGGTAGCCAGGGTAGATGAAAATATCCGTCCACCCTGCTGATGCCTTCAGCAAGCCATCCTTCCCTGCCCAACTCTCCACTGTGCGGCAAGATGTAGTGCCCACACAGATGACCCTGCCCCCCTGCCGTTTTGTCTCGTTGACAATATCGGCAGTCTCTTGAGAAATAATACAATATTCCGAATGCATTTCGTGTTCATCTAAGTTTTCCGCTTTCACCGGCCGGAAGGTACCCAAGCCTACATGGAGGGTCACATAGCATACCTGTACCCCCATGGCACAGATTTTTTCCAACAGCTCTGGGGTAAAATGCAACCCCGCTGTAGGGGCAGCAGCTGAACCCACCTCCTTAGAGTAAACCGTTTGGTACCGTTCCCCATCCTCCAACTCCGTTTTGATATAAGGCGGCAACGGCATCTTCCCCAGATGTTCCAGCATCTCCAAGAAAATCCCCTCATAATCGAACCGGACCAGCCGGTTCCCTCCCGTTGCTTCTCCCACCACCTCGGCAGTAAGCTCCCCATCGCCAAACGTGACCTTTGCCCCGGGTCGCAACTTCCTACCCGGACGCACCAGACACTCCCACACTTTCTCCCCGCGGTCAGTCAGTAACAACACCTCACACACACCACCCCCTGCCCTGCGGCCAATCAGTCGGGCGGGTAGCACCCGGCTGTTGTTGAGCACCATACAGTCCCCAGGGCAAAGAAGATTGGGCAGGTCGTAGAAATGCATGTGCCGGATCTCCCCTGTAACCTTGTCCAGGGTAAGAAGCCGCGATGCATCCCGCCGCTCCAGCGGCGTCTGGGCAATCAACTCAGGGGGAAGATCAAAATAAAAGTCTGAGGTTTTCACATATATCCCACCGTGATGCCAGTATAGTAGAACTGTAAGATATCCAGATAAGTATACCCCTGCTGAGCCATGGCATAAGCCCCCCACTGGCTCATTCCAACATTGTGGCCGGAGCCCTTGCCTACAAAAGTAAACATGCCGCCGCTACCCGTAGTGCTGCTGAGCGAACCAAGACTGCCGCCAGAAGTCCCGCCCTGCCCCGCTTGCACTACGCCGCTGTCCGTGATTACATAGGCAGAGGAATCCACCACGGTCACATTCCCGTTCCCATCAATAGCATACAGTCCGATTATATTACCCACGGACTGTGAACCGTTGATGCTCCATGTTGGTACAGGCGCCGTTTGTGCCACCGTGTCAAAGCCATACCGGTAAGAAGGCAGGTACAACATTTTTTGAATCACATATTTGGTGCTGATAGAGTAACTTTTCCCATTGCTGTCAGTAAAGGTCACCATCTTAGGGTTCCCCATTTCTGTCAACGCTGTCACAGCAATGGAGGTAATGGCCCCGCCCACATTGTAGCCCAGCCCCCGCAACTTGGACACCAGGGTCGCAGAGGAAAATGATCGGCTCCAACTGTAATCGGGAATCGGGGCATTCCCCTCATAGGGGTCCGCCTTCCCGATGAGATACGGATGGTTGGATTGGCTGGTCTCATAAACCACAGAGGAGTTCTCGCTGGCCCCACCGTTGCTGGCGTAATAACAGGTGTGGGCAATTTGGCCGTTATAGGTCGCCACCTGTCCGGCAGTCTGGTCCACTGCGGCATTGGAATTCGCCCCCGCCCGATTGAGCCCACCATAGGCTTGGCAGTCCGTCTCCGCACAGATGTCAAAGTGGTGCTTACTATGTTTACTGCCCAGGGATAACGCATAGCTTCGAGCGGCCACCGCCTGGGCCTTAAGCGCTTCAAGGGGCCAACTGTCGCTCATCTCAATGGGAACAACACCCTTCACATAGTCCTCCAAACCCAATATATTCACCACCGTCAGATCACCGCCATCAATGCGCTCAAACCGGAACCCACCGTAATACAAAAATTTCTTGCTCCAGGTGGTGTATCTTTCCCCATCGTCGACCTGATTGGGCTCTATCCCCAGGCCGGTGCCATTGCCCACATCATCATATTGAAACAAAATAGTATTGGTGCCGGTGATTACCACGCTGACTCCATACCCGGATGTGCCGCATAGGTCTGTGCTGACCCCCATACCGGCCAGCTCCATTTGGGCTGCCACAGCCCTGTCCCGGGTGGTATAATTGCCAATCCTGGCATAAAACACCCCGCCGATACAGGCCGGGAATCCACCGCCATAAGCGGACGATGCCATCTGGGCCTCCGCAAACGTGGTATAGCTGCCAGGCAACTGGAGATGATACTCCCCCACCGCTACACTGGAGGAGGTAAGCGCGGTATGATAGCTGGTGTACTTGTCATAAGTGCCGTAATAGACGTTCATGGTCTCCACCACCGAAATGGCCCGCTGGACCGTGAACCCCAGCTCCACAAATTGGTTGGCGTTGTCGTAATAACCAAAGCGGAAGCCGGAACCCGTCTCGTTTTCCAGGTTGAGCCCCTCAATGGCCCCTGTCCCATAGTGTAGTCCTACCCGGATAATCCGGTCATTGGAATATAAAGGGGCAGCGGAGGCACTTCCCCCAACTGCGGTCATAAAAAGGGCAGCAGACAAGCATAACGCTGCAATTTGCACGAATTTTCGTTCCATCAGCTTCTCCATTTCTCCACCTCATGTAGCAAGGTCAAATTGACACTTTAACGTGTTAATGTTATATTTGATATATGCTGTCCCCATCTCCCAGAGCATGGTTTCGACATAGTTCTTATTATAACGTATCTGCCGCTGAGCCGCAAGCCCTAAAATTCCAGTCGGCCCGGTGGTGAATCAGGAGGTAATCACACGTGGAAAAATATAAAGTTGGCATCATTGGTGCTACCGGCATGGTGGGCCAACGGTTCGTCACCCTTATGGAAAACCATCCTTGGTTTCAACTTACTGCGGTAGCCGCCAGCCCCCGTTCCTCAGGCAAGCGGTATGAGGACGCCGTGGCGAACCGCTGGGCCATGGACACCCCCATTCCCGTAGAATTTAAAGATCTGGTTCTGCTCAGCGCCCAAGATGATGTGGATAAGATCACCTCCATGGTGGATTTTGTATTCTCTGCCGTGGATATGAAAAAAGATGAGATCAAGGCACTGGAGGAGGACTATGCCCGGCACGAATGTCCGGTAGTATCTAATAATTCCGCCCACCGCTGGACCCCCGACGTGCCCATGGTCATCCCTGAGGTAAATCCAGAACACATTGAGGTCATCAAAACCCAGCGCCAGCGTTTGGGCACAAAACATGGCTTTATCGCGGTAAAATCCAATTGCTCCATCCAGAGCTATGTGCCCGCCCTGTCCCCCCTGCGCCAGTTCGGCATTGAGAAGGTGCTGGTGTGCACCTACCAGGCCATCTCCGGCGCGGGCAGGACCTTTGCCACCTGGCCGGAGATGGTGGATAATCTGATCCCCTACATCGGCGGCGAGGAGGAAAAAAGTGAGCAGGAGCCGCTGAAGGTGTGGGGACACATTGAAAACGGTGTCATCGTCAATGCCGAGGGCACCTCCATCACTGCTCAATGCCTGCGGGTGCCCGTATCCAATGGTCACACCGCCGCTGCTTTCGTCACTTTCAAGCATACGCCCACTATGAAGCAGATGAAAGAGGCATGGGCCAGATTCAAAGGCCGCGCCCAGGAGTTGAACCTGCCCACCGCCCCCAAGCAGTTCCTCCATTACTTCGAGGAACCCGACCGGCCCCAGGCCAAGCTGGACCGGGACTTGGAAAAGGGGATGGCTGTGTCCATCGGTCGTCTGCGCCCGGACGCCCAGTACGATTATAAATTTGTTTCCCTGTCTCACAATACCTTACGGGGCGCGGCGGGTGGCGGTGTGGAGCTGGCTGAACTGCTGTGTGCCGAGGGATATATCGAGCATAAATAAGCCAGTCCCATCTGAAAGGGAATGGACTCATCGAATAGTTTTTTGAAAGGATGCTGACATTATGAGAACTCCCGTCTTTACCGGCTCCTGCCCCGCCCTGGTCACCCCCTTCGACCAGAATAACATCATCAACTACGACGCCTTCGGCAGACTTATCGATGCCCAAATTGATGCTGGAGTAGATGCGGTGTGTGTGTGCGGTACCACTGGCGAGTCCGCCACCATGTCCATCCGGGAGCACATCGCCGCCGTGGAGTTCTGCGTAAAGCGGGTAAATCATCGAGTAAAAGTCATCGCCGGGGCAGGGTCCAACGACACCTCTGCCGCCGTCTATCTTTCCCAACACGCCCAGGACTCTGGCGCAGATGCCCTGCTCCACGTCACCCCCTACTATAACAAGGCCAGCCAGACCGGCCTTATCAAGCACTACGAGTACATCGCCGACCGGGTGGAGCTGCCTATTATTCTCTACAACGTGCCCGGGCGCACAGGCGTATCCTTTACCGCTGAAACCTATAAGGTGCTCTCCCAGAACCCCAAGATCAATGGCGTCAAGGAGGCCAGCGGCAATTTCTCCCTGCTGGCCCATACCCGGTTTTTGTGCGGGGACGACTTCTATATTTGGTCGGGCAACGACGACCAGGTAGTGCCCATGATGGCCCTAGGGGCCAAGGGCGTAATCTCCGTGGCCTCCAACATTGTCCCGGAGGTGATGGTAGAGATGACCCACCTGTGCCTGGATAATGACTTCGCCGCCGCCTCCAAGCTTCAGATCCGGTACATGGACCTCATCGACGCCCTATTCACCGAGGTGAACCCCATCCCCATCAAGGCCGCAATGGACCTGCTGGGCATGGATGCGGGCTCCCTGCGTCTACCCCTCTGCGATATCTCGGATAAAAACCTGGACACTCTTCGCCGCGCCATGGAGCGGGCGGGGCTGCTGAAGTAAAACCCGTCCGTTCCGTCCACCTCGGCGGCGCGGCATCAAAGGAGCCATTCTTATGCAAAAGATCATCCTCTCCGGCTGCTGTGGGCACATGGGCCGGGTAGTAGTAGATATCTGTGCTAACGACCCGGATGTGGAGATTTCCGCCGGGATTGACCTGCTTGCCCAACCCTTGGATGGATTCCCCGTGTTTTCCTCTCCAGCCTCCTGCTCTGTGGAGGGGAATGTAGTAATCGATTTCTCCCATCCCGCCGCCCTGGACGGCCTGCTGGACTTCTGCATCCGGCGCAAAATGCCCGTGGTGCTGGCCACTACCGGCTACTCGGAGGAGCAGCTTGCCCGGATCCAGGAGGCCTCCAAGGCCATCCCCGTGTTCCGCTCCGCCAACATGTCCCTTGGCATCAATGTGCTGATGGAACTGGTAAAACAGGCAGCAGCCCTGCTATGTGACGGGTTTGATGTCGAGATTACCGAACGCCACCACCGCCGGAAGCTGGACGCCCCTAGCGGCACCGCCCTGATGCTGGCGGATGCCGCTTCCTCCGCCTTGCCTTATGACACACAGTACGTCTATGACCGCTACAACGTTCGAAAACCCCGGGACGCGCGGGAGATTGGCATCTCCTCCTTGCGGGGCGGTACTATTGTGGGCGACCACTCGGTGGTGTTCGCCGGCCGGGACGAGGTGATCGAGTTCAGCCACCACGCCGCCAGCCGGGAGGTGTTCGCCGTGGGTGCAGTAAAAGCCGCCAAATTCCTGGCCCTCGTGGGTGCGCCGGGGCTGTACAATATGTCCCACCTTATCGCTGGTTAAAAGGAGGGTGTGATATGCCCTATATTTCCGTGGAAAGCGGCGCACTGTCGGATGCGCAGAAGGCGGAGTTGATCCAGCGCCTGACGCAAACCGCCTCTGAAGTCATGCACGTGCCCCCAGAATTTTTCACCATCACTATTAAGGAGCTGCCCGACCAGAATTTCGGCATTGGCGGCAGAGCCATCGACAAGGTAAAAGCTGAGTATATCCAGAAGCACCAGACAATCTGAACGCAAAACGGGACCGCGAAAGCGGTCCCGTTTCCTTTTCTCTTGCATAAGCTTCCGTCGCCGTGTGAAAATCTTATGACTTATGATTCCTTTCCATCAACGACCCAAAGTTCTTTTTGGTTATTTTTTCTTTCAAGAAAGAGTAACCCGGTGGAACACCTTCTTGCCCTTCTTGATGATAACGCCCCCCCCGGCGAATTTCTCCCTCGCGAACTGGGCCGTGGGGTCGGACACCTTCTCGTCGCCCACAGCCACGCCGCCTTGCTGCACCAGCCTCCGCGCCTCACCGTTGGAAGCCGCCAGCCCACACTTCACCAGCAGCATCAGCGCGCCGATGGAGCCGCCGGTGAAATCGCCCTCGGACAGGGCGGTGGAGGGCATATTGGCCGCGTCCCCGCCAGTGGAGAACAGGGCCTTCGCCGCGGCCTGGGCCTTGTCCGCCTCCTCCTTGCCGTGGACCATATTGGTCAGCTCCCAGGCCAGGATCTCCTTGGCCTGATTGAGCTGGGCGTCCTTCCACTGGTCCATCTCGTCAATCTGCTCCAGGGGCAGGAAGGTGAGCCAGCGCACGCACTTCATCACGTCCGCGTCCCCCACGTTGCGCCAGTACTGGTAGAAGTCGTAGGGGCTGGTTTTGTTGGGATCCAGCCACACCGCGTTGCCGGCGGTCTTGCCCATCTTGTTCCCCTGGGAGTCGGTGAGCAGGTTGATGGTCATGCAGTGGGAGTCCCTCCCCAGCTTCCGGCGGATCAGCTCCGTGCCGCCCAGCATATTGCTCCACTGGTCGTTGCCACCGCACTGGAGGTTGCAGCCCACGGTCTGGAACATATGGTAGAAGTCGTAGGACTGCATAATCATATAATTGAACTCCAGGAAGCTGAGCCCCTTCTCCATCCGCTGCTTATAGCAGTCCGCCCGGAGCATATTGTTCACCGAGAAGCAGGCCCCCACCTCCCGCAGCAACTCCACGTAGTTGAGATCCAGCAACCAATCGGCGTTGTTGAGCATCATGGCCTGGCCGAGGCCGTCGCCGAAGTCGATAAACCGCTCCATCTGGTGCTTGAAGCACTGGGCGTTGTGGTTGATATCCTCTCGGGAGAGCATCTTCCGCATATCGGTTCGGCCTGATGGGTCGCCAATGGTGGTGGTGCCGCCGCCGATGAGGGCGATGGGCTTGTTCCCCGCCTGCTGGAGCCGCTTCATCAACGTGAGAGTGACGAAGTGCCCCGCCGTCAAGCTGTCCGCTGTGCAGTCGTAGCCAATATAGAAAGTGGCCTTGCCGTTGTTGATAAGGTTTTTCACCTCGTCCTCGCTGGTGACCTGGGCCACAAGGCCTCGGGCCACGAGTTCGTCGTAAATTGTCATAATTGATTCTCCTTTTTTCGTTTTTGGTAAAGCTCCCAGGACATTTCCACCGCCCAGGACTGGTAGTCTAACACCATTTTCTTCCGGCACTCCTCCACCGGCAGCCAGACCAGCTCACGGCCCGATTCCCCCTGGGCCGCCTTCTCCCCCAACTCCATCAGGTAGATGTGGCCGATGGGGTGGAAGGGGATCTTTCCCTGCCGGGTGAAGGTATACTCCTCGCCCACGCACACCTTCTCGCCCACCGTAACCGAGTACCCGATCTCCTCCATGACCTCCCGGCGGACGCACTCCGCCTCGCTCTCCCCCGGCTCTATCCCGCCGCCCAGCAGGATATACACCAAGCGGTCTGGAGAATGCACGAACAACATCCCCGCCCGGCCTGCGTCATCGAAGACCACACCATAGGCCCCGGGCCGCGCCCCGTAGTCCACCCCGAGCCGAGGCGCGCCAAACACTCTATGCTCCATATTATTTCTCCTTTTGCATCAAAACGCCCCCTGTCCCCTTGGGACAGAGGGCGAACGCTCGCGGTACCACCTCTGTTTTGCCGCTCCCTCGCAAAAGCGGCCTCAAGGAGTCCCCAGCAGGACCCCGGCGCTGTACCGGGCGCACCCGTCCAGCCCTATTGGGAAATCTCCGTTCAGGCGGCCGCTCCGAGGGGTATTCACCAAAGGCACCTCTCCCCCTTCCACCAAACCAGGGGCTCTCTGGGCAGGAAACCAATAGCTACTGATCCTCATCCTCACATTGGCAGGATAATACCACAAATTAATGCCATTGTCAAACCTTTTTTGGCGCGAAGCGTTCATCCTCTCCACATATTCCCATTGGCTCCGCTGTCAGCTCCGCCCAGACAGGGGAGTATCCACATCGTGTTCCGGGCCGACTTCATATTGGACCAAGCGCAGCAGCAGAAGTGGAACCTTCCCCCTGTCTAAAATTTCCTGGGTAAGTCTTGCCGTCGCCACCGAAGCACTTCCCTGCCACCTGCACCCCGGCAGCACATCTACCCAGATCTGCTACATCGTCTCGCAGTCCAGAGCAGGCAGCAAATCCCAGTAGTATGTCCCCAGCATTAGCCTCCCAACACATCCAATTTCCCTGCACTGTTCACATAGTGCGTTGCTCCACTCCAGGCTTATATAGCCCTGTAAAATCCTCCTGCGTCAGCACATCCAGCCCATATGGGCAGTCCAGGGACCTCAATTTTTCTACATGGCTTCGTTTGGTCCCTGTAGGTTCAGTTTTTTAAAACAATGCTCAATCAGATACCAGCCGATATATAGGATCGCACCAGCCTTTTATATTCCGGCTGCGTTGACGCCACAGTATTGCTGC
The DNA here is from genome assembly GCA_910587205.1 of uncultured Oscillospiraceae bacterium. Taxonomy (GTDB): domain Bacteria; phylum Bacillota; class Clostridia; order Oscillospirales; family Oscillospiraceae; genus Enterenecus. Next base: position 8,703 of record CAJULZ010000053.1, read on the forward strand.
CATAAGACACCAGGTTGCAAGAAAATGGACGCTCCAAATACTTTCTTGCAACTTCTCACGTTTTTGACAACGAAGTTTTGTTTGCTACAGCAGTAAAATCCGCCTATCACAGCCCAAATCAATCGCTGACTGAACTATTGCAGCCTCTATAATCTTCCTCTTCATTATCTGGATCCCTCCCAATAAACCACATGGGTTTCCCCCACTGCGCCAAATTGACCCCTTAAAAAATAGCACACCGAAGTCCGTAAAAAATTCCTCTCTTTTCCAATAAATTCTGGAAAAATTATGAAAATTCATATAAATTACAAAAAATCCTTTACAAACCATTTTGTAATTGCTATAATATATAATAACAAACAAAAGGAGGTGATTGCAATGAAGGTCCTCTATAGTGTGCCCGTTGATGTCGACGAGTTGATCTTCGCCGGAGAGATTACCGTTCCCAGCGACCGCTGAGCGCAAACGGAAACTTCACTGGTTTGAAAGACAATTCGTCCCTTTGGGGACGTTTTTATTTTGTAAAAACCCGGCTGCCCAAGCAGCCGGGTTTTTATGTTCACCTGCGGCTATTCCTTCCCAGGAACCGCAACAGGTATAGAAACAGATTGATGAAGTCCAGATACAGTTGCAAGGCTGAGTAGATAGACGCCTTTTGCAGCGTCACCTCATCTCCATAAAAAAACTCATAGTTCGCCTTAATCTTCTGGGTATCATAAGCAGTAAAGCACAAAAACACCACAATGCCCACCATACATATGACCCGCTCCAGCGTCGTTAGGTCAATGAACAACGTCAACAACCCCGCTATAAGCAGAAAAATAAGCCCCCCGATCAGCAATGGTCGCAGTTTGGACAGATCGACCTTGGTAAACCGGCCATATAGGGCAAATGCGCCAAAAAACAATGCAGTCAGGCCAAAAATGCTAATCAGGTTGATTACATCATACACCAAGAAATAGGCAGAAAACACTACGCCATTGAGAATAGAATACACCGCAAACAGTACCCGAGTAACACCTACTGACCGCTTCTGGATTCCAGCAGACATAATCAGCACAACTGCCACTTCTGCAATCAGAAGGATTGGTAGGATATATGGGATTGCAAATAGATAATACACCGTACCGGAAATGGATAGGACTGCCGCCAGCAGGAACGTAATCATCAGTCCCACAAACATCCACCCAAAAGTACGGGAAATATACTGATTCAATGTCAACATCCCTTGGGTGTAGCTGCTGTCAAAATCGTATCGGCTTATATTCCGCTCGTCCATCATCAACTCTCCTTATCCACTTGCTTCATTTGTTTCAGATTCCCGATTTTCTGCGCCCGGCGATCCAGTTCAGCCAAAACATCGCCCAGGGGTATCCCACTCTCCACCATCATCACCATCAGATGATAAATCAAGTCGGAAATCTCCCCCACAGTATCTCCAGGAACATCATTTTTCGCCGCAATGATCGTCTCTGCACATTCCTCCCCCACCTTTTTCAATATCTTGTCAAGCCCCTTATCAAACAGGTAACAGGTATACGACCCTTCCTGTGGGTGAGCCTTCCGATCCAAAACTACAGAATAGAGCTTCTCAAGCGTACTGTCCATATCATATCCCCCTAAGCCTTACTTTTATCCATTATAGCTCAATCCGATTAAAAAAGCAACTGTGCGCTCCTGTGTGACAGGTGGGTCCATCAGGCACACAAACATAGAGGAGGGTGTCAGTGTCGCAGTCAGCGTACATTTCTTTGACATGGAGAAAATTTCCACTGCTTTCTCCCTTATTCCACAGCATTTGTCGGCTCCGGCTCCAGAACCAAGCAGTTTGAGTCTTTATCGTAAGTGCAACGGCCTCCTGGTTGGTGAAGCCCAGCATCAGCACCTCCCGGCTGCCCCACTCCTGGACGACTACTGGAATCAATTCAGACTTTTGAAATAAAAGATTCAAATTAAACACATGCTATCCCTCCCAAAAGGCGGGAACCCCCTATCCTACTCCAGCAGCAAACACCGCCCGCTGAACGGTTCCCCCCACCGGCTCCATCGCAATCTCAGCGCTTCCTCACAATCTCCAACCCTGGTTTCCATCAGGTCATCGTCCTTCCCCCTTATCTCACCGGAATATCCCTTCCCCGCAGAAAATCTTTTACTTGGGGTACCGACAACTCTCCAAAATGGAACAGAGATGCCGCCAACGCTGCGTCACACCCCGTCTTCTCAAATACCTGGGCAAAGTGCTCCAAGCTGCCGCAACCGCCGGAGGCAATCACTGGGATAGACACGGCATCAGTCACTGCCTTTGTCATTGCCAAGTCGAACCCCGCTTTGGTACCGTCGGCGTCCATGGACGTGAGCAAAATCTCCCCCGCCCCTAACGCCTGTCCTCGGCACGCCCACTCCACCGCATCAATCCCAGTGGGGCTACGTCCGCCTGCCGTTACCACCTCGTACCAGCCTTCCGGCCGCAACCGGGCATCAATGGCCATCACAACACACTGTGAGCCAAACCGCTGGGCCGCACGGGCAATTAGGGTTTCATCCTTTACTGCGGCGGAGTTGACCGAGATTTTGTCCGCCCCCGCCCGGAGTAGCCGCTGGAAATCGTCCAGGGCTCGGATACCGCCCCCCACAGTGAGCGGGACAAACACCTGGGCAGCAGTACGCTCTACCACGTCGGCCACGGTATCTCGGGCATCGCTGGTCGCGGTAATATCCAGGAACACGATCTCGTCAGCCCCCTGGTCCGAATAGAACTTTGCCAACTCCACCGGATCGCCCGCGTCCCGGATATTAACAAAGTTGACTCCCTTCACCACCCGGCCGTCCCGCACATCCAGGCAGGGAATAATGCGTTTGGCTAACATGGCAAACCCTCCAAATAGCGGTCAATATCTCGCTGGCTTTTTAAGACTACCGTTTTCCTTGGGTAGCGCTCCACAATCGCCTGGAATTCCGCCCGCTTTTCGGGGGTGCGGCCCTTCCAGAGAATCCACCGCATAAATTCCAGATCCATCTTCTCCGGGCAGCCCTCGCCCATGTCGGCGCGGCTTCTGCCCCGGTATTGGAAATACCGCTTCCACGCCCGGGCAAAGCTCACCAGACGGGGGAAAAGGAGTAAAATGATCTCGTCCGCCTCTGCCAACCGGCGCTCATACTCGAATTTGGTGTAGTTCCCGTCAATCACCCAATCAGGATTCTCCATAAACTTATGGACCAGTCGATGTGCTTCCCCACGATCTCGCTCCTGCCAGCCGGGGGCCCAGTGCACACGGTCAAAATGAAGCACCTGAATCCCATACCGCTCCCCCAGCATCCGGGCCAGGGTGGACTTACCCGCCCCGCTGTACCCCATCACGGCAATCTTCACTGCTGGGGCCCCGCTTCCCGGATCGCTTCCGCCAAATCCAGCGTCCCAGCATAATATGCTTTACCGATGATGGCCCCGTACAGCCCCATGTCCCGGAGCCGCTTCACATCGTCCAAGGTGGTCACTCCACCGGAGGCCACGATATCACACCCCACTGTCTTTTGCAAGGCGGCAAGTTGCTCAAAGCTGGGTCCGGACAACATCCCATCTGTGGCAATGTCGGTAAAGACCAGCGTTTTAATCCCCCGCTCCTCCATCTGACGCGCTAGATCCAGATAGTTTACACCGGAGTCGCACTCCCAGCCAGCCGTGCGCACCCTTCCATTCAGGCAGTCAATCCCCACCGCCACCCGGGCCACGCCATATTGCTTCAAAGCATAGTCCACCACCTCTGGCCTTGTCACAGCGGCAGAGCCAATCACAATCCGGGATACCCCCGCCTCACCAAGGGTGATCACGTCCACCTCGCTTTTGACACCGCCACCCAACTCCACGCACAGGCCAGAGCTTTGAATCACTTCATAAATTATGGGAAAATTCTGCCGGACCCCATCGCGGGCACCGTCCAGATCCACCATGTGGAGCCACTTTGCTCCCGCCTCCGCAAACGCTTCCGCTGTCCGCAAAGCACTGTTAGCTACCCGTCTGGCAGTAGAAAACTCCCCTTTTTTCAACCGAACGCACTGTCCATCTTTCATATCAATTGCAGGTAATAAAATCATTTAGATTAAATCTCCAAAATTCTTTAGGATTTGCAGCCCCGCTTCACCGCTCTTTTCCGGGTGAAATTGGCATCCGTATACCCCATTATGAGCCACTGCCGCCGTTACTGACACATCATATTGCGTAAACGCAATCACGTCCTCCCCATTCTGGGCATGGCCGCAGTAGGAGTGCACAAAATATACATACGTCCCATCATCTAAGCCGTGGAACAAGGGTGAGCTATGGGGAAAAACAAGGCTGTTCCAGCCAATATGGGGCAATTTTAATTTCGTCTTGATCCGCTCTACACTTCCGCTGACAAGTCCAAGTCCTTTGCAGTATTTTACTTCCGTACCCTGATCAAACAGTAGCTGCATCCCCAAACAGATGCCCAAAATTGGCTTGCGTCCCGCCTGAGATGCCACAACCCTATTCAGTCCATTCTCACACAGTCGCTCCGCTGCATCAGGAAACGCCCCTACCCCAGGCAGGATAACTGCATCCGCTTTCTCTAATTCCCCCGGATCTCCGGTCACCAAGGTTCTCCGCCCTATGTACGCCATAGCATTAGACACACTTTTCAGGTTTCCAACACCATAATCCACAATCGCAGTATATCCCATTACAGCACCCCTTTGGTGGAAATTATACTTTCTCCTTCAACCTGTACTGCTTCCTTCAGTGCCAACCCCAGGGATTTGAATAACGCTTCCGTAATGTGATGAGCATTCTCTCCGTACTCGCACCTTTGGTGTAAAGTAATTCCACCATTCATTGCAAATGCTCTCATAAATTCCATAGTAAGGCAACTATCATATCCTCCAATCACGGGCTGCGGCATAGGCGCATGAAATATCAGGAATGGACGATTAGAACAATCCAGTACTGTGCGGCAAAGTGCCTCATCCATGGGCACAAAAGCCGTACCGTAGCGCCGAATACCTTTCTTGTCTCCCAGAGCTTCTCGAACCCCTTGCCCCAATACAATACCCACATCCTCTACCGTATGGTGGCTATCCACGTGAAGATCACCCAATGCAGACAGATCCATTCCAAACCCAGCATAAAAGGCCAGAGCACTGAGCATGTGATCAAAGAATCCGATGCCAGTTGACACATTTACCTCACCCCCGTCCAGGCAGAGAACAAGGCTGATATCTGTTTCCTTCGTAGTGCGCTGAATGGTTGCCTGGCGCATTTCGGCCTCCCCCTTTCATTCGAACCGAACCTGAATGGAATTGGCATGGGCGGTAAGCTTCTCTGCCCGGGCCATCTCAATAATTTCCTGGGAAATGGGCCCCAGCGCTTTCCGATCAAATTCCAGCACACTAATAGACTTCAAGAAGCTATCCACGCTCAGCGGCGAGAAGAACCGGGCGGTCCCGCTGGTGGGCAACACATGATCCGGCCCTGCCAAATAATCCCCCAGAGGCTCCGGCGTATATGCTCCCAGAAAGACAGCCCCTGCGTTCTTTACAGCAGGCAACAGCTCCCTTGGCGCATGGGTTACGATTTCCAAATGTTCCGGCGCAATTTCATTCGCCAATTCTACACACTGCTCCAAGTTTTCGCACACAATAGCACAGCCAAAGTCTCGCAAAGAAGTCTCCATAATCTCTGACCGGCTGAGATTACCTGTTTGCCGGACAATTTCCTTGTCTACCGCCTGGGCCAACGCCGCATCATTGGTAAGCAGTACAGCGGAAGCCAGCCTGTCGTGCTCAGCCTGGCTGAGCAAATCGGCGGCAATGAATTTTGGATCTGCGCCCCCGTCTGCAATAACCAGCACCTCAGAGGGGCCAGCCACCATATCAATATCCAACTGTCCGTAAGCCAGACGCTTGGCCACCGCCACATAGGCGTTTCCCGGTCCAACCAATTTATCCACCCGAGGGATAAAACCAGCGCCGTAAGTCACTGCCGCCACTGCCTGGGCCCCTCCCACGGCGATAACCCGGTTCACCCCAGCGATTTTTGCCGCCGCCAGCACCGCGTCATTAAGGTTTTCCGTAGGTGGCGTGAGCATGATGATCTCCTCTACTCCGGCCACTTTTGCGGGTACTGCATTCATCAACACTGAGCTCGGATAAGCAGCCGTACCGCCGGGAACATAGATGCCAACCCGGCTCAATCCCCGGACAACCCGGCCTACCCGCCCCCCATCGGGGGAGTTCCATTCCATGGATCTAACCAATAGCTTTTCATTGTAGTCCCGTATATTCCGGGCAGCATGCTCTAAGGCAGCGATAAGTCTCGCCGGACACGCGATATATGCCTCATCCAGCCGTTCCCTCGGCAGTTCATATGGCTCTCTGCGGTCAAATTGGCGGGAATACCGCTCCACTGCGGGCAAACCCTCCTGCCGTACACTTTCCATAATAGCTTTGGCGGCCTGTTCAATGTCGGCATTCTTCTCCGCTGCCCGTGCCCGCATGGCATCCAATTGGCGGCGCTCCGCAGCACCGTCTGCCTGAATGATGGTAATCATACCTGTCCCCCCAGTTCCCGCTCCACTCGGGACAAAAAATCAGTAATCTCGTTTTTATAAAGCTTCATGGACGCGGCGTTAACAATCAACCGCGCAGACACCTGGGTTATGTCCTCAATTGGCTCCAGGCCATTCTCTCTTAACGTTGCCCCTGTTTCCACAATATCCACAATACCGTCGGCCAATTCCAGAATGGGGGCCAGCTCTACACTCCCCTCAATCTTGATGATATCCACATCCATCCCCTTGCCTTCAAAAAAAGACCGGGTAACGTTGGGGTATTTGGACGCGATCCGCCGGGTCTTATAGGTACCGTAAAAATCGTTCCCCTTCTTCACTGCCAGGGCAAATCGGCAACGTCCAAAGCCCAGATCCAGCACCTCATAAAAGGCGCCGCTTTTTTCCAAAATGGTATCCTTACCCACCACCCCCAGGTCGCATGCCCCATGCTCCACATAGGTGATGACATCCGGAGCCTTCGCCAACACCACATCCAAGGGGTAGTTGGGCAGACCATGGATCAACCTCCGCCCAGGATTTCTGACTGGGGTACAGTCCAGCCCCATGGCTTCAAACAGCTCCACCGATTTGTCCTGCAAGCGCCCTTTCGTCAGAGCAATCCTCAACCGTCCGCTCATACCGCCAGCCACCTCTCTCCCTCGCAGTCCAGCAACAACACCTGAACCGCGCCCTTCTCCCTTGCCAGGTTCATCGTGCTGTCCACAGTACGGCAGGGAGACAGTTCACAGCTCCCGATGGGGCAGCTGTCTACCACTGCCAACGCTTTTGCCAGCAAACCAGGACCATAGTGGACCACAGTGTCCAGCTTCGGCGTTTCCACAGTGAGGCGGGCTCCCACTGCATCCACGTCCACCGCGAAACCGGTCGCCTCAGCCTTGCGCCCAAACTGCTCCATCAGCCCATCGTACCGTCCCCCGGACAACACAGGGGCTCCCGCACCCTCGGCATAACCCCGGAACACCAAGCCAGTATAGTAATCCAGTTGGTGTACCAACCCCAAATCGAAACGCACACAGTCCCCATACCCAGCGGCGGATAGCTCGGCGTATAGCCGGTGCAGGTAATCAAGGCTGTCACAAGGCCCCGCCAACGCCTGGGCCGCATTCAACACCTCCACCCCGCCAAACAGGTAAGGTAGCCGGCGCAGGGCAGCATAGGCATCCTCCCCCCGATAGGGTTCCAACAAATCGTTGAGCAGGGCAAAATTCTTCCCCTCGATGGCGGAGCGCAGCTGCTCCAGCTCTCCCTGGGGCATTTTCATCCGCCCCGCCAGGGTCCGGTAGAATTCGGCGTGTCCCAGTTCAATGTGGAACTGTTCCAGCCCACAGCATCGCAATGCGTCCACCGCCATAGCTACTATTTCCAGATCCGCCTTCTCCCCAACCGCACCGATCATCTCCACGCCGCACTGGGCGATTTCGCTGCTGCCTCCCTGATGGGCCTGGCCGGAACGGAACACCGTCTGGTCATAGTACAGCCGCTGTGGCAACGCCAAATGCTTCAGTTTGGTAGCCACCACCCGGGCGATGGGGGCAGTGCAGTCTGGCCGCATCACCATGATCCGCCCGGAGCGGTCGATGATCTTGAGCATGGCCTCCTGGGGGATGGGGTTGCCGGACTGGATAAACAAGTCATAGAACTCTACCTCCGGGGTAATGACCTCGGTGTAGCCCCGGCGGCGAAACAGCTCCACCAGCGCGGACTGAACCTGGCGGCGCTCCAAACATTCGGAGAACAACCGGTCGCGGGTTCCTTCGGGGGTATTGATGTGAATATTCATGGCAAATGGCCTCCAGGCTCTTTATCTCGCTAATGTAATAAATCATACCACACCCCTGCTACCGTGTCAACCCCGGACCATCTCATTTGCTATTTCCAATAACGCAGCAATTCTTTATCAATTGGGGAAATCGCTCCATTCTCTGCAATTGTACTGAGCAAAGCCACTTTTTTGATCTCGTCCCGATCCATCCGCTGCTTCTCAACCGTTTGCAAATATTCCATGGGCAACGTCGCCCCATACAGGCCCCCATATTCCTCATGCCATTCCGGATTAAAATATCCAGGGGCCAGACGATAATGCGCCAGTCCAAGAAAGTGAAGCCCAATGCCGTCAAGCCCCAATTCCTCCCGGCACTCCCGCAGGATGCACTCGCGGAGCGTCTCCCCTTCTTCCCGGCAGCCACCGAAAATCTCCCAGTCCTGCCGGTAGTTGTTCCACCCCATCAAATAATCAGCTCCAAGCCTCACGGCAAGAAGGCAATGCGTGATGGGCACATAACCGAAAGCCGCTTCATCTTCCCCACATACAATGAACTCAAGAAGCTCATTGCCCCTGTCATCTTTTAATATCATCCCGCCCCATCCCTACCTTCTTTTTGCAGAATATTGATGATGAGCTCCACATCTCCAAACTGCTCTTCACCCCAATACCAAAAGCCCAGCTGCTCCTGAAGCCCCCGAGATGCCGCATTGGCGGCTTGGTACTCACAATCGAAGTAGTCCACCGCCCCCTCCCGGAATCTTTGCCCGATCAGTTCTTTCAGTGCTTCCAGCATCAGGCCCTTCCTCCGCTCCGTCCCGGCAATGGCAAAGGAAAGTGAAGCCCCTCTCCTGCCCTTAAACTCCAGGGCGCAAGCCACCTTTTCAATAGGCGGCTGGACACAGATATGGCCGATGACCCGCCCGGTCTCCCGGCTGACCACCGCGAGAAATTCCCCGTTGTCCAGCAGCCATTGAAAGGTTTCCAGTGCCGACTCCCTGTCCACCACACCGTTCAGCCCCAGCATCTGCTGAAGCTCCCCGTCCATAATGTACCCGAAATAATCCTCAAAATCGGCGGGCGTGTGTGGCCTTAGAATCAGCCGCTCCGTCTCAATACGCATTTTCCCACCTCCCTATTACAATATAATTTGGTTGGAACCCCTGACAGCCAGCCGGGGGGTTCGTCCATCTCGCGCCCAAGCTACAATAAGGGGAGCAGCTGGCTGACTTTCACCTCCCTGGGCTGGTAAGTC
>CAJULZ010000054.1 GCA_910587205.1 uncultured Oscillospiraceae bacterium
GCGGTATGGGTGGCCGCCGTGGCGGTCTGTTTCTGGGCGGTGTGGACAGCGGCGGTCTGGGTGGTGGCCGTCTTGACGGCGCTGTTGGTGATATACCGCCCGGCCATGCCGATGAGCCCGCCTTTGAAGAATCCGCCCGTGGAGCCGGCGGAACCGGGGGAGGCTTGTCCCGACCCCGAAGCGGAACCGCCGCCGGAGCGCCCGAAGCCACCCATCACATGGCCCCCAGCCTTGGCGATCATGGACACGCCACGGGCGGCAATCATGGCCTCGGCCATCAGGGAGCCGCCAGTGCGGCCCACGTTGACGCCCATGGAGGCCATGAAGCTGTCTATTTTCTGGGACACCTTCAAAAAGGCCACGGCGCACAGGAACCAGATCAGCACGTTGCCCGTGACCGCCTCCTTGCTGGACGCTGACACCTGGGCCTCCACCTCGGCTTCCGTGAGGGCGAAGGCCGGGGCGCAGAGCAATGCCGCCAGCACCAGCGCCAGCGGCAGAAGGGACAAAATTCGTCTTTTCATGGGTTTCCTCCGTTCAGAGTGACAGCGGGTTGGCGATGAACGCCCCCACCATGCTGGTAAACAGCCGCAGGCACCAGGCATTCATCAGCAGCAGGAAGATCTGCCCGGCAAACATCCGGCACCAGCTCTTGAAGATGTTGGACGTGGCCTGGGAGGCCCCCATGGCGAAGGCCACCGGGGCGGTGAACACCAGCACCCCCAGCAGGACATACCGTTCCGCTGCCTCGCACAGCAGTTTTAGGTAGTTCCAGGCTAAAATCAATACCAGGATGAGGACGATGAGGGCCACCGCCCCGTTGGCGCACACCCCGATGATGGTGAGCAGCACCGAGCTGAAATCGGCAAAGCTCAGGCTGGGCAGGGCCGAGGTGAGAATCCAGCTGTACGGGGTGCCGCCGATGTCCAGGGCCATGTCCACAATATCCTTGGCGTACCACGCCAGAATGAGGAACAGGGCGCAGCGGATGGACAATTTGATGGGATCTTCCGCCTCCGTACCAATGCCGATGCCGAAGTTCTTGAACAGGTTCCAGATCCAGATCAGCAGGATCAGGCCGATGGCCAGGGCCACAAAGACCTGGTACATGGTCTCCGCCGCCGGGAAGTAGCGCAGGAACACAGCCATGTCGCAGCCCAGGGCGCCCAAAACCGAGGTGTTGATCAGATCCAGACCGTACATGACTTGTTCCGCGATCCACTCTACGATGCCGTCTAAGATGCCCATGGGTCAGGAGGGCGTCCACTGGCCGCCGGAGAAGAAGGGGGTGATGTAGGCCATGATGAAGCCCAGGGAGTTGAGGATCATCCAGGTGATGATGATGCGCTTCAGCCAGGAGCGGGCCTCCTGGGTGGAGCGGTCTGTGTGGCCGAAGTTGATCATCAGCAGGGCCACGGCGGCGGTGACCACGGCGGCGATGGTGGAGATACCCAGGATCTGGGTGTAGACGTCCTTCATGACCTCGCTGGCCTTGGTCCAGATGGTGGTGGCGTAGGCGGGGCGGGAGAGCAGGGTCGTCAGGCTGGTGGACAGGAAGCTGGCGAACAGCCAGCGGCCCGGGTTTGGCCCCCGGTCGGGGGCGCTCTGGGACGGGGTGAATTCTTTGGTCAAGCAGATTCCTCCTTTTGAGTTTGGGCGAAAACGAAGGCCAGCGCCCGGTTTTGGGTGCTGGCCTGACTGCCGCAGGGCATGAAAAAAGACGCCCTCCGGCGTCTGTCCCACGGCCGTTTTCACTTGTGGTTGCAGTTTTGAGCATGACCATCTTAACATATATGGCATTACGCTGCAATAGCAAAACACTGCCAATTTACTGCCAATTCACTGCCACTCAGGAAGCAGTTTGTCAAGAAGCTCCAGGCTGTCTTTGGACGTATAGCCCCACAGGATAGAACTCATGGCCTCCGTGGCCTCCTTTTGACGCCTGTAGTATGTGCGGAAACTGATATCATGGATATGGGGCCGGAGTTGTTCCATGATCTCCTCTACATTGCGAAATTGCTGGGGAGACAGGTAAGTATAGTACAGCAACCAATAGTATTCTTCACCATTTTTATGGCGGGTGCGCAGGAGTTCCACCGCGTTGTCCACCAACGTGAGCATCTTATGGCTGCGCTCGATGCAGCGGGCGTGGTGCTCCAAATCGGTGCCGCCTAAATCCGCCCCGGCCAGATAGACCATATCCAGAAATCCCTCAATGTCCGTCCCATACTCCATGTGGAACTGATTTTTCAGCCTTTGCACTGACAGCTCCAGGCTCCAGGTCACGTCCCGGTATTTCTTCAGCAGCTTCCGGGTGTCGTGGTACCGAGGGTCGTCCCGCACGTCTTGTTCAACCTTCTTCTTCGCCATGGCAGAAACCTCCTTCACATTCCACAGGCCGTGTGGAAATCTCGAATGTGTACGCCGGGACGCCGCTGGGACACAGCACGTCCATGCGGAAGCGCCTAACCACCGTGTCCCTTTCAACGATACCTTGGCTATCGCGGGACAAAGCATATAACTTATATGTCATCCGGGGGCATTTGGCACAGCCAACCCCTTGCAGCACAAGGAGTTGAAGCACTTTCTGGGCCATAATCTCCTCGTGCGGTTTTGAAACGATAACCGGGCCGTTTGAAACGCTGATCAAGGGCTCTCCCGGTTCGATATCCGGGGTGGAAATCTGGATGTTCAGGGACATGGCCACTTCGTCCTTGTCCACCATCACGTCGGAGATCTGGAACATGGTGGACAGGTAGTTTTGGAGATAGATGGCCGTCCCGTGCCGCCCAGGGAAGGTGAGCAGGGCGATGTGCCCCGCCCATTCCAGCTTCCGCAGTACCCGGCCCACCGTGGCCTTGGACAGCCCCCACCGCTGGGCCAGCTCAGAGTAGGACACCAGGGGGCAGCCGGTGCCGTTGCGCAGATAGGCCACCGGGCCGTCAAAGGAGCCCTGTACCTGGTCGTCCCGGTACACCGCCGAGATCCACAGATCCAGCAGGATGTCCATTTCGGAGCATTTCTCCGCACCTACCAGTTCCACGGCGGTGGAGACGGGCAGGAAGAAGAAGCCGGTTTCTTTCTGACATGGGCAGTTGTAGTCCAACACGGTGTTGTGCCGGTGCCAGTTTGTGATTTTGTACTTCACGAGCTTTTCCCGGCCCAGTAGGGAGTATTGGATGAGGTGGCGGTTTTGCAGGGCGTCCAGCACCTCCAGCGTCCGGCGGCGGGAGCGCAGCCGCAGGGCGGCGGTGAGTTCCCCTACCCGGCAGATCCACTCGCCGGGGTAGATGGTATAGGTCAGGCCGTCGATCCGCAGATACGAGGTGCGGAAATTGGCGTAGGAGCAGAGGACGGAAAAACAAAAAAGACCGGGGCGCCCGCTTGTGCGGATGCCCCGGTCTGCAATCAGGGATTGCAGAAATTCTCGATAGATACGGCAGCGAGGGTAGGATACAAGCTGCCTGATTTGAAGCTGATAGTCTGGCATATGTAGCGATCCTTTCAAAAAGTATGTCGCAAGCTGTCAGCCCCGCTAAAAACACAATTATGGACGATGAGTGTGTAATGCAGCCATATCAACGGTTTGCGATGTATTGTCCTAATCGCACCTCAACGGGGGCCATGGCAGCCCCCATGTTGTTGGCGTCCTTGATCCCCTTGTCTTTTACCGCGCCCACAGTGACCCGGACAACCCGGGGGCCGGGGCGCACCTCATTTGTCGCCACCACCGCCCCGGAGGCGGTGGCCGTCCACTGGGCGGTGGGGGTGCGCTGGGAGCCGTATTCCAGCGGAGTGCGGTATTGCCGCTCCGCCGAGCAGAAATGGGAGGAGGTGACGGCGGCGGCATACTTGCCGTACCCGCCGCTGAGCAGCAGCGTGGCCAAGGCCAGGCTCTCCCCCATGGTGGAGCAGGCGCCGTACAGCCCGAAAAAGGGCACGGCCGCCGCCCGGGCGGCGTAGCCGGAGCCGATGCACTGGTTCAGCAAATCGCCCGCCAGCATCAGATCCAGATCCTGGGTGTGCAGCCCCGCCCGCTTCAGCGCCGCGTCCAGGGCCAGGCCCTGCATGGCGGACTCCGCCTGCTCCCAGGTCTTGGCCCCAAACTTGTCGTCTTTGCAGGTGTGGTCGAAGTGCCGCCCCAGGGGGCCGGAGCTCTCCTTGTTCCCGGCGGCAGAGCCGAAGCCGATGATCACGGGGGGAGACCCAGGCTGGAAGGTCTGCCGCCCCAGCTTTTGATTTTCCATGGATGTGACTCCTTTGGCGTGGTTTGGGCATAGTGTGCCCGGACTTGGGAAAAACATGCGCGGCGGCGGTTTCTTGCCAAAGGGGACAGGATATGCTACAATCAGGGGGAAATCAAAAACGCCCTGCCGGGGCGCGATGGGAGCGGACGACATATGCCGGACCTGCTGGACAGCATCTGGGGATTACAGGATGATAACGAGTTTATTGCGGCTTTGACGGACCATGTGGCAAAAAAATGCGGCTATGGGGAACACTTGGAGGGGTTAAGCGGCCCGGAGCGGGTATTTTATCTCACCCAATGCTGTGAGATGGAGATAAACAACGGCGGGTTTTCCCAGCTGTTCTTCAACCTCCCCGGGTTTGCCATGGAGGAAATCCCGGAGGCTTTTGCCGGGATCGGCGCACCCCGGACGGCGGAGCTGTGCCGGGGGGCGCTGGCAGTATTTGGCCGTCAGCTTCCCGCAGACGCCGGCCGGCGCCGGGATCTGCTGGAACAGTTGGAGAATGGGGAGACGGACGCGCTCCTCAGCCAATGCGACGAGGCGTTCTCCCGCTATGAGGAGGATCTGAACGCCCTCAACCGCGCCTACGTGATGAGGAACAGGGCGGAATTTTCCTGAGCGGGGCTGGATTTTTACAATCGCCCGGTATTGTCAGTGGAAAATCCGGAAGGCAGTGCTATAATAAAACTCTTGGAGGGATTCCCATGCCTGAAGAAACCCGGTCCGTCGGATACATATGCCCCGTCTGCGGGAACGCAGTGGTCGCCCGGCGCACCGCGTTCCAGCTCGCCGCCGGGGACAGCGCCCTGCCCTGCCCCTGCGGCAAGTCGGAGCTGCGGTTCCGCCAGCTGGGCGACCGCTGCGAGGTCACGGCGCCCTGCCTGTTCTGCGCCAAGGACCACACCGCCGTGTGCTCCAACGGCGCGCTGCTACGCCGGAAGCTGCTGGCCCTGTCCTGCCCCGCGTCGGGGCTGGGCTGCTGCTACGTGGGGGAGGAGGAGCAGGTGTTCCAGGCCATGGAAAAGCTGGAGCGGGCGGTGGACAAGCTCCGCCTGGACGACCAGACGGACAGCCGGGGCGCGTTTCTGGATGAGGTTGTCATGGGTGAGGTGCTGGCCGAGCTGAAGGACATTGCCGCCTGCGGGGGCGTGAAATGCGGCTGCGGCTCCGCTGACTACGGCATCAAAGTGTCCTGCGCCGCGGTGGACGTGGTATGCGCCGCCTGCGGCGCGGCCCTGCGCCTGCCCGCCGCCACCCCCGACGACCTGGCCGACCTGTGCGCCCGCTATACCATCACCATTCCCGGAAAGAAGGGCTGACAGCCAGATGAGCACCGTTTATGAGCTGAACCTGCGGGTGGATTCCCGTGATGTGGATTTATTCAACCAATGCCGCCCGTCGGCCGTATTAGGTATTTTGCAGGAAGCGGCCACCCAGGCCGCCCTGTCCCTGGGCGTCTCCGGCCCCCAGATTTTGGAAAAATATAACTGCCTGTGGATGGTCACACGGGCCTGGGTGGAGTTGGACGCCCCTTTGCGGTGGAACGACCAAATCACCGTCAAGACCTGGCACCGGGGGGCCTCCGGCGCGTCCTCCTACCGGGATTTTGACCTTTACCGGGACGGCAGACCCGTGGGCCAGGGCGCCACTATCTGGGTGATGGTGGACGCGGGCAGCCGCACCCTGTTCCGCATGAAGCAGCTCACCGAGTTCCAGGGCACCGATGGCGGGGACTTGTGCAAGTCCGTCAAGCTCCGCCGGGTGGCCCTGCCGGAGCAATTCGACGCCCGTGTCCCGCGGGAGATGCGCTACTCCGACACCGACATCAACGGCCACATCAACAACACCCACTATGCCGATTTCGCCTGCGACAGCCTCCACCTGGAGGCGCTGGGCCGGGGGAAGTTCGTCCGCTCCTTCCAGATCGGCTACGTGAACGAGTGCCGGGCGGGGGAGACCATTTTCGTAGACACCGCCGCCCGGGGGGAGCAGCTGTTTGCCCGGGGCGTGGGCCAGGACGGCTCGGAACGGTTTGACTTCTCCCTCACCCTGGCCGACCTCTGATCCAAGTAAAAAGCGCCCCGCCTGCAACCAGGCGGGGCGCTTTTGCGGTCACTTTACAGCTCGCAATCGTCGTAGTCGTCGTACTCCGAGGCGAAGCGGCAGTTGGCCTTCTTCTCCTCCAGCTTGTCGGCGACGGCATAGAACACGTCCACAATCTTATCCCAATACGCCGCCACGGCGCACGCGGCGGCAGCCGCCACCATGACGGCGGCCACGATCTTCAACACAAAACGGGCAGCTTTCATTGTCTTGTTCCCCCTTATCAATCGTCGCTGCGGAGGGAGGCGCACAGATGGGCCACCACGGCGCAGGCCACCGAGGCCGCCGCGAGGGCAATGGCGGTGGTCCGTAAAATGAAGCTGGCAATTTTCATAAGCGGGTCCCTCCTTTGTCTGGTGCTTCCAGTGTACACGATTTGGGCGGAAATTACAATGGCCTTTTTGTAAATAATCTTTCGCCTTTGACAGATTGCCGCCCCTGTCCGCCGGGGTGCGAACAACGGGCGCGGGATTGTGCCCGCGCCCGTTTCACGTGAAACATTCGTTTTACAGCAGATCCTTCCGCTTCAGGATGATCCCCGCCACCACGATAATCGCCGCAGAGATGAGCAGCGGCGGCCAGAAGCTGCCGGCAAAGGGCAGCCGGCCCACGTTCATGCCGTAGAAGCTGAACACAATGTTGGGCACCGTCATGAGGATGGTGACGGAGGCCAGCAGCTTCATGATCACGTTCAGGTTATTGGAGATCACCGAGGCGAAGGCGTCCATCATGCCGGAGATAATGTCCGAGTAAATCTGGGCCATCTCGATGGCCTGGCGCACCTCAATGAGCACGTCCTCCAGCAAGTCGTGGTCCTCTTCATACAGGGTGACGATCCGGCCCCGGAGGATTTTTTCCAGCGTCACCTCGTTGGCCTTCAGCGATGTGTTGAAGTAGACCAGCGATTTCTCCAGGTCCAGCAGCTGGATCAGCTCCTTGTTCCGCTGGGACTTGTAGAGCTGCCGCTCCATGTGGTTATAGGTCTTGTCGATCTGCTTCAGGTAGTTTAAGTACCGCTTGGCCACCAGCAGCAGAATGTTCAGGATGAACCGAGTGCGCTGCCCGGTTTGCACGTCCCGCACCAGGCCGGCCTGAAGGTCCCGCACCACCGAGGTCTCCTTCAGGCAGACGGTGATGATATGCCTGTCGGTGACGATGATGCCCATGGGCAGGGTGGAATACACCACGCCCGTCTCGTCCTGCTCCATGGCGGGGGTGTCCACGATGATGAGGGTGGAGCCGTCCTCCTTGTCAATCCGGGAGGTCTCCTCCTCGTCCAGGGCCGCCCGGAGGAAGGAGGGCTCCACCGCCAGGGTGGCGGCCACGGTTCGCAGCTCATCCTCGCTGGGGTTGATGAGGTTTACCCAGCAGCCGTCCACCACGGAATTGAGCTGGGCCATTTTGCCGTCCACGGTTTTGTGGATGGTCAGCATATGCGCTCACACCTTTCCCAGACCGGAGGGGCTCCCGCCCGCAAAAGGGCAAAAAAATCCCCCGCCGCTCCGCAGTAAAATTTTCCCACCGGCCAAGGGCCGGCAGGTGCGGGCGCACGGGGAGACAGGTGAGCTGGCTCAGCGAGTGCGCCGTGATTCCAATGTCCAACTTCGACTGAACGGATCGCCTGACACGACGCATCTCACTTCCTTTATGGGTTGAATTTCCACTGATGCGGTTTCTATTATTATAGCCGTTTCCCCGGTGGATTGCAAGGGAAAAAATTATCCGCCCCTATGCGGCTATCCTCGCGCTTGCATCGGCACGCTCGGATTGGCCGCATCGCCGGGTCGCTTTCCCTCTGCCTCGGGCAAAACCCGATTTCACTGTGTGAACTCTGGGCTTTTGCCCTCGCTCCAGTCCAAGCTCCCCTATGCGGCTATCCTCGCGCTTGCATCGGCACGCTCGGATTGGCCGCATCGCCGGGTCGCTTTCCCTCTGCCTCGGGCAAAACCCGATTTCACTGTGTGAACTCTGGGCTTTTGCCCTCGCTCCAGTCCAAGCTCCCCTATGCGGCTATCCTCGCGCTTGCAGCAACGGCTGGATCTGCTCCCCCCGGAGGGCGGCCTCCGCCGTCTCCGGCACCAGGGAGAAGTCCGCCACCAGGGAGGCGGGCTTGCCGGCGCAGTCGTCCTGGCCGAAGGGGACGAAGTATACGTGCTTGCGTCCCAGCATCGTCCCCAGGTTGGGGGCGGACGCGCCCAGCCCGTCGTTGGTGGCCAGGGCCAGCACCAGGGGCCTGCCGTTGCGCAGGTGGGCCTTGGCCGCCATAGTCACCGGGCTGTCCGTCACGCCGTGGGCCAGCTTGGCCAGGGTGTTTCCCGTGCAGGGGCATACCACCAGCACGTCCAGCAGCTCCTTGGGCCCGATGGGCTCCGCCTCCACGATGGTGGAGATCACCCGCCTGCCGCAGATACGCTCCATCTCCCGCATGAAATCGTGGGCCGCCCCGAACCGGGTGTCGGTGGAGGCCACGGCCTCCGACACGATGGGGGTCACCGGCCCGAACCGGGCCGCGGTTTGCTCCAGGGCGTCCAGCGCCTTGGACATGGTGCAGAAGGACCCGCAGAAAGCGAATCCCACCCTCAATTCTTCCAGCTTCACAGGTTTAACTCCTCCATAATATGATAAACGGTGTCTTTGATGTACCGCCCTGAGGTGACGGGGGCCACCTTCCCCGGCAGGGACAGCGCCCATACCACCCGCACCCCCAGGGTTGCGGCGGCATCCATGTCCACGCCGCCGGGGCGGGAGGCCAGGTCCACCACCAGCGCACCCCCTTTGAGGGCGGCCAGCTCCTCCAGCCCCAGCACTGGGGCAGGGACGGTGTTGAAAACCAGGTCGTAGCTGCACAGCCAGTCCGCCAGCCGCTCCATCCCCTCGCTGTCCAGGCCCATGCTCTCGGCGGCGGCCCGCTGCTCATACCTGCGGGCGGATACCCACACCCGCGCCCCCAGCGCCCGCAGCCGGGGCGCCAGCGCTTTGCCCAGCCGCCCAAAGCCGATCACCAGCACCCGGGCGTTGTGAAGGGTGATGGGCAGCTCCTCCATGGCGATTTGGATGGCGCCCTCGGCGGTGGGGATTGCGTTCAGCACCGCCAGCTCCTCCCGGGCAAAATAGTCCCGCAGCATAAGTGCCCGCCTCTCCGCCTGGGCCCGCAGGCGTTCCCCGGCCATCCCGGCGCACACCAGCTGGCCGGGGCGTAGCGCGTCCAGCACCTCGTCCAGCCCGCACCGTCCCGCCGACAGGGGGGCGTTCAGCCCGCCATCCGGCCCCGCCGCCGGGAGGGGCAGCACCACGCAGTCCGCCCGGTCCGCCCCCGCCAGGGAGGGTTCGCACGCCATGCCCTCCCCCTGCTCCAGCGCGTAGGTATGTACGCTGTGGCCGTCGTCGGCCAGCAGGCCGGCCAGCGCCGCCTGCCGGGGGTCGCCCCCCACCACCCAGATGTTTTTTGCCCGCAGCATGATAAACCTCCTGTCCGGGCCGCCCCGGCCCTCTCGTCATCAATCCAGTGTATTCCCCTTTGGGCAGGTGGGTGACAACGGGCCATCGGGTTTGCGGGCAGGCCTCCCGGTAATGGAATGGGCAGCTACCCATGATGGATAACTGCCCATTCTGACATTTATATGCTGTGGGGCATGTAATTTGCCCTGACTACTATGCGGGAGTTTTTATCCACAACCCATTCGTGAATCCCCGCATCACCTGTATGGAAGCGGAATTCCGAGTCCACCGGCAGCCTGAAAAGCACACGGTACAGCTGATTGATCATACCGCCATGGGAGACAACGGCTATGGTGTTGCCCCCATCATTTTCTGAGATCAGCTTTGACGGCACATATTCCGCGAAGCCCCTCCAATCATAACTATATCAGCCCTAATATTATCATCCCTATCTTTGTGTGTCGACTTCACCCTATATCCCAAAGGGCGGACACCATGCAAATTTTTTTTCAAACGGGGCATACTGTTTTCACCAATACATTTGGAGGGAACAAAATGCCAAACGCCTATCAAAACTACCACAAGGGCAATGTAGACTTTATGGAAAGCCGCACCCGGGAAAATCTGATGCGCGCCTTTGCCGGGGAGAGCCAGGCCCGGAACCGCTATACCTTCGCCGCCTCCGCCGCCCGGAAAGAGCGGCTGGAGGTGGTGGCCCGGGTGTTCGAGTTCACCGCCGACCAGGAGCGGGCCCACGCCAAGGTGTTCTATGACCTGCTGCTGCCCTCCGCGGGGCGCAACATCTCCATCGACGGCAATTACCCCATCGACCTGTCGGACAAAACCCTGGACCTGCTGAAAGCCGCCCGGCACAACGAGTACCAGGAATATGAGCATGACTACGCCGCCTTCGCGGAGATTGCCCACCAGGAGGGGTTCGACCTGATCGGCGGACAGTTTGAGCTCATCGCCGGGATTGAGAAGATCCACGGCGACCGGTTCGGCCAGCTCGCGGACTGGCTGGAGCGGGAAAAGCTGTTCAACAGCGACGGCGAAACCCTGTGGATGTGCCTGAACTGCGGCGAGATCGTCAAAGCCTCCCTGGCGCCCCAGGTCTGCCCCGTCTGCCGCCACGGGAGGGACTTCTTCATCCGCCTGGACTGGGCGCCCTATACCGCCTCCTGAGCGCCGGCCCCTGGCGGGAAGATTGTTTCCCGCGGGGGACGAGCCCGGCAGGGGTCCGGACGGGCCGGAAGATCTTGCATCTTGCAGGATCTTCACGGCTGCGGCGGAGGGGAGGAGCCCGGAACAGTTTTTTACGTTTTTTGCGGATTGTTCCTTGACATGCGCCGCCTACGTGATATAATAAAGCTGACAACTGAATAACCCTTATCAAGAGTGGCGGAGGGACCGGCCCGATGAAACCACGGCAACCTGCATTGCAAGGTGCCAAGTCCGGCGGAAACGCGAGATGAGGAATGACCTGGACCATCCTGCCCCCCGCCATTCCGGCGGGGGGCTTTTTCAGCCCTCAATTCCTCCCGCAGAAGAAAGGAGAAAATATTATGGCAAAACGTTTGTTCACCTCTGAGTCCGTCACGGAGGGCCATCCCGACAAGGTGTGCGACCAGATCTCCGACGCCATCCTGGACGCCATCATCGAGAAGGACCCCAACGCCCGCGTGGCCTGCGAGACCGCGGTGTCCACCGGCCTTGTCCACATCATGGGGGAGATCAGCACCTCCTGCTATGTGGACATACCCAAGATTGCCCGGCAGGTCATCCGGGATATCGGCTACGACCGGGCCAAGTACGGCTTTGACGGCGACAGCTGCGCCGTCATCACCAACCTCGACGAGCAGTCCCCCGACATCGCCCTGGGTGTGGACAAGGCCCTGGAGGCCAAGGAAGGCTCCCTGGACGACGGTTTGGATAACGGCGCGGGGGACCAGGGCATGATGTTCGGCTATGCCTGCACCGAGACGGAGGAGCTGATGCCGCTGGCCATCTCCCTGTCCCACAAGCTGGCCCAGCGGTTGGCCCAGGTGCGCAAGGACAAGCTGGTGGACTATCTCCGGCCCGACGGCAAGAGCCAGGTCACGGTGGAGTATGGCGCGGACGGCAAGCCCGTCCGGGTGGATACGGTGGTGCTGTCCACCCAGCATGCCCCCGAGGCCACCTTGGAGCAGATCCGCGCCGACATGATCGAGCTGGTGGTAAAGCCCACCATCCCGGCCGGTCTGCTGGACGAAAACACCCGCATTCTGGTCAACCCCACCGGCCGGTTTGTGGTGGGCGGGCCCCAGGGGGACTCCGGCCTCACCGGGCGGAAGATCATCGTGGATACTTACGGCGGCACCGCGCCCCACGGCGGCGGCGCGTTCTCCGGCAAGGACCCCACGAAGGTGGACCGCTCTGCCGCCTACGCCGCCCGGTGGGTGGCCAAGAATATCGTGGCCGCAGGGCTGGCGGACAAGTGCCAGGTGCAGCTTGCCTACGCCATCGGCGTGGCCCGGCCGGTGTCCGTCCGGGTGGACACCTTCGGCACCGGCACGGTGTCCGATGAGGCGCTGGAGGCGGCGGTGGACAAGGTGTTCGACCTGCGGCCCACGGCCATCATCAACCGGCTGGGCCTGCGGCGGCCCATCTACCGCCAGACCGCCGCCTACGGTCACTTCGGCCGGCCCGAACTGGACCTGCCGTGGGAGAAGACGGACATGGTGGGGGAGGTCAAGGCGGCGCTGTAACGATAGGATTGGGGACCGCCGCCGTGCCATGGACACGGCGGCGGTTTTCTGCCGCCTTTGGGCGGCCTGCCATGGGAAGAGAATGCCTGCAAGAGATACGGTTGCTTTTCAGCGGGCGGTGCTTTATAATAGAGCACCGGAAAATCCCAACTTGGAAGGAACCGTATGATGAAAGTGACAATAGAAAAATTGGAAGCATATTTGCTTGACCACCATAGTCGTGGCGGAATCGACCAGAGCTTATTTATGAAACTCGTAGAAGAAATCGGCGAGGTTGCCGAAGCGCTAAATTAAGAAAGCGGGAAGAAAATCGTCTGGCAGTGAGGACTTACAGCCTCAGCTGGGGAATGAACTGGCAGATGTGATACACTATGCTGTTTCCTTTGCCGCACTGAATGGTCTTGATATGAACGAAATCACAATAAAAAGGATAGAGCGGCTTTCGTAAAATACAACCATAGAATGAATTTGGAACAATTTATCATGGACAAGAGGGGTGAAAGATCAGCCGGCTGAATGCGGGCTTACCGGGTTCTCGATTGGCCGCGCTGCGGTCCATCCGGCCCTGCCGGCCTACGCTCGCGCTTCTTCATTGTCACGCTCGCGTTGGGCTGGCTTGACGGGCCGGCTTCCCTCCGTCTCGGACTGGTCTGCGGCCCGCTGCGCGGGCCTGCGCTCGTCCTCGCTGCGGTCCATCCGGCCCTGCCAGCCTACGCTCGCGCTTCTCTTTTCAAAATGTTTACATTCTCCTTAGACATTTTTTATTGCAATCTCCACCCCACTATATTATACTGGATAAGCTGTGGTTTCGACAATCCGGGCGGCTGCCCCGGCGTTTGAAGCTGCGAATACAGCCTCTTAGGGTTTGATAGGGAAAGGTTGTTTTCTGATTATGGATCTGCGCGCAAAACTTGAAAAATTTTCCCGGGAAAAGCTGATGCTGGTCCTGGGCGTCTATATCCTCTGCCAGCCGCTGATCGATGTGCTCACCTCGCTGGGGGCCAACGCGGGGCACCCCGTCACCGCCGGGGTTGCGGTGCGCTCGCTGTTCATGGTGGCCTGCGTCCTCTACGCGGTGCTTGTCAGCCGGTTCCCTGGGAAAAAGCGGGCCATGGTTTACATCGGCGCGCTGGTGGGCTATCTGGCGCTGTTCATGCTGTACATGCTCAGCATAGGCGGCTTTTCCCTGTGCATCGCCAACGTGCCCGAGGTGGTGAAGACCTTCTTCGCCCCCTTTGTGCTGGTATTCCTGTACTGTATTTATAAGCAGTACGGATTCACGGTGACGACCGGCATGATCGGCGTGGCGGGGGGGCTGTACGCCAGCGTCATCCTGGTGGCCCTGCTCACCGGTACCAGCAACGTCTCCTATGCCAATTCCAGCAACGGCTTCAACGGTTGGTTTTTCGCCGCCAACGAGGTGAGCTGCATCATCGCCCTCACCGCGCCGTTCACCGTCTGCCTGTGCGTCCGAGCGCTGGCCGCCGTTACGAAAAAGACGTGGTGGAAGGGTGCGCTGGCCGTGTGGACGCTGGCCGCCGTGGCGGTGAGCGCCAACTTTATCGGCACCAAGATCGTGTTTGCCGTCACCGCCCTGTACTGCGTGGCCGCCTTTGTGTGGGCGGCGGCGGCGCTGGTGCGGGAGCGCTCCAAAACGCTGCTGGTCCAGACCGTTGTGCTGGGCGTGCTGTGCGCGGTGGTGATCGGGATGTTCTTCCGCTCGCCCCTGCGGGACTACTTGAACAACATCTATCTGGAGATCATGGACGAGGACTCCGAGCTGCGTCTCATCTCCTGGGGCGAGGAGATCCAGAAAGCCAGCGAGGGCACGTGGCTGAAAGCCCTGCTCCAGGAAAACGAGACCTGGGAGCGGGTGGACCAGATCCTCAGCCGCCGCCTGCTCAGCGCCTCCCCCAGCATCCAGGTGTACACCGAGGGCGGGGTGCTGGCCAAGCTGCTGGGCATCGGCTACGCCGACTGCGCCGCCTACAGCCGGAGCATCGAGTTCATGGTGGAGATGGACCCCCTGGGCATCCTTGTCCGCCATGGGATCATCGGCTTCGCCGTGTACTGCGGGCCGTACCTGGCCTTCATTGGCTACGCCATTGTCCAGTTTTTCAAGCGGTCAGGCCAGCGCCTGTCCAGCCTGGATTACTGCACGGCGCTGTACAGCGTGCTGATTGGTTTCGCTATTTCCACCATCGCGGGCCACGCCCTGGTGTCCCCGGCGGTGTCCACCTTTATGCTGGTGACGGGGATGCAGCTTTGGGCCCAGACCCAGGAACAGAACCGGCTGCCCAAGCCGGGGAAAGGGTAAACGGTACCGCGGGTTGATAGACCGTGCGGTCCCCGCGGCGGCTGCGCGCCCCGGGGATCGGCACAGCGCGCTGCGGGCAAAAAGACAGCCGCGGCGGGATGGCCCCGCCGCGGCTGCGTTTTATGCCAGCCCCAGCAGCCGTGCCGCCGCCGTCAGGCATAGGCACAGCCCCAGCCCCAGCGCCGTGGGCAGGGCCACCGACAGCGCAGTCCATTTTACGCTGCCCGTCTCCTTGTAGATGGTCAGGCAGGTGGTGGAGCAGGGCCAGTGGAACAGGGAGAACAGCATGGTGCACGCGGCGGTGAGCCATGTCCAGCCCTGCTGCCCCAACAGCTGCCCCAGCGCCGCCAGGTCGTCGAACTCCACCAGGCTGCCGGTGGACAGGTAGGCCATGAGCATCACCGGCAGGACGATTTCGTTGGCCGGCCAGCCCAGGAGGAAGGCCATGAGGATCACCCCGTCCAGCCCGAACCAGCGGGCAAAGGGGTCCAGGAACCCGGTGCAGTGGGCCAGAAGGGAGGCGTCCCCGATGGTGAGGTTGGCTGTCAGCCAGATCACCGCCCCCGCCGGGGCCGCCACCGACACCGCCCGCCCCAGCACAAACAGGGTGCGGTCCAGCATGGAGCGGACGATAACCTGTCCCACCCGGGGCTTCCGGAAGGGGGGGAGCTCCAGGGCGAAGGAGGAGGGCATCCCCTTCAGCACCGTGGCGGAGAGCAGGCGGGAACAGGCCAGCGTTCCCATCACGCCCAGTACCAGCGTGCCCAGCAGCAGCGCCGCCCCCTCCGCCGAGGCCAGCAGACCGCCCCGCCCGCCCACGAAAAACAGGGTGATCAGGGCGATGAGGGTGGGGAATTTTCCGTTGCAGGGCACCAGGGAGGAGGTCAGGATGGCGATGAGCCGCTCCCGTGGGCTGTCGATGATGCGGCAGCCGGTGACGCCGCAGGCGTTACACCCCAGGGACATACACATGGTCAGGCACTGCTTGCCGCAGGTTTTGGCCTTTTGGAAGGCGTGGTCCATGACGAAGGCCACCCGGGGCAGGTAGCCCAGGTCCTCCAAGAGGGTGAACAGGGGGAAGAAGATGGCCATGGGGGGCAGCATCACCGCCACCACCCAGGCGGTCACCCGGTATACCCCGTCCAGCAGCAGCCCCCGCAGCCACGCCGGGGCGGGGGACAGCCAGGCGTCCAGGGTATTCCCGATCTGGGCGAACAGCTGGGTGAGCAGGGCGGAGGGGAGGTTGGCCCCCGCCACCGTCAGCCACACCACCAGCCCGAACAGCAGCAGCATCAGCGGGATGCCGGTGCTCTTGGAGGTAAGTAAACGGTCCAGGCGCTGCTGGCGCCGCCGGCGCTGGGCGTTCTCGCTGCGCACCACCTGGGCGGCGTACCGCTCGGCCAGCCCCACCCGCTCCTGGGGGGCGCGCTCCGGCGCGGCGGCGGCGTCCGTCCGCACCAGCTCGGCGACGGCGTCCCGCAGGGCGTCCAGCCCCGTTTCCCGCCCGGCGGACACCCCCACCACCGACACGCCCAGACGCTGGGACAGGGCGGGCAGGTCCACGGCGATACCAAGCCGCTCCGCCTCATCCATCAGGTTGACGCACACCAGAACCCGGCCCGTCAGCTCCAGCACCTGGAGCACCAGGATGAGGTTGCGTTCCAGGCAGGTGGCGTCGCACACCACCACCACGCCGTCCGCCTGGCCGCTGCGGATAAAGTCGCGGGCCACTGCCTCCTCCTGGGAGTGGGCGGCCAGGGAGTAGGTCCCCGGCAGGTCGATGAGCTGGTAGTCCTCCCCCTGCCAATGGTACTCCCCCTGGGCGGTGGCCACCGTCTTGCCCGCCCAGTTCCCCGTGTGCTGGCGCAGGCCGGTGAGCGCGTTGAACAGGGTGGATTTGCCCACGTTGGGGTTGCCGGCCAGGGCGATGCGGTTCATGTGGCAACCGCCCGGGCGGGCGCCCCCTGGGCCTGGCGCTCCAGCACCACCCCGTCCGCGTCCGACCGGCGCAGGGCGATGAGCGCGCCCCGGATGAGATAGGCACAGGGGTCGCCGGCGGGGCTGCGCAGCACGCAGGTCACTCGGGTGCCCCGCACCAGGCCCAGATCGGTGAGCCGCCGGTCCATGGCCGGGCCCGCGTTGACCTGGGTGACATAAGCGCTCTCCCCTTCAGGGAGGGCGGATAAGCACAAAGTCTCGTACATATTGATTTGCTCCTTTCCCGCGCAGGCCGCCCATAGACGGTCCGCAAGTTATCCTATGGCGGAGAGGGGCGCGGCGTGATTGCCGGCGGGGGCCGGAACAAGCCCTTGGGGGCCGCGCGGGCGGTCTGGATGGAACGCAAAAGGCGGATGGAGGAGATTTCTATGCGTACCCCGAAGAAAACCTGGAAAAACGTGCTGTACACCTGCGTTCTGCTGGCGGCAATCTGCCTGTTGTTCCAATGGTATTCCTCCATGAACAGACGGCAGATTGAAAACCGCAACCTGAGCTACGCCATGGATTCCGCCCGGCAGACGGCCCGGCGGATCAGCGGCGAGCTATTAAGTTGGCAACTAAATAATCATGAAAAGGGCTTGCCTGGGATAGGGAAAAG
>CAJULZ010000055.1 GCA_910587205.1 uncultured Oscillospiraceae bacterium
ATTCCTTTCGCCTTCCCCGTTGAGCTCTCCTCCGTGCCGCGCCCTCGCGAACTTTCTCATCTTACCACACCCTCGGCTCGCTGTCAAGAGCTTTTTTCAATCTCCGGCGAAATTTTTCTCCCGGTTCCTGAAAGCTCTCCCGCTCCGATGAGCGCTTCGTTACTATACCAAATCATTCCCCCCTTTGTCAACACTTATTTCATATTTTTTCGCCTCTTTTTTTCATTGATTCCGCGACCACAAAATATGCCGTTCCCCCGCCTCGCCAACCACTATTTGTTCCCTCCTGCGGGCAGTACCGCCGTCAGCGCGGATAGCGCCAGGCACCCCGCCGCGGGCGCCCAGGCCGGCAGCGCCCCCACAGCCCCGGTCAAAGCGGCCCCCAGCGCAACCGCTACCGCCAACGCGGGCCGGGGGCCCTCCCCCCATGTCCGGGACAACAGCCCGATCAACGTCAGGTCGGGGAGCAGCCACAGCGCGGATATCAGCCCTTCCAGCCGGGCGCTCTCCCCCAGCAAGCCCGCCGCGGTAAAGAACGGGTTGTCCACCTGGCCCGCCGTCGGGCCCAGCAGACCCGCCGTCAGCATGGACAGCGCGGCGGAAAGCACACCCAGCGCTCCCAGCCACACCAGCCCCCGGTGGGTCCCCCCCGGTTCCGGCTCTATTTTATATAGGTATGGCAGCACAAACAGCCCCGTGGACAGGATGAGCCCCCCAGCGGCCAGGGATTCCCCCCAGCTCCCCCGCGGCTCCAGAGCCCACTGCCAATTCAGCCTGGGCGCGCCCAGCAGGAGGATGGCCGCCGTGACCGTCAGCACCGCCAGCCAGAGGATCTCCGCCGCTCGGAAAAAGGCGGCCGCCTTTCCCCAGCCCATCCACAGCAGGGGCAGGGCCGCCAGGGCCATGGCCCACGGCGCGCCCCACATATCTTGCAGCCGTCCCGCAATCCGAGTGAACGCCTGGGCCATCAGCACAGCGGCCCATACCCCGTACAGCGCGTTCAGCGCCGGATTCAGCGGCCTGCGCCCCACCCGGCGTAGCAGCAGCCATCCGGCCAGCAGCCCCGCGGGCACGCAGGCCAGCATCCACCGCCAGTCTGCCCGCCCCGCCGCGGCCGCGCCAGCGGACAGCCCGCCCACCAGCACCGCCACCGCTGCCTGCCGGGGAGAAATCTTCCCGCTTTTCATGACCATTCCTCCCAATCCAGCAGCGCCGGGCCGTCCTCCGCCCCGGCGAGCAGGGGCAGGGTCAGCGTCCCGTCCTCCAGCGCCGCCAGTGCCTGCACCACCGTAGGGGCCTGGATGCCCCGCCGCTCCAGCAGCTCCAAGGCGGACGCCGGGTCGGCGCACAGCCCCAGCAGACCCGCCGCGCCCTCCTCCGCCAGCCATACCGTGGCCGCCGCCCCCAGCTCCGGGTTCCGCAGGGCGGCGGCCAGCACCCCGTCCAGCTCCACGTCCCGGCTTACGATCAGCCAGGACACGCTGGTGAGGGACAGCTCCTCCTTCCCCGACCAAGGCAGCCCCGCCAGCGCGTCGTCAAAATCCGTCCCGGCGCACTGTCCCCGGCTCTGGTCGGCCTGATCCTCCCCTCCGCACACCGCCGTGAGCACCACCGGCCCGGACCCGTCCACCCCCAGCACCCGGACCAGCGCCAACCCCTCCGGCTCTTTGGGGGCGGGGCGTCCCCCGGCCAGCAGCACCGCCAGCCCGATGATCACCAGCAGCCATTTCCTCACCCCTGGTTCCTCCTGTTCTCCGTGTTCAGATAATCCGGCCGGGTCTTGACCTCCGGAAGCGGCTCCCGGAGCACCGTATGCCCCTCCTTCTGCCGCCCCGCGTTGGAGGCAAAGGGGGTGAGATAGGCCACCCCGAAGGTCTCCAGCAGAGCCAGGCGGTACACCAGTGCGGTCCCCGCCACGGCCAGCCCCACCAGGCCCAACAGCCCGCCGGCAACGGTCAGCCCAAACCGCCACAGGCGCAGCGCCCCAGCGAAATCCTGGCTGGGCGCGGTGTACCCCGCGATGCCCGCAATCGCCACCACCACCAGCACAGCGGGGGACACCAGCTTGGCCTCCACCGCCGCCGACCCCACCACCAGGCCGCCCAGGATGGACACCGTCTGCCCCACGGAGGAGGGCAGGCGCAGCCCCGCCTCCTGGAGCACCTCAAAGGCCAGCAGCATCACCAGCACCTCCGTCAGCGTGGAAAAGGGCACGTCCGCCTTGGCGGCGATGATGGATAGCGTGAGCTTCACCGGGATGAGCTCCGGACAGAACAGAACCGCCGCCACATACAGCCCCGGCAGGAACAGCGTCACCAACATGCACACATAGCGCAGCACCGACAGCGCCCCCGCCACAGCCCAGCCGCTGCTCCGGTCCTGACCGGTGCGGAAAAAGCTGTCCAGGGTGGCGGGAAACAGCCAGCCCATGGGGATGCCGTCCACAATCACCCCCACCCGCCCCTCCGCCAAGCCGGTGCAGAACCGGTCCGGCCGCTCGGTGTAGGCGGTGAGAGGGAACGCCGTCCCCCGCTCCTGCGTGACATACTGCTCCAGGCTTCCCGTCATGAGCAGCGCGTCGATGTCGATCTGCTCCAGCTTGGCCTTTACCTGCGCCGCCAGGTCCGGGTCGGCGATGCCGTCCACATAGAGTACGTCCACCGGGGTGAGGGACTGCCGCCCCACCACCTGCTCCTCGATTTTCAGCTCCGGGGCGCGAAAGCGCCTGCGCACCAGGGAGGTGTTGGTGCGCAGGCTCTCCACAAAGGAATCCCTGGCCCCCTTCACGTCCGGCTCGTTTTCCGGGTTGGACACGGAGCGCTTCTCCTCCGTCCCGGCGGACAGGGTAAGCACTTTGGCTTTTCCCGGGAAAAACAGGGCTACCGAGCCGTCGATCAGGTCGAAGATCACCTGGTCGGCGGTGTCCCGGCTGTTCACCACCAGGGAGTACAGCCCGCCCTTCTCCATCAGGTCGAAGGCGGTGTCCATGTCCGGGGCGTCCCGCAGCGCCTCATTCTGGGTGAGGGGGCGCAGCACATAGTCGCACGCCCGCTCATTGCGCACCTGCCCGGCGATAAACAGCATCTCCACCTGCCGTCCGGGGTCGTTGTTCAGGTAGAGGGTGCGCCGGTTGAAGTCGGCGCACCGGTCAAACACCCCGGCGACGGCGTCCGCCGTCAGCGGCAGGTCGTACCGCGGTTCCCGCCGGGGATGGGGGGGCGGCGCCCCTTTTTTCATGCCAAAAACACCCACACACCCGCCTCCTTTTGGGTAAGTATGCCTTGATTGTATGAAAGCTATGCAAAAATCAAGTCAATTGGTGCTTTTTTGTACAGCTATTTCCTCGAAAGCAAATTGACTGCCCCTGATAATCATGATAAACTATTCCATATAAATATGGGCGGCATTGCCGCCCCAAACTCCGGAAAGAAGGGACGCCTATGTATCGCATTGTGAAAAAACGGGTGCTCAACCCCACCGTCACCCTGATGGAGGTGGAGGCCCCCGCCGTGGCCCGCAAGGCGGAGCCGGGGCAGTTTATCATCCTCCGGGTGGACGAGGAGGGGGAGCGCATCCCCCTGACCATCGCCGCCTACGACCGGGAGGCGGGCACCGTCACCATCATCTTCCAGATCGTGGGCGGAACCACGGAAAAGCTGAACCACAAAGAGGAGGGCGACTTCCTCCAGGACTTCGTGGGTCCCCTGGGCCGGGCCACCGAGACCGAGGGCTTGAAGCGGGTTGCCGTGGTGGGCGGCGGCGTGGGCACCGCCATCGCCTACCCCGTGGCAAAGAAGCTCCACGATGTAGGCTGCCACGTGGATCTCATCGTTGGCTTCCGGAACAAGGACCTGGTGATCCTGGAGGACGAGTTCAAGGCCGCCTCCACCCAGCTCATCATCGGCACCGACGACGGCTCCTGCGGCAAAAAAGCCCTGGTGACAGACCTGCTGAAAGAGCAGATCGAGGCGGGGGCCCAGTACGACCGGGTCATCGCCATCGGCCCGGTGATCATGATGAAATTCGTGTGTGAGCTCACCAAGAAATACGACATCCCCACGGTGGTGTCCATGAACCCCATCATGATCGACGGCACCGGGATGTGCGGCGGCTGCCGGCTGAGCGTGGGGGGCGAGACCAAGTTCGCCTGCGTGGACGGCCCGGAGTTCGACGGCCACAAGGTGGACTTCGACGAGGCCATGGTCCGCGGCGCCATGTACAAGGACTTCGAGCGGCACGCCTATGAGGAGGCCTGCAATCTGTTCCGCCAGGAGGTAAAATAAGATGCCCAACATGAGACCAGACAAAAACCCCATGCCCCACCAGGACCCCGTGGTGCGGGCCACAAACTTCAACGAGGTGGCCCTGGGCTACACCCGGGAGCAGGCCATGGACGAGGCCCAGCGCTGCCTGAACTGCAAGAATATGCCCTGCGTGGCCGGGTGCCCGGTGCAGATCCACATCCCTGAGTTCATCGCCAAGGTGGCGGAGGGAGACTTTGAGGCGGCCTACCAGATCATCGCCCAGGACTCCGCCCTGCCCGCCGTGTGCGGCCGGGTCTGCCCCCAGGAGAGCCAGTGCGAGGCCAAGTGCGTCCGGGGCATCAAGAACGAGCCGGTGGGCATCGGCCGTTTGGAGCGGTTCGTGGCCGACTGGCACAACGCCAACGCCACGGACAAGGCCGTCCCCCCCGCCCCCAACGGCCACAAGGTGGCGGTGATCGGCTCCGGCCCCGCGGGGCTGACCTGCGCCGGGGATCTCGCCAAGAAGGGCTATGACGTCACCGTGTTCGAGGCCCTGCACCTGGCGGGGGGCGTGCTGGTGTACGGCATCCCGGAGTTCCGCCTGCCCAAGTCCATCGTGCAAAAAGAAGTGGACACCCTCAAGGAGCTGGGTGTGAAGGTAGAGACGAATATGGTCATTGGACGTTGCATTACCATCGACGAGCTGAAGGAGGAGTTCGGCTTCGAGGCGGTGTTCATCGGCTCCGGCGCGGGCCTGCCCAAGTTTATGAACATACCCGGCGAGAATTTGAAGGGCGTATACTCCGCCAACGAGTTCCTCACCCGCATCAACCTGATGAAGGCCTACAAAGATGGGGCGGACACCCCCATCCAGCACAGCACCACCGTGGCGGTTGTCGGGGGCGGCAACGTGGCCATGGACGCGGCCCGGTGCGCCAAGCGCCTGGGGGCCGAGGTGTACATCGTCTACCGCCGCTCCGAGAAGGAGCTCCCCGCCCGGGCGGAGGAGGTGGAGCACGCCAAGGAGGAGGGCATCATCTTCAAGACCCTCACCAACCCCACCGAGATCCTGGGCCACCACAACCCGGACGACCCCAGGGACCCCAAAAACGGCTCCGTGGCGGGCATCCGCTGCGTGGAGATGGAGCTGGGCGAGCCCGACGCCTCCGGCCGCCGCCGCCCCATCGTGAAGAAAGGCAGCGAGTTTGAGATTCCCCTGGACTGCGTGATCATGGCCCTGGGCACCAGCCCCAACCCGCTGATCAAGTCCACCACCCAGGGGCTTGAAACCGAGAAGTGGGGCGGCATCATTGCCGATGAGAACGGCCTCACCAGCCGGGAGAACGTGT
Source organism: uncultured Oscillospiraceae bacterium (assembly GCA_910587205.1). Classification (GTDB taxonomy): domain Bacteria; phylum Bacillota; class Clostridia; order Oscillospirales; family Oscillospiraceae; genus Enterenecus. Next base: position 5,594 of record CAJULZ010000055.1, read on the forward strand.
ACGCCGGCGGCGACGCCGTCACCGGCGCGGCCACGGTGATCCTGGCCATGGGCGCAGGCAAGACGGCGGCGAAAGCCATCCACGAGACCCTTTCCAAGAAGTAAAAGGTGTGATATAATGACTGCCAGGGTTTTCAGCCCTGGCAGTTATTTTTAATGAGAGGAAATACTCCATGAGTTATTATCAGCCATGCAGGGAATTGGATGAATGTAACCGCCTCATTGCGGCGTATTTCAACACAGAGCAGTATGAAACGTGCTTCCAGGGCCACTTGGCGCTGGCCGAGGGCGGTTATCCCCTGGCGGAGTGCCAGGTGGGGTATTTCTACCACGAGGGCTTAGGCGTGGAAAAGGATCTGTCCCAGGTGTTTGCCTGGACGAAACGGGCCGCCGAACACGACGACTGGGACGCGCAGTATAACCTGGGCTGCTTCTATGCGGAGGGCACCGGGACCGCGCCCGACCTGGAGCGGGCGAAGCACTGGTGGCGCCGGGCGGCGGAGCAGGGCCATGATCTGGCGCAGAAGAAATGCCGAGAGCTGGGTATCCAATTTTGACAAACATTAGGACAGCGGACCCGGGCGACCTCCCCGCCCTTTCCCTCCTGGACCGCCATATCTCTGAGGCCGAGCTGGAGACCAGCGTCCGGCTGGGCCGGGTATACGTCGCGGAGGAACAGGGGGCGCTTGCGGGCTGGCTGCGCTGGAACCTGTTCTGGGACAACACCCCCTTTCTAAACCTGCTCTATGTTCTGGACGCCCACCAGGGACGGGGCCTTGGGCGGGCGCTCATGGCCCGCTGGGAGGCGCGGATGACCCAGGCAGGCTATGAAACCCTCATGACCTCCACCCAGGCCGGCGAGTGCGCCCAGCATTTTTACAACAGGCTGGGTTATGTAGCCGTGGGCGGCTTCCTGCCCCCCGGCGAGGGGTACGAGCTGATTTTTTGCAAAAGACTGAGAGAGAGGCCGGTTTTATGATCATCTGGCTCAACGGCGCCTTCGGCGCGGGCAGGACGGCGGCAAAGGCCATCCACGAGGCCCTTTCCAAATAAGAAAAACCGTGCTATAATAACTGTCAGGGCTTTGGCCCTGGCAGTTATTTTTTTAGAGAAGGTGCGCACCCATGAAGCAGGCTGACCTGCTGGACATGATCGACCGCTGCATTGCCCTGTGCGAGCAGGAAAAGGCGGCGGGCTACTCCAGCGAGGCCACCCAGTATCAGATCGAGGACGTGGTTTTGCCCGATCTGCAAAAACTCCGGGAAACCGTGCTGTCCGGCGATATCCCAGCGGATCCCGGCCTGCGGCATCTGCTTGCCTTTTGTGTCCCCTTCAAATGCTGGGATTGGGATATGATTTACCCGACGGAATTGTATACCGCGCTGGCAAATCTGCAAAATACCTACCGCGATTATAACATCTGACACAGAAAGGCTGATCCCATGTTTTACGCCATCCTCGCCGCCGCCCTGGCGGCCCTCGACCAACTGGTGAAATACCTCGTCCGCGCCCACATCCCCCTGGGCGGCTCGCTCCCCTTTATTCCCCACGTCCTGGACCTGACCTACGTCCAGAACACCGGCGCGGCCTTCTCCCTCCTGCGGCAGCACACTTGGCTGCTCACCCTCATCTCGGCGGTGGTGGTGCTGGTGATGTGCCGGCTCATCGTGAAGGGCTTTTTCAAGAACGCCCTGGGCCGGTGGGCCGCCGCCCTGGTGCTGGCGGGGGGAATGGGCAACCTCATTGACCGGGCCGTGTTCGGCTATGTCACCGACATGTTCCAGACCGTGTTCATGGAGTTCGCCGTGTTCAACTTGGCCGACTGCTGCATCACCGTGGGCGTGCCGCTGCTGTTCCTGTACGTAATGCTGTACGTAGGCCGGGATGAGAAAAAGGAGGGCGAGGCCGATGGAGCCGGTGAGCTTCCCCCTGACGGTACCTGAGCCGGGCCGGGCGGACGCGGTGCTGTCCGCCGCCCTGGACGGGCTGACCCGCTCGGCGGCAGTACGCTGGCTGGAGGAGGGCCGGGTGACGTTAAACGGCAGGCCCCTGAAAAAAAACGCCAGGCTCCAGCCTGGGGATCAGCTTCTAATCGCGCCCCCCCAGCCCCAACCGGCGGATCTCATCCCCCAGGACATCCCCCTGGAGATCGCCTATGAGGACGGCGACGTGATCGTGGTGAACAAACCGGTGGGCATGGTGGTGCACCCCGCCCCGGGCCATCCCGACGGCACCCTGGTCAACGCGCTGTTATACCACTGCAAAAATTCCCTCTCCGGCATCAATGGGGAGCTGCGCCCCGGCATCGTCCACCGCATCGACCGGGACACCTCGGGGCTCATCATCGCGGCGAAAAACGACCGCGCCCACCTGTCCCTGGCCGCCCAATTGCAGGACCACTCCCTGTTCCGGCTGTACCACGCCGTGGCGGTGGGGGCGTTCCGGGAGGACAGCGGCACCGTCTCCGCCCCCATCGGGCGGCACAAGACCGACCGCAAGCGCATGGCGGTCACGCCGGACGGCCGGGAAGCGGTCACCCACTGGCAGGTGGTGGACGCGCAAAACGGCTGCACCCACCTCACCTGCCGCCTGGAGACGGGCCGCACCCACCAGATCCGGGTGCACCTGGCCCACATCGGCCACCCCCTGCTGGGGGACACGGTGTACGGGGCCAAGAAGCCCGTCCCCGGCCTTGCGGGCCAGTGCCTCCATGCGGCGCAGCTCACCTTCACCCACCCGTCCACCGGGGAGCGTCTGACGGTGGAGGCCCCCCTGCCGGACTGGTTCCAGGCGGTTTTGAGTCGTTACGGCTTGACGTGAAAGGAGCGGGACCATGAATCTCAACCAAGTAAAATACCTGCTGTATGCCCTCCTTGCCGCCGTCATCCTCGCCGCGTTCCTGCCGGCGCTGCTGGGGCTGCCCTGGGCGGGCTCCATCCCGCTGTTCCTGATCCCGCTTGCGGCATACGCTGCCGCCGCCTGGAAGCTGTGGCGCTGCCCCCACTGCGGCGAGCGCCTGGGCCGCGTTGATGCCAAGCCCCTCTACTGCCCCCGCTGCGGACACAGGCTGGAGGATTTTGAATAGGCAACGCCGGGGAAGGAGCCGCCTATGAAGCTGAAACAGGAAAAAAAGGTGATGCTTGCCCTGCTGGGGGCCATGGCGCTGTCCCTTTTGACGGGCGGGATATTGGTCTCCGGCTCAGCAGCAGCCGCCCTTCTTTTTGTGGCCGCGGGCGTCGTCTTGTTTTTTGTCTTCATTGCCTACAATTTTTCCCACTGGCGCTGCCCCCACTGCGGGGAGTACCTGGGCTGGGACCTGGGCAAAGGCATCCCCTTCTGCCCCCACTGCCACCAGCGGCTGGACAAATAGGGCCCGCGCCTGATCGTGGTTGAATTTTACGAATTATATATTGACATTTTGATTTCGAATATATACAATATCATCAGATATGAAAAACACATGCACAATTTACCATGCGAAAGGATGATTTTTTAGTATGAAATTATGGAAAAAATTGCTGCAAACTGGTATTTGTTTTACGCTTGTCATATCAGTGCTGTGCCCTATGGCCTTCGCAACAGTACAAACAGATAGTGTACCTATTACCGGGGTTAAACAAGCCAAATCCAAATGGTGTTGGGCAGCTTGCGCTGAGATAGTTGGCAAAGCAGTTTATCCATCTACTAATCGCACTCAATTTGATGTTGTGTCCCGTTACAAAGGGACACTCGCTAATCCATATCCCAATGAGAAAAGCGGTACTTTAGCTGAAAGTGCTGGTGGTTCCCAGTATGTGGCCTATGATAAAGTCAAATTCGATAGTATTGAGGGAGTATGGAGTTTTTCAAAATTTGTAGACAGTATAGCACACGGTTATCCTGTACAAGCTGCGGGAGGATATTATACGAATGGAAAACGAACAGGCGGACACATGGTTGTGGTCTATATGACACAGTTCACTGATAATTTATCCGGAAGTAATTGCTACATTGATTATTATGATCCTTGGGAGGATATTTCGCATCATTGTACCTACAACTCTTTTTGTAACGGAAGTTACAATACCAGGATTTATGACCAAACTGTTTACGCCATTTATTAACAATTGCGGGGGTCTATTTATGAAAACTGCGGTAAAAGCAAATTTTTTTGCACTTATGTTGGCCTTTCCGGTCTGTTTTTCCTTAGCCATCCCCGCCCGCGCCGCGGGCCCGGACGCCGCCGCGTATCCGGAGTTCTTTGACGCCGCCGAGTTTCAGCAGGTGCGGGACGCTGTATTTCACACGGAAATCCTATATGAAAACGGCGTGCTGGATGAAGCGCAACCCGCAGACGCAGAGGGCGGCCTGGAAACCTCCTACAAGATGTTTTCCCTGAAGGATCCCGAACTGCTCCCCGCCCTGCAAAACGGCTCAGACCTGTCCGGGCTGATCTCAGACGAGTATGTTTGGATCGTCGCCACCGCCGCCAACCAGTCCATCCGCGCCGCCCAGGTTGACGGGGAATGGGAGGTGTTGGGGTACAGCACCCCACGGTCTGAAACCGCCACAACAAATGTGGTACGGTTGGAACCGCTCAACGCGGGGCTGGCCACCCTCTCTGCCTCCCAGGCTTCCATAGACCGCCTGGTCTGTTTTGAGGCCCCCATGTACCACACAAACTTTGTCTACCTGGACACCTCCGGCGGTGCGTTTCTTGTCCCCTTCGGAAGCCGTCCGGATCTGACCGGGTTGGAGAACGGGATGTTATACACGCCGGAAGAAGTGGGCGGCATCCTGTCCGCCTCTTTCGGCGGCGGCTATTCCGGAAACGGGAACGCGGGCATAGGGGGCTCCGCCGCCCAGAGCTCCGGCTGGGAGCCTGTGGCAGCGTCCGGGGCGGTCCTCCTGGCGGCGGCGCTGGGCGCGGTCCTGTTCGCGCTCCCTGCCCTTTTTAGGCGGCAAAGCAAACAGGGGTAACGCGCATACCCCCTCCCGTTTGGGGCACACTAACCCAAAACGGAAGGGGGTTTTCCCATGCTCAACCACCGGAAGGCCGCGGTCATCGGCTGCGGCTTTGTGGGCTCCGCCTGCGCGTTCAGCCTGATCCAGCGGGGGCTGTTCAGCGAACTGGTGCTCATCGACGCCAACCGGGACAAGGCGGAGGGCGAGGCCATGGATCTCAGCCACGGCCTGCCCTATATCGCCGCCATGGACGTATACGCCGGATCCTACGACGACCTCAGCGACTGCGCCCTCATCGTCATCACCGCCGGGGCCAACCAGAAGCCCGGCCAGACCCGCCTGGAGCTCATCGGGCAGAACGTATCCATCCTGAACTCCATCATCCCCCAGATCACCGCCCGCCCCTTTGAGGGTACGCTGCTCATCGTGTCCAACCCGGTGGACGTGCTCACCTACGCGGCGTTCCGCATCTCGGGCTACCCGGCCCACCGGGTGATGGGCTCGGGGACGGTGCTGGATTCCGCCCGTTTGAAGTACCTGTTGGGGGAGCACCTCAACGTGGACAGCCGCTCCATCCACGCGGTGATCGTGGGCGAGCACGGGGACAGTGAGCTGGCGGTGTGGAGCGGGGCCAACGTGTCCGGGGTTCCGCTGGACAGTTTCTGTGAAATGCGGGGCCGCACCAACCACCGGGAGGCGGAGGAGCGCCTCTATGCCGAAGTGCGGGACAGCGCCTATGAGATCATCCGCCGCAAGGGTGCGACCTACTACGGCATCGCCATGGCGGTGGCCCGTATCGCGGAGTGCGTCATGAAGGACGAGCGGGCCATCCTTCCCGTGTCGGTGGTCTTGGGCGGGCAGTACGGCCTGCGGGATCTGGCGCTGAGTATCCCGTCCATCGTGGGCCGCCGGGGGGTGGAGCAGATCCTGGAGATCCCCCTGGCCGACGGCGAGCGGGAGGCGCTGAACTCCTCCGCCGCCCAGCTCCGGGAGGTCATCGAGGGTTTGGAGCTGCCGTAACGAGGGTTTTGTTCCTTTTTCTTGAAAGAAAAAGGAACCGAAAAAGAACTTTAATTCGCTGCCGAAATCTTGCATTTTGCAAGATCCTGCGCCGGCCACGGCCCGCGACAGGAAAACAGAAATGCCCCCCGGCCTACGCCGGGGGGCCTGGTTTTTAATGAAACGGGCTGTTTGTTCAATGATGGCCGCCTTGGTGCCGCTCCTGGTGGTGCCCGCCGGCCACATCCTGCTGGGCCTGGTAGATGCAGCTCCCGTCGCAGGTCTCCCCGTGGTGGGCCGCGCCGCCGCAGTACCCCACGCCGCCGTGGGTGTGGTAGCCCTCCGCCGTGCAGCCCTCCAGCGTACACACCGGGTACCCCGCGCTGGTGGACACAACCTGCGCCGCCCCCACCTTCTCTCCGCCAAACCGCCCGATCACTTTCCCCTCCTTGTCATACAGGGGAATATAGCGGGCGGCGGGCTGGGTCTTCAGCCATTCCATATAGGCCATGGCCTCCTCCGGGCTGTTTACCCCACCGGGATAACCGGTGTCATTGAGATCGCTGTTCCGGACATAGCCTTCCTCGCCGTTGGCGCCTGCCGCCGCGATCAGGTCGGGGGACGAGCCGTACACCTCAGGCATATCGGGGCCGTAGGTCTCCCCCTTGCTGTTGACGGGGTAGCCCGCCGCCGCCCGCTCGGATTTATAAAAGGCCGGGATCACCCTTGTTCCGTCGTAAATGTTGTAGCAAAACGCGTCGCTCTCGCCCTTCTGCACCCCGTCATAGGCCGTCCGGAACAGCTCCCGCCACCACTTGGCGTCCTCCTGGCTCACCGCGCCCAGGGCCACCCAGGCGTCCACCGCGGCGTCATACTCCTCGGGGGTAAGGTTGGCCGTGCACGCGTCGTAAGACAGCCCGTCGTGCTCGTGGGGGCCGCTGGCGGCGCAGTCCGTCCGGGTGCACAGCAGGCCGGGCATCTGGTAGTGCACGGAAAGCACCTTGCCGTCCTTGTCGTGGGCGTGGGTCCCCTCCACCTGGCAGCCCGGCTCCTTGCAGGGGAACTCCGCCCCGGAGGACGTGCGGATGCCCGCGACCACGATATTCCCGTCCTCGTCCCGGACGATGGAATTGCCCTGTTCATCCACTTCCGGCAGGAAGATTTTGAAGTCGTCCGGGTTATACACCGTGTAGGGCATATCCTCCCCAATCAGCGCCTGGGGCAGGATGAACTTGGAGACAATCTCCGAGATGCCCACCGGGACAAACTTCCCGTCCTTGTCCCAGTAGCCGTGGGCGGACACGGTGGTGTCCTCATCGCTCTTTTCCGGCAGCACCTCATAGCGCAGGCCGTTGTCCTGCGTGAACGTCCAGTCGATCACGCCGTCCGCGGAGGCGATGGACTGGGCCTGAGACCGGATGACCTCGGCCTCCGCCTTGGATACGGATCCCTCCGCCACGCGGATCCCCAAATCCTCCTCCAACGCGTCCAGGGAAACCACCACCCGGGTCACCACATTGCCGTCCTGGAAGAAGCTGCACCCGCCCTGGAACTGGGGCTGGCCGTCCACCCGCCCCGGGAAGATGAAGTAGCGCACAATGGTGGCCGCGTCCAGGGGGATCAGGTTCCCATCCTGGTCCTGCCGGCAGATTTCGTGGTTTTCATTCAGCTTCAGCACCTTCTCCTCCCGGAACGTCCACTCCAGGGTCTTGCCGTCCTGGGAGGCTGCCTTGGCCGCCCCCAGATAGTAGTCCGCGTCCCGCTGGTTCATGGAGCCGTCCGCCACGCATTCGGCCAGCTTCGCCTCCAAAAAGTCTAAATCCACGCTGTAGTCCAGCACATAGCCGCTTTCCGAATTAGCCCTGTACCCCTGGGTGTGGTTTGCGTCATAGGAGGAATCCGAGGGCGCGGGGGAGGCCGTACCGTCCCCGTCCGCCGGGGCCTTGGGGTCGCTGGCAAAGGCGATCGTGACGCCCAGCACCAGCGTCAGCGTCAGCACCACGCCGATGATGGTTGGTTTTTTAAATTTCATAATAGACCGTATCCTTTCTTCCGTCGCCTTCCGGCCAAAGGACTGGCTGAAGGCGGGGCCGGAGCCCTGGGTGGACAGGGAGACCAGGGCCTGGGCATAGTCCGCCCGCCGGTCTTCCCCCAGCTTTTTCACCGCCGCCCGGTCGCAGGCCAGCTCGATGTCCCGCCGTAGCAGCCGCCCCATGAGCCACACCGCCGGGTTCCACCAGTGCACCGCCAGGGCCGCGGCCATCACGTAATGCCACAAATTATCCCGCCGCCGGGCGTGGACGCCCTCGTGGGCCAGCACGCAGGCCAGCTCCTCCCCCTCCAGACCGGGGGAGAGCACCACGGTGGGCCGCACCGCGCCGAAGGTGAGGGGCGCGCCCTCCACGGGGCCTTCCCGCAGCCGGGCGAACCGGGGCAGGAAGCAGTATTGGGCGCGGTATTTGGGGTTGCCCCGCCCCACGGGGATGGCGCAGGCCACGGCCCGCCGGGCGCGCACCCAGCCCACCACGTACCACAGCGCCACGGCGATGCCCACCGCCAGCCACGCCGCCGCCAGCACTGTCCCCCAGGGGAACGGGGACGGGGCGGGGGCCGCAGGGCCCACAGGCGCGGCGGGGGCGGGGACGATGGGCGTCCCCTGCTCCAGCCCATAGGCGGGGCCCGCTGTAGGCGGGGCGGGGACAACCTGCGTCCCCGGTTCCGCGGGCTCCAGCCGCCCCACCAGCCCCCACAGGGACAACACGCTCTCCGGCGCGGCGGGAGTGAGTAGCCGGAACAGGCATGCCCCCCACAGGGCCAGCCGCGCCCCGGGGGACAGGCGATCCTTCAGCACCCGGCGCAGGGCCGCCACCGCCAAAATCATCGCCGTGCCGTACGCGGCGTTTTGCAGTAACTGTGACATAGGCTCCACCTCATATCATTTCCCGGACACTTTTTCGCCAGAAAAAGTGTCCCCGATTCCCAGCGCGTATAGTGGCCGACCGCAAATGCCGCGATAATACCCCACGGTGGTAACGGATTCAAGTTCTTTTTCGGTTCCTTTTTCTTTCAAGAAAAAGGAACAAAACAGCCCGTGCCTATTCCCAGTTCCGGATGAGCTCCCGCAGCTGCTCCGCTTCCCCAGGGGTGAGGCCCCCCTTCTCACTGAGGAAGGCGGAGAGGAACTGGGCCTTGGACCCGCCGAACAGCCGGGTGATCAGGCTGTCCGTCTCCAGCCGCTGGACCTCCTCCCGGCTGACCAGGGGGGCGCACACGAACCCCGGGTCGGACCGGGCCACCGCCCCTTTGTCAATCAGCTTTTTGATGACGGTATAGGTGGTGTTCCGGTTCCAGCCGCAGGAATCCCCCAGCCGCTTGGCCAGCGCCCCCGCCGTCTGCGCCCCGTCCGCCCACAGCGGCTCCATCACCTTCAGCTCCGAATCGAACAGCTTCTCCATGTCCGCAACCTCCCCATGTACAAAAACGCGAAGTGACTATTGCAATAGTAACACTATACTACCGCAATAGTCACTTCCTGTCAAGCCCATTTTGAAAATTTTTTATTTCGCGCCGTCCTTGGCATCCGCCCGCACCAGCCTGCCGTTGGCGCTCACGTAGTCCACTCCACCGATTTTCACCCGGAAGGTGTTGTCCAAACCCTCCTTTCGGATGACCTGAGTGGGGGAGCACACCGCCACGGAGTGGGGCGGCATATCCTGGTAGACCACGGCGTTGGCCCCCACCCGGCAGTGGTCGCCCACGGTGATCCCGCCGATAATCTTGGCCCCCGCGCCGATGTAGGCCCCGTCGCCGATGGTGGGGGAGCCGGGGCGCTTGCTGTCCGGCAGGGTGTTGGAGCCGATGGTCACCTGCTGGAAGATCACCGCGTCCTTCCCGATCACCGCGTCGTTGGAGATGAACACCCCCACGCAGCCGTGGGGGAAGTAAGGCCGCCCCGCGATCCGAGAACCGATACCCACATAGCTGCCGTACCGCATGAAATACTTCTCATAGGCCTGCTTCAGCAGCGGGGAGGGCTTCTTCCGGAGGTGTTCCTTCAGCGCCCAGCAGTCTCCGAACCGCGCCTTGATGTACACCCGCAGAAAGGGGTGGAGCAGGGCGAAGCCCACGCTTTTCAAAATTCCCATCTGTCCTCCCGCCTTTCACGCAAACCAGTAGTAGACATGGTCCGCCGTCTCCCGGCGCAGCTCTCCCCCGTTGGCCTCCGCCACCTTGCGGGACGCAGTGTTGTCCGGATGGATCGTGACCAGCAGCTCTTCCGTGATGCCCATGCGCCGGGCCTCCTGGATCATCAGCCCCAGCAGGGCCTTGCCATAGCCCCGGCCCCGCTTCGTGCCGTCCACGGCGCAGCCGATGTGCCCGCCCCGCTCCCGCAGGGTGTCGTTGAGCCGGTGGCGCAGCGAGCCGAAGCCCACAGCAACCCCATCGTCTATGAGCCAAAACGTGGTGTTCGGCACCATCCAGTCCTCCAGCCCAATGCCCTTGCTGCGGTTTACCCGCTTGGCCAGCCACGCGGGAAAGTCCGCCCAATCCATCTGATAGCAGCTGTTCCGCACTCCGTTTTCCGGCGGGATGCGCTGGAGCATTTCGTATATCTCCCGCCCATCGGTGAGGGCGGCCTTTTGTAAGTACAGCATACGATCCCTCCTAAAATGGACAGGGGGCGGCACCCGCCGCCCCCTGCTTTGATGTTTCACGTGAAACGCGCGTTTGAAGTTACTTGACGGTCTCGCCCGCGGCCTTCTTGGCCTCAATCTCCTTGAGCGCGTCCTTGTAGGACAGGTTGACCCGGCCCTTCTCGTCGATGTCGGTGACCTTCACCCAGATCATGTCGCCGATGTTGATCACATCCTCCACCTTGGCCACGCGGTGGTTGGCCAGCTTGGAGATGTGCACCATGCCGTCCTTGCCGGGGGCCAGCTCCACAAACGCGCCGAACTGGAGGATGCGCACCACCTTGCCGTAGTACAGCGAGCCCACCTCGGGGACGAACACGATGGTGTCGATCATCTTCTTGGCGATCTCGCAGGCCTCGGCGTTGGGGGAGGCGATGTGGATGGTGCCGTCGTCCTCGATGTCGATCTGCGCGCCGGACTCGGCGGTGATCTTCTGGATCACGGAGCCGCCCTTGCCGATGACCTCCCGGATCTTGTCCGGGTCGATCTTCACGGTGATCATCTTGGGGGCGTACTTGCTCACCTCGGGCCGCGGGGCGGCGATACAGGGCAGCATGATCTCGTCCAGGATGGCGTAGCGCGCGTCCTTGGTGATCTCCAGCGCCTCCTTGATAATGGCGTGAGACAGGCCGTCGTTCTTCAGATCCATCTGGATGGCGGTGATGCCCTTCTTGGTGCCCGCCACCTTGAAGTCCATCTCGCCGTGGAAGTCCTCGACACCCTGTATGTCAATAAAGGTGGTGAAGGAACCGTCGTCGTCCTGGATCAGGCCGCAGGAGATGCCGGCCACGGGGGCCTTGATGGGCACGCCCGCGTCCATGAGGGCCAGGGTGGAGCCGCAGATGGAGCCCTGGGAGGTGGAGCCGTTGGAGCTGAGCACCTCGGATACCACGCGGATGGCATAGGGGAACTCGTCCTCAGAGGGGATGACGGGCTCCAGAGCCCGCTCGGCCAGGGCGCCGTGGCCCTTCTCCCGGCGGTTGACGGAGCGGGCCCCCCGGGCCTCGCCCACGGAGTAGCCGGGGAAGTTGTAGTGGTGCATATACCGCTTTTCGGTCTCCTCCCAGATGGTGTCCAGCTTCTGGCAGGCGGACAGGGTGTTCAGGGTACACACGGACAGCACCTGGGTCTGGCCGCGGGTAAAGAGGCCGGAGCCGTGGACGCGGGGCAGCACGCCCACCTCGGCGGCCAGGGGCCGGATCTCGTTCTTGGCGCGGC
>CAJULZ010000056.1 GCA_910587205.1 uncultured Oscillospiraceae bacterium
GAAAATTATACGAGTCCGCTCCTGCAGAAGCCGTTTTTATTTTCGCCCCTCCAGGGCGGCGGCGCACTGCTCCAGCAGCCAGGGGTTCCCGAAGGCCCCCCGGCCCACCATAGCCATATCCGCCCCGGTGTAATTGAGGATGCGCACTGCGTCCCTGGCCTCGAACACGTCCCCGTTGGCGATCACTGGGATGGACACCGCCTCCTTCACCTCCCGGATGTGGTCCCAGTTGGCGGCGCCGGAGTACATCTGGGTTTTGGTGCGGCCGTGGACGGCCACGGCGGACACCCCCGCATCCTCCATGCGCTTGGCGAACTCCACGCAGTTGATGGAGCCCTTGTCCCAGCCCAGGCGGAATTTCACCGTGACCGGCGTTCCCTGGGCCCCCCGCACCACCGCCGCCGCCACCCGCTGGGCCTTGTCCGGGTCCCGCATGAGGGCGGAGCCGTCCCCGGAGTTGGCCACCTTGGGGACGGGGCAGCCCATGTTGATGTCGACGACGTCCGCCCCCGACCGCTCCAGGGCCAGGGCCGCGCCCCGTTCCATAAACGGCTCGTCGCAGCCGAAGATCTGCACGGCGGCGGGGTGCTCCCCTTCCCCCAGCCTGAGCAGGGAGGGGGTCTTTTTGTCGCCGTAGCACAGCGCCTTGGCGCTCACCATCTCGGTGTAGGTGTAGCACCCGGAGCTTTCCCGGCACACCGCGCGGAAGGCCAGGTCGGTTACCCCGGCCATGGGGCCCAGGGCCAGGCGGGTGTTCACTTCCACATTGCCGATTTTCATTGCAGCTGTCCTCCTCATCCATCCGTTCTCTTCCGATCATCAAATTAAGCTATATCATACCAAATCCCCCCAAAAAAGGCAAGACAGCATCCGACTGCGTTTTTGAGCGCCCTGCCTTATAATAAAGTGGTTTCCATAACATGGGACTTTATACTGAGGAGATCTCCTGGAGGGATGCGCGATGACGGCAAACGAGGGAACGAGGCGGGAAAAACGGCGGCGGGGCCTGTCCGTGCCGGTGGTAATGCGGCTGAGCGACTGCGCGGTGCGGTTCCTGCTGGCGGCGGTGCTGGCGGGGGCGGAGCTGATGGGGGGGCACGCGCTGTTTGCCCTGGCTCTGGTGGGGGTGTGCCAGCCGGGAGCGGAGGGCTTCGCGGCCCTTGTGGGCGCGGCCCTGGGCTACCTGTCCTTCCGGGGGGTGGTGGAGGGCCTTCGGTACATCGCCGCGTCCATGATGGTGTACGCCGTGGCCCTGGCCCTGGGGGAATTTGAGCTGTACCGCCGTCCCTGGTTCATGCCTGCGGCGGCGGCGGCGCTGAACGGGCTGGTGGGCTTTGTCTACCAGTCCGCGGCGGGCTGGAGCCAGGGGGACGGCGTGGGGTTCGTCACCGAGGTGGCGCTCACGGCGGGGACGGTGTGCCTCTACCGCCAGGCCCTCGACGCCTGGGAAAAGCGCCGCCCCGGCAACGCCTTCACCATGCGCCAGGGGGTGGGGGCGATGTCCCTGACCGCCACGCTGATGATGGCCCTGTCCCGGGTGACGGTGGCGGGGGACTACTCCCTGGGCCGGGTGCTGTGCGTGCCCATCGTGGCGCTGGCGGCGTGGCGCGGCGGGGTGGGCATCGGCGCGGCCGCCGGGGTGGCGGCGGGGCTGGCCATGGGCTTTTCCGCCGGGCTGCCCGCCTACTACACCCTGATGTACGCCCTGCCCGGCCTGGTCACAGGGATTTTCGCCCGGCAGAACCGGGTCATGGCCGCCTTGGCCTACGGCCTGAGCGGGGCGGCGGCCATCCTGTGGACGTGGCAGGCGGGGCCGGGGGAGGCCTTCGGCTGGGAGACGGCGGCGGGGGTGGCGGTGTTCCTGGTGCTGCCGGACAAGCTGCTGCGCCGTCTGGCCGCCCTGGCGCGGCAGGAGGAGCCGCAGGAGGAGGGCCGGCGCCCGGTGGAGCTGGCCGCGGAGCGGCTCAGCCGGACGGCCGAGGCGTTCCGGGCGGTGGCGGGGGGGCTGCGCCTGGCGTTCCAGGCCCCCGCCGTCCTCAACGACGGCGACGCCGCCCGCATCTTCGACCGGGCGGCGGACAGGGTGTGCGCAAAGTGCAAGCAGAAGGAGCGCTGCTGGCAGCGGGAGTACCAGGCCACCAAAACTGCCCTGTCCGACGCCCTCACCCCCATGCTGGACCGGGGGGCGGGGGCGCTGGAGGACTTTCCGCCCCACTTCTCCAGCCGGTGCATCCGGTTCGATACATTTTTGGCCGCCGCCAACGGCGAGCTCACCGCCCTGCTCCACCGGCGGCGGTACGACAGCCGGGTGCGGGAGAGCCGGGCGGCGGTATGCGCCCAATACGGCCACATGGCGGCGGTGCTGGACCGGGCGGCGGCGGAGCTGGCCCGGGAACCGGCGGTGGACGTGCGCCGCCAGCGGCTGGTGAAGCAGCGCATGGCCGCCCTGGGGCTGGAGGGGCGGTGCACCGTGTGGTCGGACTGCTATGGCCACCTCCAGGTGGAGGTGGACGGCCCCGGGGCGGAGCAGCTGGCCCGGGAGGGGGAGCTGGGCCGCCTGTCCGCCATTTTGGGCTGCCCCCTGCGGGAGGCGGAGAGCGGCCGGGACCGGGCCCGCCTGGTGCAGCGGGAGCCGCTGATGGCGGTGGCCGGGGTGGCCGCCGCCGACCGGGAGGGCCAGAGCGTCAGCGGCGACGCCGGGGTGTGGTTCAAGGACAGCGGGGGGAAGCTGAATTTTCTGCTGTGCGACGGCATGGGCAGCGGCCCCGCCGCCCGGGAGGACAGCGACACCGCCCTGCGGCTGCTGGAAAAATTCCTCCGGGCGGGGCTGGAGCCGGAGGAGGCGCTGAACACCGTGGGGGAGGCGCTGGCCCTCCGGGGAGAGGAGCAGGGGGGGTTCACCACGGTAGACCTGCTCCAAATCGACCTGTTCAGCGGCAGGGCGGCGGTGTACAAGCTGGGGGCGGCCCCCACCTACCTGCGCCGCGGGGGCGGGGTAGAGCGGCTCACCGGGGAATCCTTCCCCGCGGGGGTTCCCGCTGGGGCGGGGGACGGCCCGGACGTGTTCCAGCTGGCCCTGGACGCGGGGGACTGCGTGGTGCTGGTAAGCGATGGGGTATCCGCTGGGAAGGACGACCGCTGGGTGCGGCAGCTTTTGGAGGACTTTGACGGCCTCTCCCCCCAGGAGCTGGCGGGCCGCATCCTGAAGGAGAGCGGGACTCGCTCGGGGGCGGGGGACGACCGCACCGTCATCGCCATCAAGCTGGACGTGCGGGAGCGGGCCCCCGCGTGAGGCGGAGCGGCCCGGCCCCCTGCATCTTATATCTTGTATTTTGCAAGATGTGCGGGGCCGGGAATGGGCGTGTCCGAAACTGAGAGATCTTATCCGCGCTTCCTCCCGCCTCCGGCGGGAGGAAGCGCGGGCTTGTCGAAAAGCCTCGCAGAGTTCGCGCCCGCAGGCGCGAAAAAAATAAAATCCGTTTTCCCCGGCGGCATGTGCGTCGGGGAAAACACTTCTCGGCCGAACAGTGTGCGAGTTGGCCGCCGCAGGCGGACAGCGAGTGCGCGCATGAGGCCGCAGCTTCTCCCGTCGGAAAAGGCTTTGCCTTTTTCGACGGTCTGGCGCTTCCTCCCGCCTCCGGCGGGAGGAAGCGCGTCAATCTATCTTCTTTGCGGGTATTTCCTCTGTACAGGGAGAAAAATTTGTGGTAGAATACCTCCGACCGACCTCCACTTCGGTCCAACCGGCGGGTAGAGAGCCGCGGATGGGAAAGCGCGTTCCCATCCGGAAGGAACGCCCGCCGCTGTGCCAATGCGCTGGCACTCTAAACATAAATTGGAGGTATTTTTATGCGCAAATATTCCGTTCTCAACCTGGTTCTTGCCGCTATGGTGGCGGCGCTGTACGCCGTGATGGGCTACTTTGGCAACATCTTCGGCTTGACCTTCGGCCCGGTGCAGATCCGTTTTGCCGAGGCCCTCACCGTGCTGCCCGTCCTGTTCCCCGCCACCGCGCCGGGGCTGGCCATCGGCTGCCTCATTACCAACCTGCTCTCCCCCTACGGGCCGATGGACATCATCTTCGGCACCCTGGCCACCGCCATTGCCGCCGTGCTCACGATGAAAATGCCCAAATGGTATCTGGCTGCCCTGCCCCCTATTGTGGTAAACGCGGTCATCCTCCCACCCATGTGGGCCTGGGCGGAGGTGGGGGCGGTGAACAACGCCTTCTGGCTGGCCTGCGGCTATAACGCCGTCACGTTTATCGTGGGCGAGGCGCTGGCCTGCTGTGTGTTGGGCACGGTGCTGCTCAAGGTGCTGGGCGGGGTGGACTTCCTCAAGCCCATCATGCGCCCCGCAGCCCAGGCGCCTGCCGCGTAAAATACGGCCAAATCCCCCGGACGGTGGAGCGTCCGGGGGATTGTTGCGTCTGCTTACTTCTTGCAGTAGGCGGCGATGGCGGCGCTCATTTTTTGCGCCGTGCCGGGGCCGTATTTGTCCAGGTTCTCCTGGAACCGGGGGTCGCCCGCATACATCTGCCCCAGGCAGGCCAGGATGCCGTCGGTGCAGTTGTAATGGTACTGGGAGATGTGGGCCTGCCAGCGCTTCACCAGCGCCTGGGCCTCCGCCCCCTCCGGGTCGGCGCACTGTCCGAAGGCCGCGAAAATCTCCTCCATTTCGGCCTGAATTTGGGCCTCTTTCTCCGGGGTGTAATCCTTGTGCTTCTCCCGGCTCTCCAAAAACGCCTCGGTGTTCCCCCAGCGCTCCGCCGCCTCCTGGGCGTATTGGTTCTTCACCGCCTCCCAGTCGGTCTGGGTGGGCTTGGGCCGTTCACTGTACATGATGTTCCCTCCTATCGTTTTGTCTACCAGCCGGAGCATGTCGTCCAGCCGCCGCCGCTTCAGTTCCAGCAGCGTCCGGTGCTTTTTCAGCGCCTCGGTCCGGTCGTGTTCCGGGGCGGACAGGATGCGGCCGATCTGCTCCAGCGGCACCCCCAGCTCCCGGTAAAACAAAATCTGCTGCAAAACCGCCATAGCCTCATCGTCGTAAAAACGATACCCGGCCGGGGTGACTTCGGTTGGCTTCAGCAGGCCGATCTCGTCGTACCAGCGCAGCGTGCGCACGCTCACGCCCGCCAGACGGGCCGCTTGGCTCACGGAATAACGCATTCCTTCCACCTCCTGGACAAGACTGTAACCCATGACGGAACGGGAGAGTCAAGAGGATCTTGCAAAATATTTTTTGCCATACCTCGGAAATCTTGCAAGATATATTATACCCATGCCTGTTTCAGCAGCGCCGCCGCCTGGTCCAGCTCCCCCTCCGTCAGCCCCGCGAAGCCCAGCACCACCGTGGACGGTTTTGGCGGGACGGCGCGGCAGTACCGGCTGAGGGGGTGGACGCGCACCGAGTTCGCCGCCGCCCGCCCCACCAGCTCCGCCTCGGAAAGCCGGGGAAGGGTGAACAGGAAGTGAAGCCCCGCCTCCGCCCCGGAAATGGACGCGCCGGGGATGGCCGCCAGCGCCCCGGTAAACCGGGCGCATTTTTTCCGGTACAGGTTCCCCGCGCGCCGCAGGTGCCGCCCGTACAGCCCCTGGACAATGAACCGTCTCAGGCTCTCCTGCTCGAAGCGGGAGACGGCGCAGGCCCCGTGGGAGAAGGTCCGGCGGCAGCGCTCCAGCAGCTCCGGCGGCAGGATCATGTACGCCACCCGGATGGCAGGGGCGATGGAGCGGGAAAAGGTGCCCAGGTACACCACGCGCCCTGCCCGGTCCATCCCCTGTAAGGCCGGGATGGGCCGGGACGACCAGCGGAATTCGCTGTCGTAATCGTCCTCAATGAGCCAGCGGTCCGGGGCGGACGCCGCCCAGTGGAGCAGGCGGCTGCGCCGCCCGGCCGGCATGGTCACCCCCAGGGGGAACTGGTGGGAGGGGGTGACGTAGGCCAGCCCCACCCCCGACGAGGCCAGCGCCTCCGGGTCCATCCCCTCCCCGTCCACCGGGATGGGGACGGACCGCCGCCCATGGAGGGACGCGGCGGCGTAGGCGGCGGGATAGCCCGGGTCCTCCAGGGCAATGGCCCGCTGCTCCGGCAAAAGCTGGAGCAGCAGGGACAACAGATGGTCTGCCCCCGCCCCCACAACGACCTGCTCCGGGGAGCACCGCACCCCCCGGTATTGGGCCAGCAGGCCGGCCAGCGCCGCCCGCAGGGGCTCGTCCCCCTGGGGATGGCCCCGCTGAAGCAGGCCGGGGTTTTCGTATACCGCCTCCTTGGTGATCCGTGCCCAGGACGAGAAGGGAAACGCCGAGACGTCCACCGCCGAGGTGGAGCAGTCAAAGGCCCACCGGGCGGGGGCGGCGCGGGGCTGGGGGATGTCCGCCCCCTCCGCCAGCGGCGGGGCAGGGGGGAGCAGGTCGGCGCACACATATCCGCTGCGGGGTTTGGACAGCACGTAGCCCTCCGCCGCCAGCAGGGAGTAGGCCGCCTCCACCGTGCTCATGCTCACCCCCGCAAGGGCGCACATGCGCCGCTTGGAGGGCAGCTTGGCACCCGGAGGCAGCGCCCCGGACCGGACGGCCCCGGCGATGTGGCGGTAGAGCTGGAGGTACAGGGGGGCGCCCGCGTCAAATACGGGCAGGGGGAAGGAATCGGCCATGGGACGCCTCCAATCCGGCGTGGGGATAGGGATGGTTTAGGCGCTGTTTGAAAATTGGAAATGTGCCCAGCGGGAGCGATTTTTTCGCCGGACGAAGCCAGTTTGACGCAGGAATACTTTGTATATTCCAAGGAAAATTGGCAAAGTATGGCGGAAAAAGAGCCTCCCTTTGGGCGTGTTGACAATTTTCAAACAAGCCATAATCTGACCCTGTAAAAAAGATGAAAACTGGGCATGGAAGCCATGTCAGTTTAGCCTATAATAGCATTAGAACAGGGGCCCGTCAAGGGAAAGGATCTCCATGTGTCCCCCGACGAAGGCGGGGGGCACAGATAAAATCTCCCCGTCAAGGCCCCGGAAGGAGTTGTCGATCATGAACCAATCAAAAAGCAGGCGGGTTTTGACCATGCTGTGCATGGCGGCGGCTATGGCGGCGCTGGTGGCGGTGGGCTCCAAAATACCCGATATCCAGATCCCCTCCCCCCTGGGTACCAACCGGTTCCACCTGGGCAACGTGATGTGCGCCCTGTCGGGGCTGCTGCTGGGGCCCTGGTGGGGCGGGCTGGCGGCGGGGATGGGCTCGGCCATTTTCGACCTGTTCGATCCCCTGCGTATTATGGAGGCCCCCATCACCTTCCTTACCAAGGGGCTGTACGGCGTGGTGGCCGGGGCGGTGTATTTTAAGGTGTTCAAGGGCAGGAGCAATTACGTGAACGAGGCAATCGCCAGCGCCGCCGCCGCGGTGAGCTACATCGCGGTGTACATGGTGAAGTGCTTCCTCTACAACGGTCTGCTGGTGAAGGGCCTGTCTCCGGACGCGGCCTGGATCGCCACCCTGGGCAAGCTGCCCTCCTCCGCCTTCAACGGCATTGTGGCGGTCGTCTTCGCCCCCATCCTGGGGGTGGCGCTCCACAAGGCGCTGAGGGCCGCGCACCTGGGGGTGGAATCGACCTGAGGGACCGGCCCCGCCGGGCCTTCGGCGAGGCACTTTCTCTCCCGTGAGAGAAAGTGCCCAAAGAGACCGCTTAAGGGGTGCGGCCCGGTTCGCTTCAAGCGCCAAGGGCGCGCTCTCGCTCACAGGCCCGCCCCCCTTAAGAATCCCCGGGGAGCGAAGGGCACGCCGCTTAAAAGCAAAGGAGGCGTTCCGGCTCATCCAGGCTGACGGATTGAGTGCGCTTCGTGCTCCGGCCCTCACAGGGCCTGCCTCTGAGGTGGAACGAAAAAGCGCCGTCCTCCTCCCATCGCCTCAATGAAATTTGATATCAGGCGCGGGGGCGGACGGCGCTCTTTTTCAGTTCCTGCGAACGGAGCGGCAGCGGAAATAGGGGAAAATGCGTGCGAAAGCATTGCGCGCCGGACGGTTTGCGCTGATTTGAAAGCGGCGTGCCCTGAAAAAACGGGGGTTCTTAGGGGGAGGCGGCCCTGAGAGCGGCGGACACGGCCTTGGTGTCCAGCCGCGAACCGGGGGCCTCCCCCTAAGCATTCTCTTTGGACACTTTCTCTCATGGGAGAGAAAGCGTCCCGCCGGAGGCCGGGGGCTTCCTGAGAACGCATCCCGCCGGGCGCCTGCCCTCGCGCTTGTGGATAATCATAAAATGAAAGGCCCCCCGGCTTACGCCGGAGGGCTTTCATTTTTGAGAAAAGAGAGAGGGAGGATAGAGATTGTCTGGCTTTCTTCCTGACAAGATGATAATACCAGACTGCAAAGGGGGAATGTTGGACAATTTAAGAACCTTTTGTGAAGTTTCCGTGAACGTCGCCGGGGCAAAGCGCCGCCCGGGGAACCTGGGGGCGGTCCGGCGGGATCCCCTGGCAAAATCCGCGGGGAGGGGCCCCTCAACGCCGCCCCCGGTAGTTGCGGGAACCGCCCCGGCGATTGCCGCCGGAATAGCTGTACCGCCGGGCGCGCTTGCGCCGGGGCCGGACAAAGCCCACGTAAAAAACCAGCAGCAGGATGAGCGCGGCCCCGGCGGCCAGCGCCGCCTTGACCCACCACTTATCCCAGTAGAATTGGATCTGCTGCACGGTGTACAGGAAGTCGGAACGCGCCACATCGTAGGCGGCCACCATTTTCAACGTCCCGTATTCCGTCCCCTCGTACCACAGGGTGACGGCGCCCAGCTCCTGTCCCGCCGCCACCGGGGCCTCCACCGACTCGGGCAGGTCGAATACCAGCTCGGCCTTGCTTGGGTCGTAGTCGGAGGGCATGGTGGCCTGGATCTCGCCCACCGGCTGGGCCTGGACGTAGTCCCCTTCGTCGGAAAGGGTGACGGGCACCTCCCGGATCACGTTCTCCGTGTCCTGGTTGAGCAGGGCGGTGCGGCGAAAGTTGTCAAACGCCCATTCCAGCAGCCGCTTGGACTCGGAGAAAGACCAGTAGTGGCGGCCGTTTTCATCCACGGTGTCCTCGGTGCCCAGCACCACGCAGTAAAAGGTTCGGCCCAGCTCGTCCACGGCGGCGGAGGACAGGCAGCGCCCCGCCTCGCCGGTGTTGCCCGTCTTGATGCCGATGGCCTTGGAATAGGTATAGCCGATGGCGTAGAAGTTGCTCAGCAGGCCGTTGGAGGAGTAGATAACCCGCTCCGGCTGGAGGTTGGTGGCCGGAAGGGTGTAGGAAGGGGTGCGAACGATGGCGCGGAAGGTCTCGTTGGACATGGCCTCCTTGGCCATGAGGTAGATGTCGTAGGCGGTGGTGTAGTGCTCCGGGTCGTGGAGGCCGTGGGGGTTGGCGAAGTGGGTGTCCTCCATGCCCAGGCTGGCCGCCCGGGCATTCATCCGGGCCACAAATTCTGCCTGGGTGCCCCCCACTGCCTCGGACAAGATATTGCACGCCTCATTGCCGGAGGGCAGCAGGTCGCAGTACAGCAGGTCCAGCACCGACAGGGTCTCCCCCGCCTTGATGCCCGCCGTGGAGCTGTCCCAGGGCAGGTCCACCGCCTGGGCGGAGGCGGTGACAGGGGTGTCCAGGGAGAGCTCCCCCGCCGCCACCGCGTCCAGCACCACCAGGGAGGTCATGATCTTGGTGATGGAGGCGGGATACATTCGCTCCCGGTGGTGGAAGCCGTAAAGGACCTCGTTGTTGTCCCCGTCCACAATAATGGCGGCGCGGGCGTTGGGCTGGGGGTCGTCCAGCGCCAGGGCGGGGCAGACCAGGGACAGGGCCGAGAGGCAGGCCAGGAGCAGCGAAAGAATTCGATATTTTTTCATAGGAATCTCCCGTTATGTATGGTATAATGGAAACCGGCTTTGCGGATACGGGGGCGGGAATCAGGATATTCGCCTCTATTATATCAGAAACTTTTTCCCTGCGCAACTGGGAGAAGCAGGCGGTCGGATGGAATTTGGAGGGATAGGATGAAGCTGGCACGGGCGGATTGCCGGGTTTTGGCCGCGGTTGCGGCGGCGGGGGCTGCTATGCTGCTGTGCTTCGCCCTGCGGACCGCGGGCATGAGGGTTCTGGAGCCCCTGCCGTGGGAGCCGCCCGCGGCGGAGACGCAGGCGGCGCGGGAAGGGCTGGTGGACGTGAACACTGCCGGGCTGGAGGAGCTGATGTCCCTGCCCGGCATCGGGGAAGTCCGGGCCAGGGCCATCCTGGACGACCGGGCGGAGCGGGGTCCCTTCCGCCGCCCGGAGGACCTGACCCGTGTGAAAGGGATCGGGGAGGGGATACTCTCCGGAATGATTGACCAGATTACAACAGGAGGTGGATGGGATGCCGAAGATTTTAGTGGTGGATGACGAGCGGGTCATGGTAAAGGGCATCAAATTCAATTTGGAAAACGAGGGGTACCAGGTGGAGACCGGCTCCGATGGCGAGGAGGCGGTGGAAAAGGCCCGCACGGGCCAATTTGACCTCGTCATATTGGATCTGATGATGCCTAAGATCGACGGGCTCCAGGCGTGCATGAAAATCCGGGAGTTTTCCAATGTGCCTGTCATCATGCTCACCGCCCGCAGCGAGGACACGGACAAGATCATCGGCTTTGAGTGCGGCGCGGACGACTACATCACCAAGCCCTTCAACATCCTGGAGCTGAAGGCCCGCATCCGGGCGCTGCTGCGCCGGGCAGGGGCTGCCGCCCAGCAGCAGCGGGAGGCCGACCGCCTCACCCACGGCAGCATTACCCTGGATGTGGCGGAGCGGGCGGCCTGGCGGGACGGGGAGCCGGTAGAGCTCACCGCCAAAGAGTTCGACCTGATGGCGCTGCTGATGCAGAACCCAGGCCGGGTGTACAGCCGGGAGAACCTGCTCAACCTGGTGTGGGGCTATGAGTACATCGGGGAGTTCCGAACGGTGGACGTGCATGTGCGCCGCCTGCGGGAGAAGCTGGAACCTGACCCCGCAAACCCGGAGCACATTTTGACCAAGTGGGGCGTGGGGTACTATCTGAGCAACAGCGCGGCGATAGGCGTATAGGGGATGGGCCGGAGGATACGGCGGGAATTATCGTATAGAGAAAGGGGACGGGCCTCATGGATGGGAGAGGGCAGGCGGCGCAAAGCGCGAAGCGGCCGGAGCCGGAACGGGTGCGCATCCCGTTCCGCCACAGTTTGCAGGCCAAATACGCCCTGACGTACCTGCTGGTGGTGGCGGCCATCCTCATCGTAATGAACACATATCCCCTGCTGATGGCGGAGAATATGGTGTTCACCTCCAAGGAGAGCACCTTGAAGCGGCAGGCGCTGGTCATCGGCTCGGCGCTGGCGGTGTCCGAGACCCTCACACGGGAAGGCGTGGAGCAGACCATGGCGCTGCTGGAGGATGTGCAGGGCACCCGTGTGCTGGTGACGGACGAATCCGGCCTCATTTTATATGACAGCTCCACCCTGGACAACCGGCTGGGGGACTACGCCCTCATGGGGGAGGTGGTGGCCGCCCTGCGGGGGAAGGACGTGTCCCGGGCGGAATTCCGGGACGGGGCGATCCGCTGCCGGGCGGCGGTGCCCGCCATGTACAACGGGCACACCCTGGGGGCGGTGTACCTCTATGAGTATGACAGCGAGCAGGCCCAGGTGCTGCTCACCATCCAGGCCAACCTGCGGTATATCTCCATCGTCATCTGCGCGGCGGCGGCGGTGCTGGTGCTGCTGCTGTCCAAGGCGCTCACCCGGAACATCGGGCGGCTGCTGTCCGCCATGCGCCGGGTGAGGGAGGGGGAATACAGCCACCGGGTGGACTCGGTGGGACGGGACGAGATGGCCCAGCTGGCCGACGAGTTCAACCAGCTCACCGGCCGCCTCCAGACCACGGAGGAGGCCAGGCGGCGGTTCGTGTCCGACGCGTCCCACGAGCTGAAAACCCCCCTGGCCTCCATCCGCCTGCTCACCGACTCCATCCTTCAGAACGACGCGGTGGATATGGGCACGGTGCGGGAGTTTGTGGCCGACATCGGGGAGGAGGCCGACCGCCTCACCCGGATCAGCGAGCACCTGTTGGCTCTCACCCGGCTGGACGCCGGGGCGGAGCGGGTCCCCGAACCGGTGGAGCTGGGGGCGGTGACGGACAAGGTGGCCCATATGCTCACCCCGCTGGCCCAGGCGGTGGGGGTGAAGCTGAACTGCCGCATTGCCCCGGCCTGCGCGCTGACGGCCACGGAAGACGATATCTACCAGGTGGCGTTCAACCTCATAGAGAACGCTATCAAATATAACGTGCCCGGGGGCCGGGTGGATGTGACGGTGCGACGTTTGGGGGGAAAGGTGTCTCTGATTGTGTGCGACACCGGCGTGGGTATCCCGAAAGAGGATATGCCCAAAATCTTCGACCGGTTCTACCGGGTGGACAAGGCCAGATCCCGGGCCGCAGGGGGCACGGGCCTGGGGCTGTCCATCGCCAGGGATACCGCCCGGCTCCACGGCGGGGATATTAAGGTGGGCCCCAACCCGGCGGGGAGGGGCGCGCGGTTTGAGGCGGAATTCCCCGCGCTGAAGGAGGGTGGGCGGACATGAGAAAAACGGCGGCTATCCTGCTGGCTGGGATGCTGGCGGCGGCGCTGGCGGCCTGCGCGGTCCAGGAGGAGGGAGACGGCCTGCGCCTGTGGTTTGCCGCCTCCGGCGTCCAGCAGACCGCCCAGGCTTCCCAGGCGCTGGACACCTGCCCGTTCCTGGGGGAGGAGACCGTCCCGGCGCTGATGGAGGGGCTGCTGGCCGGGCCGGGGGGAGACACGGGGCTGGCCAGCCCGATCCCCCAGGGGGTGGAGCTGGCGGGCTGGTCGGTGGACGGCCGGACGGCCCAGGTGGAGCTGTCCGGCCCCTACGGGGAGCTGGCAGGCATTGACCGGACCCTGGCCGACGCCTGCATTACCCTCACCCTCACCCAACTGGGCGGGGTGGACGCCGTGCGCATCCTGTGCGGCGGGGGCAGGGGGGATTGGCGCGTGCTCCGGGCGGAGGACGTGCTGTTCTCCGGCGCGGAGGAGGAACCGGTGGACGTCCCCGCTACGCTGTATTTCCGGAGGGTGGGGGGCGATACGCTGGGCTCCGAGCTGCGGGTGTTCCGTTTGACGGAGGACGAGACCCCGGCCAAGGCGGTGCTGGAGGCGCTGGCGGCCGGGCCGGAGGACAGCGGGCTGGAGGCCCTGCTGCCGCCGGATCTCGCGGTGCTGTCCGCGGGACTGGACGACGGGGTGTGCTACGCCAACCTGTCCGCCGACCTGCTGGAGAATATGCCGGGGGACAGGGCTGGGCAAGAGCTGGTGGTCTGGTCCATCGTGGAGACGCTGTGCAGCCTGGATAAAGTGGAGCAGGTGCAGATCCTGGTGGAAGGCCAGTTGCTGGAGCGGTATGGCGGGGTGGAGCTGCCGGGGCCGCTGCGATCCACGGCGGAATAAAGCCCGCCCGGGGGCAGCCCTGCGGGATCCCGGAGGCGCTTTGCCGGGGCCGGCAAAAAAATTTTGAAAATCCCCTTGACCTTCCACCAGGTGGAGGGTGTAGATTGGGCGTGAAGGAGGGAGGCGGGCCCATGAAGATCAATCAAGTGGAACAGCTGGTGGGCATCACCAAAGGTAATATCCGCTTCTACGAGAAGGAGGGGCTGCTCACCCCCGGCCGGAATTCCGACAACGGATACCGGGACTACAGCGACGCCGATGTGGCGTGGCTGAAAAAAATCAAGCTGCTGCGGATGTTGGACGTGCCCATCGAGGAGATTTTGCGGCTGAAGGCGGGGACGCTGACCCTGGAGGACGCTATGGGGCGGCATATCATCCAGCTCCAGCGCAGGCAGGCCAACCTGGCGGCGGCCCAGGGCGTGTGCGCCCAGATCAGGGACAGCCGGAGCCAGTTGGACGGGCTGGACGCCGACGGGGTGCTGGCATCCATGGAGCGGCAGGAACAGGAGGGGACAAAATTTATGAACGTGGGGAAGAAGGACAAGCTGACCCGGTATGTCAGCCCCGTGGGGGCGGCAGTCGTGATACTGGTGATGATGGCGGCGGTCATTGCCCTCATTGTGTGGGGGTTTACCGTGGCACCGGAGGACGCGCCCCCCATCGGGATCATCATTGCCCTGGCGGCAATCCCGGTGGTCATCATCATCGGCGTGCTGGCCGCCCTGTACCAGCGGATCAAGCAGATCAAGGGAGGGGAAGAAGATGCTGCTTCTCAATATTGATTATATTCCCGGCCCCAGCCGGGAGCTGGAAGCCCTGGGGATTGTGAAGGGCTCGGTGGTGCAGTGCAAGAGCTTTGGAAAGGACTTCATGGCGGGGATGAAAACCTTTGTGGGCGGCGAGATCGAGGCCTACACTGCCATGCTCACCGAGGCCCGGCAACTGGCCACTAAGCGGATGGTGGACGAGGCGGAAGCCCTGGGAGCGGACGCGGTGCTCAACATCCGCTATGCCTCGGCCTCCATCATGCAGGGGGCGGCGGAGATCACCGTGTACGGCACGGCGGTCAGGTACAAATAGAAGCGCTGAGCCGTCGCGAACAGGTGAAGCGTGACAATGAAAAGAGAGTGATTTCTATGGACAAAAAACGCTTTTGGCCTTTCCTGCTGGTGATCCCCCTGATCGCGGCTTCCGTGGCGGGGTGGTTTGCCCTGCCGGATGAGCTGGTGATGCAGGTCGGTGCAGACGGTCGGCCCAGCAATATCATGCCCAAGCTGTTCGGGCTGCTCATCCCGGTGGCTGTGGGGGCAGTCGGGGCGGGTATCGCCTCCAGCGAGGGCAGGGAAAAGCATCTGGCAGGGTTTATCGCCCTGGCGGTGGCGGCGGTAATCACCGGGCTCACGTTCTTTATGAACCTTTGAGCTGCTACAACCTTTGAAATCCTGCTATAAATTCAACCCGTAGGGGAGGGGCTTGCCCCCTTCCGCGTTCCATTGCGCGCTCTGTTCCACGGGAGGGGTAAGCCCCTCTCCTACATGGCGCAAACCATTTGTTTCAGAAAGAAGGCGTTTTTATGCTTCGCATCGAACACTATTCCAAAACCTACCCCGGCGGCAAGAAGGCGGTGGACGACCTGACCCTCCACATCCGCCCCGGCGAGATCTACGGCTTCATCGGCCACAACGGGGCGGGCAAGACCACCACCCTGCGGGCCTGCGCCGGAGTGATGGACTTTACCGAGGGCGCCATCACCATCGACGGCCATGACGTGAAAAAAGACCCGGTGGGGGCCAAGCGGGTCACCGCCTTCCTGCCCGACAACCCAGATCTCTACGAATTCATGAAGGGTATCGACTACTTAAATTTTATCGCCGATTTGTATGACCTCCCGGCGGACCAGCGGACGGCGGATATCGGCAAGTACGGCGACGCCTTCGAGCTGACGGGCAATTTAGGTGCCCCCATCGGCAGCTACTCCCACGGGATGCGGCAGAAGCTGGCCCTGATCTCAGCGTTCATCCGCCGCCCCCGGCTGCTGATTTTAGACGAGCCCTTCGTGGGGCTGGACCCCGCCGCCTCCCACCTGATGAAAAGCTACCTGGCGGAGCTTTGCCGGGGCGGCTCGGCGGTATTCTTCTCCACCCACGTGCTGGAGGTGGCGGAAAAGCTATGCGACGAGATCGCCATCATCAAGGACGGGCGGCTGGTGCAGTGCGGGCCCACGGAGCAGCTGGTGGGCGATTCCTCCCTGGAGGACGTGTTTTTGGAGCTGGAGGGGGAGAAATGAAAAAGTTCTTCGCCTTACTGAAGGTCAGCGTCAAGTCCATGCTGCTGTCCTCCTCCAATATGGGCCGGAAGAACCGGAAGAAGGCGGCCACCGGGGTGGGGGTCGTCCTGCTGATCGCGTTGCTGGGCCTGTATATGTCCGGGCTTTACAGCTCCATGCTGATGTCGGTGCTGGCCCCGATCCATATGGAAGTGCTGGTGTTTATCTTCATGGGCATAGGGGCGCTGGTGGGCGGCATGATGTTCACCGTTTTCGCCGCCAAGGGCGTGGTGTTCGGCGGAAAGGACAACGACCTGCTGCTGTCCATGCCCGTGTCCACCACCGCGCTGATGGCCAGCCGGGTGACGGCCATCTACTTGGAAAATTTGCTGTTTTCCTTTTTTATCCTGGGCCCCGCCGGGGCAGTGTGCGCCTTTATGACCGAAAGCGGCGTGGGGCACAGCGCTCTGTTCTGGGTGCGGCTACTGATCGCGGTGCTGGCCCTGCCTTTGCTGGACACGGCCCTGTCCGTGCTGATGGGGGCCCTGGTGGCCTTTGTGTCCGCCAAGCTGGCCAAGGGGAGCGTGATCGGGCAGAACATCGTGATGGCCCTGTATCTGGCGGCGGTGTTTTGGTTTGCCTTCAACCTCAACGGCATGATCGAGGGCCTTGCCGCCAATGCCGCGGGGGTGAAGGAGTCCCTGTCCTGGGCCGCCCCCATGCTGTGGATGGCGGACGGGATCATGGGGGACTGGGGGAAACTGGCGCTGTTCGCCCTGTGCTGCGCCGTACCCTTCGCCCTGATGGTGTTCGGATTGGGCAAGGTCTACCGCAAGGCGGTCACCGCCTTCGCCGCCCGCTCCGCCCGGAATGACTACAAGCTGTCCGCCCAGTCCGCCTCCGGGCAGAAAAAGGCCCTGCTGCGCATGGAGGCCCGCCGGTTCTTCGGCATTCCCGTGTACTTCTGGAACTCCGGCCTGGGCCTGATCATGCTGGTGGCCATGGGTGCGGCGGCGCTGGTGATGCGGGAGGAGCTGCGGGAGCTGCTGGGTGTGCTGGGCGGCACGCTGCCCGTAATGCCCATCGCGGCGCTGCTGATGGGCTTCTGCCTGTCCATGACCGTCATTGCCGCGCCCTCCATCAGCCTGGAGGGCAAGTACCTGTGGATTCTCCGGGAGACCCCGGTGGGTGAGCGGACACTGCTGGGGCTGAAAACCGGCTTCGAGCTGATGTTCAGCGTGCCCTGTACCGTGATTGCCGGGGTGTGCCTGACCATCGCCCTGGAGCTGTCCCCACTGGAGGGGGCGGTGCTGCTGCTGGCGGCGCTGCTGTTCTGCGTGGCCCACGCCGCATTTGGTATGTTTATCGGCCTGGCCTTCCCCAAGCTGGACGCGGTGAACGAGACGGTGGTGGTCAAGCAGTCTCTGGCGGTGATGCTCGGTATGTTCGTGCCTATGGCGGCGCTGGCCCTGTGCGCCCTGCTGTACTGGCTGGGGAGCCTGCTGGCCCCGGTGCTGGCTATGATCCTGCCGCTGGCCCTGCTGGCGGCGTTTACGGCGGCGTGCGGGCTGGTTTTGAAGATCGGAAGAGCGTCGTGTAGGGAAAGAGTGTAGAT
>CAJULZ010000057.1 GCA_910587205.1 uncultured Oscillospiraceae bacterium
TACACGACGCTCTTCCGATCTGCGGCCTGCCCCCGCAGTACGATTTTGTTTTCCCCTCTGAATTCATCCATTGGTATCACGCTCCGTATGTCATATGCCGGCCTGACTTGACTATATGCGGGGGATGACCCAAGTATGACCATTGACAAGAGGGGGGTCAGGTGTATAAAATAGAGGGGATCATGGGGCGGCGCGGGTGGCCCCGGCAAAACAGCCGAAGGAGGGCTTGACGATGGAGCTGGAGTTGACGCGCAGGCAGCTGCGCCGGTTGCTGGACTTGGTATACATTGGGAACTGGATCCTCAATTCCACCCGGGGCGAGGATCGATTCAAAGACTATGACGAGGTGGAGAGCCTGCTGTTTGCGAAGGCGGCGCAGGAGGGGATGCCAACCCTGGCGGAGCGGTACCAGGGGGAGGTGATCCCGTCCCGGGCGTTTGCGGAGGGAGGCATACACGAGGCCATCATGGAGTATGAAAACAACGTGTTTTTTGAGATATTGGCGGAGGACCTGGCCCGGCGGGATATGGACGACGTGCCCATAGATGAGAGCAATTACGACGAGCTGACCCAGCGCATCGACGCCTATATCGACGAGTTCGAGGCCCACGGGACGGACAACATCACCGTAGATTGCTGAGAACGAAAGCAGAGGGCCGTGCCTGCCGGGGCGCGGCCCCGCTTTTTACCCCCAAAGGAGGAGCGGCATGATTTTTGAGTTTGGTCCTTGCCGGATTGACGTGGACGTGGAACGCACCCGCCGCTGGTACGAGACCGCGCCCACGCTCAGCCGGTGCTGTGACTGTGACGGCTGTGTGAACTACGAGCGGGCGGCGGACTTGTTTCCGGAACGTGTCACGGCTTTTTTCACCGCCTTGGGCGCAGACGTGAAGAAACCGACAGAGGTCTATGTCAACTGCACCAATAAGGATGGCTCCCTGTGGTATGGTGGCTGGTATCACCTATGTGGTATGGTTTTGGCGGAAGCGGACTGGCTGTTTGAGGCAGAGGGAGCGCCCTTTGGTTCCCGGGGTTTTCAAATTGGACTCGGCGGCGGCGGACCGATTGCGAGAGAGTTCCCCCGGCCCGCCATCACATTGGATCTGTGGGCCGACATCCCGTGGGTGTTGGAAAAGGAAAATACCTACGAGAAAGATGGGGAGTAAAGCAAGAGGACGAAAGCGGGCCGCTTCCGTCCTCTGTTTTTATTTTTTCTTTTTCTTTCCAGCAAAGAAGTCCTTCACGGGAGACGCCGGGGCTGGTGAGCCCTCCCCCATGGTTTCGGCATAGGCCAGCAGGGCGTCCTTCTGCTGCCCGGTGAGGTTGGTGGGCACCTGTACCTGCACGGTGACGTACTGGTCGCCCCGTCCTCGGCCGCCGACGCTGGGGGCGCCCTTGCCCCGCAGGCGGAACACAGTACCCGGCTGGGTGCCGGCGGGCAGGGTGTACTTCACTTTGCCATCGATGGTCTCGATTTCCAGCTCCGCGCCCAGGGCGGCCTGGGTGAAGCTCACCTGGCGCTGGGTGTACAGGTCGTTGCCCTCCCGTTCGAACCGGGGGTCGGGGATCACCGCCACATTGACCAGCAGATCCCCGGCCGGGCCGCCATTGGCGCCGCTGTTGCCCTGGCCCCGCATGGAGATGGTCTGCCCGTCATAAATGCCGGCGGGCACCCGGACCTTGATCTTCCGCTGGTGCCGGACCTGCCCGCTGCCGCGGCAGTCGGCGCAGGGCTGGTGGATGATCTTTCCGGTACCCCGGCACTTGGAGCAGGGCGCGGTGGTGCTGAAGGCAAAGCCGCCGCCGCCCCGCTGTATGCGCACCTGGCCGGCGCCCCGGCAGTCGGGGCACACCTCGGCGGTGGTTCCGGGGGCGCAGCCGGTGCCGTGGCAGGAGTTGCAGCTCTCCATCCGGGGTACGTTCAGCTCTTTTTCACAGCCGGCCATGGCCTCGGCGAATTTGATGGTGATGCTGGCCCGGAGGGAGGCGCCCTGTTTTGGGCCGGTGGGGTCGGCCTGACGTTGCCCGCCGAAGCCGCCGAACCCCCCGCCAAAGAAGGAGCCGAAGATATCGCCCAGGTCGATATCGCCCATATCGAACCCGCCGCCGAACCCGCCCGCGCCGAAGTTGGGGTCCACCCCGGCATGGCCGAACTGGTCGTACTTGGCCCGTTTCTCCTTGTCGGACAGCACCTCGTAGGCCTCGTTGATCTCCTTGAATTTGGCCTCCGCCTCGGCGTTGCCCGGGTTCATGTCCGGGTGGTACTGCTTCGCCAACTTGCGGTACGCCTTTTTCAGTTCGTCCTCGGTGGCGGATTTGGAGACGCCCAGCACCTCATAATAATCTCGTTTCTGATCTGCCATAATGGAATCACCTCTTGACGCGGGAACGGCGGGGCGCAATGCCCCGCTGTCTCCCGCTTTTAGGTTTGCGCATTGTTGTCACGCTGCGGATCGGCCGCGCGGCCGGGCCGCTGTCTCACATTCCGCTCGGCCGGCGCTGAACGTGTGCCGTCGGCACACAGCGCCTCTCCGTCTCGGCCTGGTCTGGGGCGGCTGCCTGCGCTCGGCCGCGCTTCGGTCCAAGCGTCCTCGCTGTCCGTTTCTCCGCGCTTCTCATTTGTCGTCGTCGACAACCTCGTAGTCGGCGTCTACTACGTCGTCGCCGCCCTGGCTCTGGCCGCCGCCGAAGCCCGCGCCGCCCATGTCCGGGCCGGGCCCGGCCTGACCGCCCGCCTGGGAGTAGAGCTTCTCGCTCACGGCGTAGAAGGCCTTCTGGAGCTCCTCGGTGGCATTTTTAATAATCTGGGTGTCGTTGCCCTTGAGGGCTTCCCGCAGGGCGTTGAGCTTGGCCTCCACGTCGGTCTTGTCCCCGGCGGGCAGCTTGTCGCCCATCTCCTCCAGGGTCTTTTCCGTCTGGTAGACCATCTGGTCGGCCTGGTTGCGGGTATCAACTTCTTCCTTGCGCTTGGCGTCCTCGGCGGCGAACTGCTCCGCCTCCCGGACGGCCTTGTCCACGTCCTCCTTGGACATATTGGTGGAGGAGGTGATGGTGATGTGCTGCTCGGTGCCGGTGCCCAGATCCTTGGCGGAGACGTTGACAATGCCGTTGGCATCGATGTCGAAGGTGACTTCGATCTGGGGCACGCCCCGGCGGGCGGGGGCGATGCCGTCCAGGTGGAACTTGCCCAGGGTCTTGTTGTACTGGGCCATCTCCCGCTCGCCCTGGAGCACGTGGACCTCCACGCTGGTCTGGTTGTCGGCGGCGGTGGTGAATACCTGGGACTTCTTGGCGGGGATAGTGGTGTTGCGGTCGATGAGCCGGGTCATGACGCCGCCCATGGTCTCGATGCCCAGGGACAGGGGAGTGACGTCCAGCAGCAGCAGGCCCTTCACATCGCCCACCAGCACGCCGCCCTGGAGAGCGGCGCCCATGGCCACGCACTCGTCGGGGTTGATGCCCTTGAAGCCCTCCTTGCCGGTGAGGCGCTTGACCATGTCCTGCACGGCGGGGATACGGCTGGAGCCGCCCACCATGAGGACCTTCTGGATGTCGCTGCCGCTGAGGCCGGCGTCGCTCATGGCCTGGCGCACGGGGCCGGCGGTGGCCTCCACCAGATGGCCGGTGAGCTGGTCGAACTTGGCCCGGGACAGGGTGATGTCCAGGTGCTTGGGGCCGGAGGCGTCCGCGGTGATATAGGGCAGGTTGATGGTGGTGGAGGTGACGCCGGACAGCTCGATCTTGGCCTTCTCTGCGGCCTCCTTCAGGCGCTGCATGGCCACCTTGTCGCCGGTGAGGTCGATGCCCTCGGCCTTTTTGAACTCAGCGGCCAGCCAGTCCATGACGCACTTGTCGAAATCGTCGCCGCCCAGGCGGTTGTTGCCGGCGGTGGCCAGCACCTCGATCACGCCGTCGCCCACTTCCAGGACGGACACGTCGAAGGTGCCGCCGCCCAGGTCGTACACCATGATCTTCTGGTCGGACTCCTTGTCCACACCGTAGGCAAGGGCGGCGGCGGTAGGCTCGTTGATGATGCGCTTAACCTCCAGCCCGGCGATTTTGCCCGCGTCCTTGGTGGCTTGGCGCTGGGCGTCGGTGAAGTAGGCGGGGACGGTGATGACGGCCTCGGTGACGGTCTGGCCCAGGTACGCCTCGGCGTCGGCCTTGAGCTTCTGCAAGGTCATGGCGCTGATCTGCTGGGGGGTATACTGCTTGCCGTCGATGGACACCTTGTAGTCGGAGCCCATCTCCCGTTTGATGGAGGCGATGGTGCGGTCGGGGTTGGTAATGGCCTGGCGCTTGGCGACTTGGCCCACCATGCGCTCGCCGTCCTTGGAGAAGGCGACGACGGAGGGGGTGGTGCGGTTCCCCTCGGCGTTGGGGATGACGACGGCCTCGCCGCCCTCCATGACGGACACGCAGCTGTTGGTGGTGCCCAGGTCGATACCGATGATCTTGCTCATGATTGAATTCCTCCTGTTTATATGAAAGTATATTTTTAACAATGTGAAATTGGGGGAAACTTGTTGTCACGCTGCGAAGCGGCCAAGAGGCTCGGTCGCTTTCGTTGCGGCTCAGGCAAAATCCGGTCCCACGCTGTGGGCCCTGGGCGTTTGCCTTCGCTCCACTCCAAGCTCCCTCGCTGTCCGCTTCTCCGCGCTTCTTCTTAATTTGCAACTTTTACCATGGAGAACCGGATGACCTTCTCCCCGCAGATGAACCCCTGCTGGAACACCTCCACAACGGTGTTTTCCCCGGCCTCGCCGTCGTCCACGTGCATCACGGCGTTGTGGCGGTTGGGGTCGAAGGTCTCGCCCAGGGCGGGGATGAGCTCCACGCCCAGGGAGGCCAAAGCGTCCTGGAAACCCTTCATGGTGAGCTCCACGCCTTTTTTATAGGCCTCGTCGGCGGTCTCCTGCTTCATGGCCCGCTCCAGGTTGTCGTACACCGGGAGGAAAGCGGCCACGGTCTGGGCCTTGGCCTCGGACCAGGCGCTCTCCTTTTCCTTGGCGGTGCGCTTGCGGTAGTTGTCGTACTCGGCCGCCAGCCGCAGGTACTTGTCCGCCGCCTCGGCCAGCAGCTGGGCTTGGCTGTCCTGGGGCGGTTCATCCGCCGGAGGGGCCTGGGGCTCCTGAGCCGCGGAGCATTCCGCGGGCTCCGGGGCGGTCTGCCCCGGGGTATCCCCGGACTTGTCCTGCTCGTCCTCAGGGACAGGGTTTTCTTTTTTCTTGTCTTTAGCCATGGGCGGTTATTCCTCCTTTTCCGGCGTGCCTGAGGGCAGTTCGGGCTGGCCGAACAGCTTGGACAGTCCGTCCGCCACATAGGACAGCTTGGCGGCCACTTTAGCGTAGTCCATGCGTGTGGGGCCCACCACGCCGATGACCCCCTTCATGCCGTCCCCGATGTCGTAGCTTGCCAGCACCACGCTGGTATCTTTCAGCTCGTCGGCCACGTTTTCCGGGCCGATGAGGATTTTGGTGTCGTCCCCGCCCAGGGCGGGCAGGGCCAGGGCCTGGGCCAGAGAGCGGTCCTCAGAGAGATAACTCATCAGCTTCTGGGCCTTGCCCACGTCCTGGTACTCGGGGTGGTCCAGGATGTGGCTGGCGCCCGCGGTGTACACAGGGCTGTTTTCCAGGCTGTCCAGTACCTCCATGGCGAAGGACACCACCAGGGAGATCAGCCCGTAGGAGCTGCCCGCGGCGTGCTCCGCCACCCGCATGAGTTCGGGAGTGAGCTGGTCCAGGGTTTTGCCCACGAACGCGGTGTTGAGCAGGGTGGTGAGCAGCTGGAGCTGGGGCTCGCTCAAGTCGGCGGGTAGGCGGAACAGCTTGTTTTTTACCACGCTGCTGTCCGTCATCACCACGGCGATAAAGGAGGCGGAATCCACCAGGATCAAATCGAATCGGCGGATGGTGAGCCGCCTGACCCCTTCGGCCAAGGCGAAAGCGGGATAGTTGGTGAGCTGGGACACCATGCGCCCCGCCTGGTTGATCACATTGTCCAGCTCCTGTATTTTGAGGTGGAGGGCCTCGTTGATCTGGTTCGTCTCCTCCAGGCTGAGCCTCTGCTCCTCCATCAGCTCGTTGACGTACAGCCGGTAGCCCTTGGGAGAGGGGATGCGTCCCGCGGAGGTATGGGGCTGTTCCAGGTAGCCCAACTCCGTCAGGTCGGCCAGATCGTTGCGGATAGTGGCGGAGGACACGTTGAGTCCGGCCAGGGCGGCCAGCGCCTTGGAGCCCACGGGCTCGGCGGTCTGGATATAGCTTTCCACCACCGCGCGGAGGATTTTCTTCTTCCGGTCGGTCAGCTCCAAAGCCACGCCTCCTTCCGATGCTTTAGCACTCTGTTATCCTGAGTGCTAAAGATAATGTACCACCACCCCCTGGAATTGTCAATAGGCCAGTTGTAAATTAAATGTGAATGGAGGGACAGTGCGAAAAAG
Source organism: uncultured Oscillospiraceae bacterium (assembly GCA_910587205.1). GTDB lineage: Bacteria > Bacillota > Clostridia > Oscillospirales > Oscillospiraceae > Enterenecus. The sequence continues at coordinate 6,443 of CAJULZ010000057.1, forward strand.
GGGACAGGATTTCGCACCCCGGCCATAGGATTGCTGACAGGGGGTGTTGCCTGTTTTGGTGCAAAGTGAAAAAGGGGCTTCCTTTTCCGCCATATTCGTAGTAATATTAGAAAGGAAATATCCCGTGCGTGCAGCCCGCAAAACCATATGGCGGTAGGGCGGATGTCATCCGCCCGAATTCTCCCCGCCCGCGCAGCCGCAGCGGGGAACGCGCGTCCGGCGCGTATGGAGGTTATCATGATACAGTCACTTGCATTGGCCGCGTCCCCGGTCCCGTCGGAGGGGGTTCCCATGACGGCGGGGGAGATATGGGATAAGGCGGTATACGGCGTCACCTGGTTTTTCACCAACCTGTCCCCGGCTGTAATCTGGGCGGTGCTGGGGATTGGGATATGCGCGGCGTTTTTCGCCTATTACTGGGCGTGCCTGCGCCCCCGGCCCCACAGCCTGGAGTGGATCGCCATGGCGGAGGAGAGGGCGAGGCCCCGGCGCATGACGCTGACGCTGCCCTGCCACCCGTTGGAGAAGGGCGACGTCCTGCCTATATTGCTGCTGACGGCGGTGTACGCAGCCACGGCGTTTTTCCGCCTGGGGGACTTCCGCGTCCCGGAGAACCCGGTGAAGTTCCAGCAGGGGGATGTGGTGGAGTTTTCCTATGACGCGCCGGCTACCGTGGACAAGGTGTCCTTCTATACCTCCCTGGGTACCGGGTACTACACCCTGGAGTGGCAGGATGAGAACGGGGACTGGCAGGGCGTTAAGCTGGATCAGCCCTACAACTCCCTGTTCAAGTGGCAGCTGTTGGATTTGGAGAAGGTGGATCGGGATGGCGAGGAGGTCAAGGAAGGGGAAGGCACGCCTGTTGGCGTGATTATGGCCTCCCGGTTTCGCCTCACCGCCGCCAGCGCGCCCCGGGACGAGGGCCTTTGGCTGTCCGAGCTGGCCCTGTGGAGCGGGGCAAGGGTTATTGCAGACGAAAACGGGGAGCAGCGCGACCCCGTCCCGCTGCCTGCCCCGGATCAGGTGGACGAGGGTGGCGCAGCCCTGTTTGACGAGCATGACCTGTGGTCGGCCAAGTACACCTATATGAACTCGTCCTATTTTGACGAGATCTACCATCCCCGTACCGCGCTGGAACACCTGAATAACGTCTATCCCTACGAGGTATCCCACCCGCCCCTGGGCAAGCTGATCTTGTCCGTCGGCATCATGATATTCGGCATGGTCCCCTTTGGGTGGCGTTTTATGGGGACGCTGTTCGGGGTGCTGATGGTGCCGGTGCTGTATATCTTCCTGAAAAACCTCTTTGGCAAGACGCCGGTGGCCCTGTGCGGCGCGGCCCTGTTCACCTTCGACTTCATGCACCTGGTGCAGACCCGCATTGCCACCATCGACACCTACGGCGTGTTTTTCATCCTGATCTCCTATTATTTTATGTACCGGTACTTGGCGGTCCCGGCGGGGAAGAAGCTGCGATGGCACATCCTGCCGCTGTTCCTCAGCGGCCTGTTTTGGGGGATCGGCTGCGCGTCCAAGTGGACGGTGGTATATGCCGGGGTGGGGCTGGCCCTGCTGTGGCTGCTGGGGATGATTTTCAAGGCCGGGGACTGGCGGGAGGCGGAGGACCGCGCCCGCATCCAGCCCGCGCCGCCGGAGGTGCGTCAGGAGGTGGCCCAGGCCATGTTCCTGGAGGAAAAGCCCATCTGGGAGCCGCCTCATGTGCCGTCCTTTGCCGTTCACGCGGTGGGGATCACCCTGCTGTCCGTGGTGTTTTTTGTCCTGATCCCGGTGTGTATCTACACCCTGTCCTATTTTCCCTACGCCGTGGCCAAGGGGAATGAAGCGGGCTTCTGGGGGATGGCCGGACAGTGTTTGAGCTGGCCCTTCCAGCAGCTCCCCCAGTACCTGTCCGCCGCCGGTGAGGTCATGGCGGACGGCGAACGTCAGGGCTTTTTCGATGTAATTTCCGCCTCCAGCAGCCATCCGGTGGATATCATGCTGAAAAACCAGCACTTTATGTTCACCTACCACCAAGGCGTCCACAATCCCCATCCCTACGAATCCTACTGGTATCAGTGGATTTTCGACGGGCGGCCCATCCTGTACTACCGGGATCTGGACGTGCCGGGGGTGAAAAGCCTGTTTGCCTCCTTTAATAACCCCCTGGTGTCGTGGACAGGGCTGGCGGCCTTCTTCGCCGTGGCCGTCCAGACGGTGCGCCGCAAGTGTGGCCGGGGGCTGTTTATCCTCATCGCCATTCTGTCCCAGTTTGTGCCCTGGCTGCCCATCGGCCGCATCCTGTTCGCCTACCACTATTTCCCCACGGTGCTGTTCCTGTGCTTTGCCGTCGCCTACCTGATGGACGACATGATGGCCCGGAAGCGGAAGGGCTGCCGGCTGGCGGTGTACGGCTTTACGGGGTGCGCGGTGGGGCTGTACGCGGTATTTTATCCGGAATTGGTGGGTTTGTACGTGCCCACCTGGTACGCGCAGTACTTTTTGCGGTGGTTCCCCAGCTGGCCGCTGTAGACGCAGGCTCCATACCCCTCGCTTACGGCCTGTGCCGAAAGCTCGCTTATTCCGCTGTGCCTATAGCTCCAAATCGAACCCGCTTTGCTGGGCTTCGATTTGGGTTTGAAGGGCAAAGGGCATTTTTATGAGGTGATTGCCATGTATCTCTGCGATATCCACAGCCATACGAAGATTTCTCCGGACAGCAGGGCGGAGCTGGCCGATACCGCCAGGGCCGCCATAAAGGCCGGGCTGCGGGAGTTCTGCGTCACCGACCACTGCGACCTGCTGGACTTGGCCGGCCGGCCGGTGACGTCCTTCGACTGGCCCGCCGCCAGGGAGCAGTATGATCGGGCGAAGCGGGAGCTGGGGGGTGCTCTCATCCTGCGGCTGGGGCTGGAGCTGGGCTCCGCCCCCTATGACCCGGATACGGCACGGGCGATTTTGGCCCAGGGTGGGGAGGAGCTGGACTTTGTGCTGGGCTCCCTCCACAACTGGATCGGCATAGAGGGGGGGAGGGACTTGTCCTTTTCCAACTACCGGGATAACCCGGATTTGGCCCGGAAAGCGGTGGAATCCACCCTAAACCATACCTGGACTCTGGTGTCCCAGTGCCCCGACTGCTACGACAGCTTGGCCCATATCGTCTATCCCCTGCGGTATATCCACCGGGACGGGGGAAGCCTTACCTTGGCGGACTATGAGGAGCAGGTGCGGGCCATCTTGACCGAGGCGGCGAAAACCGGCCACGCCATGGAGGTGAACGTCTGCAGGGGGCGGGATGTGGACTGCTGGCCCCCTATCCTGCGCTGGTTTAAGGAATGCGGCGGCGAGCTGGTCACGGTGGGGGGCGACGCCCACCGGGCGGAGGACGTGGGCAAGGGAATCCCCCAGGCGCTGGAGATGGTCAAGGCCGCGGGATTCGGCAGGGTGGCTACCTTCCAGCGGCGGAAGCCGGTGCTCCACAGCTTGTAATGAGAAAACAAATGTTTCACGTGAAACGGCCTGGCGGGGACAGAGGGGCGCGGGGCCCATTAGCGCCCGGACGGGCCCGCCGGGGCGGGAAATCAGCAGGGATTTTCCCGCAAAAAACGGGAATTTTGAGCCGAAATTCAGGGGGGCGTTGCACAGTTTACCGCCCCATCCCCGGGAAACTTCTATGGGGCAGGATCTTATATCCTGCAAGATTTGAGGGGGAGCCGGGGCTGGGACCCGGAAGGGCCGGATGGGGGTAAAATCTTATATCCTGCAAGATCTGTACAAAATGGGAGGGTGTTTTATGAAAATTTCCATTGCCTGCGACCACGGGGCCTATGAGCTCAAGGAGCGGCTGAAGGCCCGGCTGCTGAGCCAGGGCCACGAGGTCATCGACTGCGGCACCAACAGCGCCGACAGCTGCGATTACCCCGATTTTGGCGTTGCCGCCGCCCGGCTGGTGGCGGATGGGAGGTGTGACCGAGGCGTGGTGCTGTGCACCACCGGAATCGGCATGAGCATCGCCGCCAACAAGGTGAAGGGGGTGCGGTGCGCCCTGTGCCACGAGACCCTGTCCGCCGAGATGACCCGCCGCCACAACGACGCCAACGTGCTGGCCATGGGGGCCGGGGTGACGGGCGGCAATCTGGCGGAGCGGATTCTGGACGTGTTCCTGTCCACGGAGTTTGAGGGCGGCCGCCACCAACGCCGGGTGGACAAGGTCATGGAGATCGAGGCATGACCGCCCCCAGCCGCGAGCACCTCCAGGAGCGGTTCCGGTACTGGTGCGGCAAGCTGCGCCTCACCCCCGGCTGGGACGCGCGGCTGGAGTGGGTGGACGACCCGTCGTGGCGGAAAACCGGGGATGTTAAAATTGACTGCGACGACCGGAAGGCCATTTTGATGCTTAACGCCGCCAATCCGAAACAGGAGAATTTGGAGGAGGTCATCGTCCACGAGCTGATGCACCTCAAGCTCTATCCCCTGGACCAGATGACGGAATCCCTCATCATCAGCAATTTTGAGGAGAGGTCCCCCGCCCGGAGCTTTGCCTACCGGCAGTTTTTTGAGGCGCTGGAGATCACGGTGGAGGAGCTGGCCAAGTGCTTCCTGCTGGAGTTCGGGGAGGATAAGGAGCTGTCCTTTGGGCGGTGCGCGGGGATGAAGTCCTTCGGCGAGCTGTTCGAGGGGCTGGGCAATCTGGAATAAAACAGCGCGCGGCCGGGCGGTAATCCCAAGGGATTCCGCCCGGCCGCGAAATTGTGTTTGAACCGGCGCCCCCGGTTCAGCCCATCATCAGCCTGGTCAGCCCAAAGGAGATGGCCCCGCAGGCGGGGAAGGTGAGCAGCCACGCCGCCGCCATCTGGCCTAGTACCCGGCGGTCCGTCCCCCGGCCCGCGCCGCACACGGCGGCCACCTTCGCGTGGGTGGTGGAGGCGGGCAGGCCCAGCAGGGAGCAGGCCAGCAGCACAGCCCCCGCGCCCAGGTCCGCCGCCAGCCCCTCGGCGGGGGTGAGGCAGGCCAGCTCGGAGCCCACCTTTTCCACGATGGGCCTGCCGCCCAGGGCCGTGCCCAGGGCCATGATCCCGGCGGTGAGCAGGGCCAGGGCCGGCCGGGAGCGGGGCGCGGCCCCGCCCAGGCCGTCGGCAAGGAGCAGGAGGGCGAGGAATTTTTGCCCGTCCTGCACGCCGTGGAGCAGGGCGGTGAGGGCGGCGGCCCACCGCTGCCACCGGATGGGGCGGCGCACCCGGCCCGCCAGCCCCGCCCGGAACAGCCGCCCGGCCAGCACGCCCGCGGGGAGGGACAGCCCCAGCCCCGCCAGCACCCGCAGCCAGGCCCCGGGGTCGGGCCGCGCCAGCGCGCCGCCCAGGGCGAAAGCGCCGCCGGACAGGCCGGCCAGCAGGGCGTGGCTCTCGCTGGTGGGCAGGCCGAACCGCCACGCCGCTACCGCCCAGAGCACGATGGACAGCAGGGCCGCGTTCAGCGCCGTGACAGCGGCGCGGGGGGCGGAAAAGGCGACCAGGCCCTCCACCGTGGCGGCCACGGCGGGAAAGCACAGGCAGGCCAGCGCCGCCCCGGCAAAATTGCACGCCGCCGCCATGAGCACCCCCCGCCGGTAGGGCAGCGCCCCGGAGCCCACGGCGGTGGCGATGGCGTTGGGGGCGTCTGTCCAGCCGTTAACAAAAATGACCGCCAGCACCAGCAGGCGGGCCAGCGCGGCGGCTGCGCCCATACGTGATCCCCCCTCGGGTCAAAAATGCTTGTTTGAGTATACGGGGGAGGGGAGGGAGATATGACGGGAGAAATATTTTTGAAAAATTTCAAAATAAAAAGAGGTTTTTTCCCAGCGGCAGGGTATAAGAACATATCGGAAAAATAGCGGCGGCGGACCGCGGGAGGGGAGATTGGATGGAACAGAGCATCCGCGCGCGCACCGAGGCGCTGGAGCGGCAGACGCTGTCGCCCCGGGCCTGCCTGTCGGAGCGCTCCAAGGGGAGGGCGGCGGCTGTGGAGCCCTGCCCGATGCGCACGTGCTTCCAGAGGGATGTGGACCGGGTGGTGCACTGCAAGTCCTTCCGGCGGCTGAAGCACAAGACCCAGGTGTTCCTCCAGCCCGAGGGCGACCATTACCGCACCCGGATGACCCACACCCTGGAGGTGTCCCGCATCGCCCGGACCATGGCCAGGGGCCTGGCCCTCAACGAAGACTTGACCGAGGCCGCCGCCCTGGCCCACGACCTGGGGCACACCCCCTTCGGCCATGCCGGGGAACGGGCCCTGTCCCGGATGGTGGAGGGGGGGTTCCGGCACTACGAGCAGTCCCTGCGGGTGGTGGACCGGCTGGAAAACGACGGGGCAGGGCTGAACCTGTGCCATGAGGTGCGCTCCGGCATCTTGTGCCACACCGCCGGGCCAATGGCCGACACCCTGGAGGGCCAGCTGGTGCGGTTTGCCGACAAGATCGCCTACATCAACCACGATATCGACGACGCCATGCGGGGAGGCATCATCTTCCCCACCGACATACCCGCCCACATCTCCCAGACCCTGGGCTACACCCACGGGGAGCGGATCGAGACGCTGGCGATGGATATCGTCCGCGAAAGCGCGCAGGGGGAGGAAATCCGGCAGTCGCCCGCGGTGGGCCGGGCCATGGCGGAGCTGAAGGCGTTTATGTTTGAGTCCGTCTACTTCAACCCCGCCGCCAAGGGGGAGGAGGGCAAGGCGGAGGACATGATCTGCCTGCTGTATGAATATTATGATAAGCATACGGACAAGCTCCCGCCGGAGTACCAGGACATCCTGCTGCGGGAGGGGAAGGAGCGGGCGGTGCTGGACTACATCGCCGGTATGACCGATACCTACGCCGTGGGGCAGTTCAGCAGCCTGTTCATCCCCAGAGGGTGGGTGGTGAAGTGAGAAGCGCGGAGAAGCGGCCGGCGAGGAAGCTTGGACCAGGCCGAGACGGAGGGGCGCTGTGTGCCGGCGGCACACGTTCAGCGGCGAGACAGCGACGGAGCGGGGCGGGGGCAAAACCAGCTGCGCGGGGAGCTTGGAATGAGGGAGAATTATGACAGAGTATCTGGCGCCGTCCCGCCCGTCTGAGACGGAGTTTACCGAGAAACGCTCCACCTTTATCGGCCATGTCTGGCCGGTGGAGACGGAGGAGGAGGCCCGCGCCCGCATTGATGAGATGAAGAAAAAATACCACGACGCGCGGCACAACTGCTGGTGTTATCTCATCAAGGACGGCCCGGTGCGCTACTCCGACGACGGGGAACCCCAGGGCACCGCGGGGCAGCCGATGCTGGCGGTGTTCCAGAAGGAGGGGGTTGTCAACGCGTGCTGCGTGGTCACGCGGTATTTCGGCGGGGTGCTGCTGGGCGCGGGGGGCCTGGTGCGCGCCTATACCCAGAGCGCCAAGGACGCGCTGGACGCGGCGGGGATCTCCGTAGTACGCCGCTGGGTGGAGCTGGCGGTGGAGTGCCCCTACAGCTTTTTGGAGCGGGTGAAGCTGGCCTGCGCCGCCCAGGGGGGCGTGGTGGGGGAAATTGAGTATGCCACCGCCGTCACCGTCCACGCCCTGCTGCCCGAAGGGGGGGCGGAGGCGTTCCGGGCCCGAATGACCGAGCTTTCCGCCGGGGGCATTGAGGCGGCGGAGCTGGGCGAGGTATTCCGGGCGGCACCGCTGCCGGAATAGGCCCCGCGCCTGGGGCATCTCGGCCCAAAGGACGGCCTTGGAGGGGCGCGGAACAGGGTTAAATTCGCAAAACAGTGATAAAACAGGGCAAAACTGGCTATGATCAGGAGGTGGGACCATGGCGATACCGGATTCGTTCCTGGACGAGTTGGGCGGGCGGCTGAATATTGTAGATGTGGTCTCAGCCTACCTGCCCTTGACCAAAAAGGGGGCCAACCACTGGGGGCTGTGCCCGTTCCACCACGAAAAAACCCCGTCCTTTTCCGTCAATGAGTCCAAACAGATCTTCCACTGTTTTGGCTGCGGCAAGGGGGGCGGGGTCGTCCGCTTTGTGATGGAGATGGACGGCCTGCCCTTCCCCGAGGCGGTGCGCAAGCTGGCCGCCCAGGCGGGGATGGAGGTTCCGGAGGAGGGGCCCGGGGACGGGAAATGGAGGGAAAAGCGCCGCCGTATCCTGGAGCTGAACCGCGAGGCCGCCCGGTTTTACCGTGCCATGCTCTCCGACCCCAGGGGGGCGGCGGTGGCGGCGTATATCCGGGAAAAGCGGCGCATCAGCCCAAAATTCTCCGCCCGGTTCGGCCTGGGGGCCGCTCCGGACGCCTGGGACAGCCTGATCCTGGCCATGAGGGACAAGGGGTACGATAAGGCCGACCTCCTTGAAGCGGGGCTGGCGGTGGCGGGGAAAAACGGCGGGATATACGATAAGTACCGCAACCGCCTGATGCTCCCGGTGATCGACCCGCGGGGGGATGTGATCGGCTTTACCAGCCGGGTGATGGACGATTCCGCCCCCAAATACCTCAACACGCCGGAGACCGCTATCTTTAAAAAACGTTCCATCCTATACGGCCTGAACTACGCGAAAAACACCAGGCGCCCCAATTTTATTCTGGTGGAGGGGAACATCGACGTGATCACCCTGCACCAGGCGGGGTTTGACAATACGGTAGCCACCATGGGCACCGCCCTTACCGAAGAACACGTCCGCCTGCTGGGGCGGTATACGAAGGAGCTGGTGCTGTGCTACGACAACGACGCGGCGGGGGAGGACGCAACCCAGAGGGCCATTGCCCTGCTGAAAGGGTCGGAGCTGGGGGTGAAGGTGCTGCGCCTGCCCCAAAAGCTGCTTCCGGACGGCACGCAGGGCAAGCAGGACGCGGACGACTACATTAAAAACTGCGGCCCCGCGGCTTTTGAGGCGCTGATGGACGGGAGCGCAAACTCGGCGGAGTACCGCTTGGGCATCGTGCGGGCCCGGTTCGACCTGGGCCGGGACGACCAGCGGGCCGCCTATCTCCAGGCGGCCGCGGAGGTGATCGCGGGCTTCCCCAGCCCGGTGGAGCGGGACATCTACGCCAGCCGGTGCGCCGAGACGGCGAAGGCGTCCAAGGAGGCGGTGCTCCAGGAGGTGGAGCGGCTGCGGAATAAGCGGTTCCGCCAGGCCAAAAAGCAGGAGGAGCGCCAAAACCTGACGCCGGCCCGTCAGCTCCAGCCCAAAAGCCGGGAGCTGCGATACGCCAATATCCGCTCCGCCCGGGCGGAGGAGGGGGTGCTGCGCGTCGTGCTGCTGGACGGGGAGTTTTTCCGGCAACTGGACGGTTTGGAGCCGGAATGCTTTTCCTCGCCCCTGCTGGGCCGGGCCTACGCCCTGCTGCGCCAGCGGTGGGAGGAGGGGAAAACGCCCGCCCTGCCCGCGTTGGAGGGGAGGTTTTCTCCGGAGGAGATGGACCAGCTCTCCGCCGCGGTCCAGGAGCCCCAGCCCCGGAACACCGCCGGGGAGGCGCTGGAGGATTTTAAGCAGGCCATCCTTGCGGAGCACTGCGGGGGGGAGATACATAGCGCGGAGGACTTGAACGGCCTGAAGCAGGCGCTGAAACAGAAAAAAGCCTATGGAGGATGAAAGACCAATGAGCGAGAAGAAGAAAGCGATGAAAAAGGCGGAGGCCACGCCCCACGTCCAGGTCAGCCCGGAAAAGCTGGAGGCGGCCAAGGCGGAGCTGGGGAAGATGGTAGAAGGCGTCCAGGGGGCCGAAAAGCTGCTGGAGCTGGTGGAGACCGGCTGCAAAAAGGGAAAATTGACCTCCAATGAGATGATGGAGGTGCTGGAGTCCCTGAGCTTGGAGACGGAACAGCTGGACAAGGTGTACGACGTGCTGGAAAACCTGGGCGTGGATACGGCCGGGGACGACTTTGTGCCGGAGCTGGACGACGATGTGCTTCCCCCCACCGAAGAGCTGGAGGACATCCCGGAGGAGGAGATCGTCGACCCCAACACGCTGGTGGACTCCTTTGCCATCGACGACCCGGTGCGGATGTACCTGAAGGAGATCGGCAAGGTGGACCTGCTTACGCCGGAGCAGGAGGTGGACCTGGCCCAGCAGATGGGGATGGGGGCCATAGCCAAGGAGCGGCTGGCGGAGCTGGAGAAGTCTGGGGAGGAGATCCCGGAGGACGAGCTGAAAGAATTGAAAAAGGCCGCCAAGGCCGGCGAGCGGGCCAAGCAGCAGCTGGCCGAGGCCAACCTGCGTCTGGTGGTGTCCATCGCCAAGCGGTATGTGGGCCGCGGGATGCTGTTCCTCGACCTCATTCAGGAGGGCAACCTGGGCCTGATCAAAGCGGTGGAGAAATTCGACTACACCAAGGGCTATAAGTTCTCCACCTACGCCACCTGGTGGATTAGGCAGGCCATCACCCGGGCCATTGCCGACCAGGCCCGCACCATCCGCATCCCGGTGCATATGGTGGAGACCATCAACAAGGTGATCCGGGTGAACCGGCAGCTCCTCCAGGAGCTGGGCCATGACCCCAGCCCGGAGGAGACCGCCGAGGAGATGGGGATGCCGGTGGAAAAGGTCCGGGAGATCCTCAAAATTGCCCAGGAGCCAGTGTCCCTGGAGACCCCCATCGGCGAGGAGGAGGACAGCCACCTGGGGGACTTTTTGGAGGACGAGACCGCGTCCGAACCCTCCGAGGCGGCGTCCTTCACCCTGCTGAAGGAGCAGCTGGTGGACGTGATGTCCACCCTCACCCCCAGGGAGGAGAAGGTGCTGCGCCTGCGCTTCGGCATCGAGGACGGCCGCACCCGCACCCTGGAGGAGGTGGGCAAGGAGTTCAACGTCACCCGGGAGCGCATCCG
>CAJULZ010000058.1 GCA_910587205.1 uncultured Oscillospiraceae bacterium
AGGATACGTCTTTGCGCAGGTTGCCCCATGTGGTGTTGAAGGGGAGCAGGACGATTTCGTGTTCACACATCTGGAGAACATAGAATTCCGAATTAAAAAATGCCATAATTTGTTCGCTCAGGTTTTCCGGGGCGTATTTGATGATGATGCAGCGATCCTCCAGGGGCTGGTATCCAAGCTCCTGGACAAACTTTTTAACTTCATTTGCCATGATTATGTGCCTCCTACATCGTTGAAATTCGTTTTGGCGCGGACAGGCGGGATGAATTCGTTTTATGCCCTATTTCCCGAATTCCTTCAGTCCATAGGGGTGACGATGGGCTTACCGTCCGCACCCAGCAAAACGGTCATCCCCGTGCCGCTTGCCTTGTTGTGAGAGCCCAGCACATAATTCACGCCAGTCTCCGTATCCACCATGATCTTCACCACATTCACAATGCCCTGGTTATAGACCTCTACAAAGCGTTCCTTTGCCATTGCGGTTCCCTCCTTTCCCATCCCGCCTGTCTGCGAAAGGAAAGATACCACGTTCCCGGCCCGCTGTGGGCCGGATTTCCTAAACGGACAAAATTTTTCCTGAACGGCAGAAAGAAGCTGGGGAGAACCTCACAGGTTCCCTCCCAGCTTCTTTTTCAGCTCCGCCTTCCCGGCCCGGGACAGCAGGCATTCCCGTCCGCCCACCCGGACCTGATTTCCGTGCCAATCCGCAGCCTCAATTTTGTCCAACGCTGCCAGATAGGCCCGGTGAACCCGGACAAACCGACCGCCCAGCTCCCGTTCCAGCTCATTTAGGCTGCCCACAAAGTCCAGGCGGCTGTCCGCCGTGTGGAGGTATATGTGGTGGGCCTTAGGGGCGGTCTCAAAAAACAGGATATCCGCCAGAGGGACGTGGCGGGTCTCGTCCCCAGTCCGCAGGGAGAACACCTCCGCCGGGTCATGGCGCTCGTTCAGCAGACGGGCGTGGACGGCTTCCAGGCACCGGGCGGCGGCGGAGCCGGTTTGCTCCCCCTCCTTCACGATGTAATCGAAGGCCTCCAGGTGGTACTGGAAGGTCTTCCAGGCCAGATCGCCATAGCTGGTGATGTAGACCAGGGTGCCGTGGGGATCCCGCCGCCGCAGCTCCCGGCCCAGGGTGAAGCCATCCCAGTCCCCGTCCTTTAAGTCCACGTCCAGAAAGTAGACGCCCCGGCGGCTGTCCTGCGCCGCGTCCATCAGCTCCCCGGCGGAGGATGCGGCGCACGCCACCTTCATGTCGTAATTTTCCACGAAGATTTTCCACTCCAGGGCGGTCTGGAGCTGGTGGCGGACGCTCTCCTCGTCGTCGCAGAGATAAATTGGAATCATGGACGGCCCTCCACCTTCAGCTCCTGAACGAACACACCCCCGGACCAGCTCGTGGAGGCAGCTGTATTGGGATGCTCCGCCAGAATCCGCTGATAGCTGAACAGGCCCAGCCCCCGGCCCTCCCCCTTGGTGGAGAAGCCCTCTGCCCAGATTTTGTCCGGGTCGATGGCTCCGGCGTAGGGGTTGGACACCCGCAGGAACAGCCCGTCCCCCTGGGCCAGCAGGACCACCTCCACCCAGGGCGTCTCCGTCTCCAGGGCGGCCTGGGCGGCGTTGTCCAGCAGAATACCCAGACAGCGCACAAAGTCCCACACGTCCATCCCCACCGATTCCACGGGGTAGAGCACCTCCAGGCGGCAGTCGATCCCCAGCTCTCCCATTTCCGCCATCTTGGACAGCAGGAGGCTGCGTACCTGGGGGATGCGCAGGTTGCCGATCTGGGTGGATGCCCGGATCTTTTCCCCGATGCGGCGGTCAAAGCCCGCGTCCAGCTCCGACAGGGCCGTTTGCAGCGTGTCCAGATCCCCCTCGTCCGCCTGCTCCGACAGCCCCGCCAGCAGGTTTTTGTAGTCGTGGCGGAAGGAGCGCACCTCCCGGCGGATGTCCTCCAAGTCCCGCTCGTAGAGCTGCTGCTGGGCGATGACGTCCCGCTGGGCCTCCATCTTCCGGGCGGAGTCGGACCACTGGGCCAGGTAGAGCACAAGCCCCACCACCAGCACCACCATCACCAGCACCAGCAGGTAATACAGGGCAAAATACCTCTCCTGAAGCCCCCTCAGCTGGAGCATATAAAACATCTCCATGACGCATGCCAGGGCGAAAAGGAACAGGGCTGTCCGGCACTGGCCGGGTCCCTCCTCCAGCAGGAGGCGGAACCAGCGGCCGAAGCGCAGGCGGTACAGCAGGGCGGTGGAGAGCGCCACCACAACGCAGATAACGGCCGTCACCGCTGCGAACTGGAGAATTTCGTTATCCACAAAGATGGTTCGGTACAAAAACCGAGTCAGGATGACGAGGGATACCTGAAACACCCCCGTCATGGACACGGCGGAGAGGGCCTGCCAGAATCCCATTCTCCAGGCCCACCGGGCCCACAGCACGACGCACAGCATGGTGCACAAGCTGGTGGCCCAGAAACGGATGAGAGTACCGCCGGGAAGGGCATACATAAGGAATATGTTGAGCAGGTTGTTGACCAACGGAGAGAGGAGCAGGGCGGGCAGCTTTTTCAGCTGCCGCCAGTTCCGCTCGTCCAGGACGGCGAACAGGTAGGCCGCCACGACGGCGTGGGCCAGCGCGGAATCTACGTATCCGGTTATTAGAAGTATCACCAGCGTGGGCACGACAATCCCTCCTTACATAAAAACCAGATGAAATAATATACCATAGTGGGGACTGATTTGTCTACAGAAGAAGTTCCAAGGGCTTCCGCTGCTTGTTCCGAGTACACCTTTTATCCGGAGTAAGCTCTGGGCGCATTGAGATTATTTGGATGGCATATCTGCCCTTGTAAACCATGGCGATTGTGATGGAAGAAGAAAAATGTAGATTTTAGATGGATGATATTGTATAATACCAAAATGACTGATAAGAAAGTTGATGATGAAATGTTTCTATCTGAAGATGCGAAAGCTATTTTCCAATCCATGCGGGAGGGAATTCTGATTATTGACGGCCAGGCTCGGATTTTATTTGCCAACCGTTCCTATCTTGATTTTCTCCACAAACCAGCGGAAGAAATCATCAACCAGCCCTTGCGGGAGGTGCGCCCCGGAGCCCGGTTGCCCGAAGTGCTGTCCACCGGACAACCCATCCTTCACGCACCTCGCATGGAAGAGAACGACGACGTCTATTTTGTCAATATGTATCCTATCCAGTTCAATCGGGAGATCATCGGCGGCATATCCGTTGTGACCTTCATGCGGGACGCCCACGATTTCCGCGCGGAGCTGGAAGCTTATGAAAAGCGCAGCCGCCGGGTACTCCAGCGCGTCAACAAGGCCAACTCCACCCGGTACACCTTCGATTCCATCGTGGCGGTGGGGGAAAATGTTCGGGCGGTGAAAAGCCTGGCCCAAAAGGCTGCGGCTACCGACGCGGCAGTGCTGCTGGCCTCGGAGAGCGGCACCGGCAAGGAGCTCTACGCTCAGGCAATCCACAACGCCAGCCCCCGGCAGGGCGAGGTGTTCGTGGCCATTAACTGCGCCAATTTCAACGCTAACACCCTGGAATCGGAGCTGTTCGGCTATGTGGAAGGGGCTTTCACCGGGGCCAAACGGGGCGGAAAAATGGGCCTGTTTGAGGCCGCCGACGGCGGCACCCTATTTTTGGATGAGGTGTCCGAGATGGACCTGGGCCTTCAGGCCAAGCTGCTGCGAGTGCTACAGGAGGGGCGCTTCCGCCCGGTGGGCGGCGTGGCCGAGGTGGAAACTGATGTGCGGGTGGTCTCCGCCTCCAACGCAGATTTGCAGCAGTACATCCAGCAGGGCCGCTTCCGCCGAGACCTTTTTTACCGCCTGTCCACCTTCCAGATTCGCATACCGCCCCTGCGGGACCGCCGGGGGGACATCCCTCTGCTGGCCCGGACCATTCTGGCGGGCCTGGCGGTCAAACTCAAGCGACGGGCGGGACTCAGCCCTGAGGCACTGGACTGCCTGATGGCCCACGACTGGCCGGGCAACGTGCGGGAGCTGCGCAATGTGCTGGAGGCGTCAGTCTACCTGTCCAGCGACGGGCTCATCACACGGGAGTCCCTGCCGGAGCATATTGTCCGCCGTCCGGAGCAGCGGCTCTCCCTGCCCCACCGGGTGCGGATCTTTGAACGTGCCGAGATCCAGAAACTGCTCCAGCAGTACGGCCAGGGGCTGGAGGGGAAAAAGCGGGCGGCGGCGGAGCTGGGAATTTCGCTGGCCACCCTCTACAACAAACTGGGGGAGGGATGATTCCAATTCTTTAGAAGTGGGTTCTAATTTTTTAGAACCCGTTGGGATTGGCCCGCAGCGGGTCAACGTGGGGAGGGTTTAGTTACCTTGAGTTCTAATTTTTTAGAACTTCTGTCTGCTCCGCCGCCGGATTGGCCCCCTCCCGGCCCCTTGCGTCCCAGGGTGTTCCAGGAATTACTCCGCTTTTCTCTGGTTTGGCATGCGTCTTGCGGTTAAACATTGATGTAGCTGCAAGCGTGGCCGCGCCTGTAAAAGCCCGCGTCCCAGCCGAAGCTCCGGCCGGGTCAAGCTGTGGACGCAGGGTTCAAGAAAAAGAGGAGGTTTTTCTATGTTAGCGTTTCTCGGCTTCCTGACCGTGGTCCTCATGCTGGTGTTGATTATGACCAAGAAGGCGTCCCCCCTGGTGGCGCTCATCGCGGTCCCGGTGGTCACCGGCATCATTTCCTGCTTCTTCTTCGTCACCGACCCGGAAAAAGCCCCTGGCGTGGTCGATTTCTTTGCCAACTTTAAGAAACTGGGCGGCTTTATCACCGGCTCGTCCGGCATCGGCTCCGTGGCCGCCACCGGCGTGATGTTTATCTTCTCCATCCTGTTCTTCGGTATTCTCACCGATGCGGGCACCTTCCGCCCCATCATCAAGAAGGTGCTGGACATGGTGGGCACCGATCCCATCAAAATCGCCGTCGGCACCGCCGTTCTGGCCGCCATCGTCCATCTGGACGGCTCCGGCGCCGTCACCTTCCTGATCTGCATCCCCGCGCTGCTGCCCCTGTATGACGCGCTGGGCATGAAGCGCACTACCCTGGCCACCATCGTGGCCCTATCTGCGGGTACCATGAACATCCTGCCCTGGGGCGGCCCTACCATCCGCGCCGCCATGGCCCTCACCCCCGAGGGACAGCAGACCGACGCTGTGGCCTTCTTCATGCCGGTGCTGCCCGCCGTCCTGGTGGGTCTGGTATGCGTGATCGCCATCGCTGTGTTCCTGGGCCGCGCTGAGAAGGCCCGCCTGGGTACTGTCGCCCTGCAGAGCAGTAAGTATGTGGAGCCCGAGCTGTCCGATGAGGAAAAGGCCCTGCTCCGTCCCCACCTGTTCTGGGTGAACATCGTGCTGATCGTCGCCGCCATCGCCGCCCTGCTGAAGTCCGGCTTTGCCCCCGCGGTGGTGTTCATGGTGTTCTACGTGCTGGCCACCCTGATCAACTACCCCAAGGTGTCCGATTCCAAGGCCCGTGTGGACGCTCACGCCAAGAGCTGCCTGATGATGTGCTCGGTGCTTTTTGCCGCCGGCTGCTTCACCGGTATCATGAAGGGTACCGGCATGATCACCGCCATGGCCAGTGCCCTGGTGTCCATCATCCCCGACGCCCTGGGCCGCTTCTTCCCGGTCATCACCGGTATCATCGGTATGCCCGCCTCCCTGCTGTTTGACCCCGATTCCTTCTACTACGGCGTGCTGCCCGTCCTGGCCAAGACCGCCGAGGGCTTCGGCGTAGCCGCCGAGTCCGTGGGCCGCGCCGCCATCCTGGGCCAGATGACCACCGGCTTCCCTGTCTCCCCCCTCACCGCCTCCACCTTCCTGCTGGTGGGCTTGGCCGGGGTGGACTTTGGCGAGCACCAGAAGAAGACCATTCCCCTGGCCTTCCTGGTGACCATCGTGATGCTGGTCGTGGCCGTGCTGACCGGCGGGGTATCCCTGCTGTGAGCCATCCGGCCCATCCTCTGTCCGCTGTAACAACATCAATTATCTGAAAGGAAGCGACCGCGTATGAAATCCATCCGCATCGGTTCCGGCGCAGGGTACGCCGGAGACCGCCTGGAGCCCTCCTTGGAGCTCATCGAAAAGGGCAACCTGGACTACATCAGCTACGAGTGCCTGGCCGAGCGCACCATTGCCATCGGCCAGCAGGCCAAGCTCAAGGACCCCAGCAAGGGCTACAACGGCCTGCTGGAGTACCGCATGGAGAAGGCCCTGCCCCTGTGCTGGGAGCACAAGGTGAAGCTCATTACCAACATGGGTTCCGCGAACCCCCAGGCCGCTGCGGCCAAGTGCGTGGAGATTGCCAAGAAGCACGGTCTCACCGGCATGAAGATCGCCTGCGTTACCGGAGACGATCTGCTGCCCGTCATCGACAAGTACATGGACACCCAGGTGTGGGAGACCGGTGAGCCTTTGTCCAAGCTGCCCGGCGAAATCGTGTCCGCCAACGCCTACATGGGGGTGGAGGGCATCCTGAAGGCCCTGGAGCAGGGCGCCGACGTGGTCATCACCGGACGGGTGGCCGACCCCGCCATCTTCATGGCCCCTGCCATCCACGAGTTCGGCTGGTCCTTGGACGACTGGGATAAGCTGGGCAAAGGCACCATCATGGGACACCTGCTGGAGTGCGGCGGCCAGGTCACCGGCGGCTACTTCGCCGAGCCGGGCAAAAAGGACGTCCCCGGCGTGGGCCACCTGGGCTTCCCCATCATCGAGATCGCCGAGGACGGCTCTTTCTTCGTCACCAAGGTTCCCGAGGCGGGCGGCATGGTCACGAAGGAGACCTGCTCCGAGCAGATCTGCTATGAGATCCATGACCCTGAAAACTACCTCACCCCCGACGTGGTGGCTGACTGCAAGCAGATCACCTTTACCGAGGTGGAGAAGGACAAGGTGGTTGTCACCGGCGTCACCGGCAAGCCCAAGACCGAAACCTTCAAGTGTTCCATCGGCTACCGGGACTGCTTCATCGGCGACGGCGAGATCAGCTATGGCGGTCCCGGCTGCCTGGAGCGCGCCAAGCTGGCCCTGGAGATCATGAAGGAGCGGCTGGAGCTGGTGGCCCCCGGCCAGTTCGACGAGCTGAAGTTTGACCTCATCGGCTGCAACAGCCTGTACTGGAACCCGGATTACAAGTACAATGAGGAGCCCTCCGAAGTGCGTGTCCGGGTGGCGGGCCGGGCCAAGACCAAGGCCATCGCCGACCTGGTGCCCAACGAGGTGGAAGCGCTGTACACCAACGGCCCCGCCGGGGGCTGCGGCGCGGTGAAGCGCACGCGGGACATTGTGTCTGTGGCGTCTATCCTGGTGAGCCGCTACGATGTCAAGCCGGAAGTGGAAATATTTGAGGTCTGAGGGACAGAAAGGAGAAGGTCACTATGAAACTCTGGGAAATCGCGCACTCCCGTACCGGCGATAAGGGCAATATCTCCAACGTATCCCTCATCGCATATGATCCGAAGGATTACCAGCTGATCTGCGAGAAGGTCACCCCCGAACGGGTAAAAGAGCACTTCAAGGGTATGGTCCATGGCAACGTGGTTCGCTATGAGCTGCCCAACATTCACGCGCTGAACTTCGTGATGTACGCGGCTCTAGGCGGCGGCGTCACCCGTTCGCTGTCTGTGGATATGCATGGGAAGGGGTTGTCTTCCTACCTGCTGGATATGGATATCTGATTCTGGGCGATACAAATTTGTCAGGCACTCCAAAGCTGTGCCTGACAAAGAAAAAGCACAGTGTCCACCTTTCGGAAGATTTTCTGAAAGGTGGACGCTGTTTTACTTACATTTAGATACCAGCTTGCAGAAAAGTAACGCTAAAAAGTCGAAAGATATCCTGCAAACAAATATTACGTGTTTTGGAATCGTCAGCAGGGGAAGACTGCCTCCAAGATCATGGAGAAGCTGAGTGATGAATTCAGCAGAGAAAAATAAGAATTCTTTGTCTCAGGCTTGACATTTGGGTGACGGGTATCGTGGAACCGCATGTTCCCCAACCGGCGGCGGCCCCCATGGAGGGTGCGGGATGTCGTGCCCGATTTGAACGCCAGGGCAAGATGGTTTTCCCCTTAGTATGTTTATTGGGGCATATGACAGCAAGCATTTAGAGTTGGAAGCCGTTGGGCACAGCGACTGCACAAATAGGAGAAAACAAGGGTAATTGGGTACAGCGCAACCTATACTTGCAAATGAGAAAGCCGCCTAACCCTTCTGTTACTGTTCACAGGAACACAAGCTGAACCTACCCCAGTTATTGCGGAGCGGACGGCTTCCGCCGCCGGACTGCTCTACGATGACGGCAGGCTGTTCCTGGACTTCTCGGAGCAGACCGCCGCGCTGAACGGGAAACCGCTTACCCTTTAGAGTATTTGACAAGGGTATAATAATACGACACTTAAAGAATGGAGACAACCTACACGAAACCGCCGCTATCGGGAAAACTCAAAGCGGCGGTTTTCTCTGCGATATGGCCGGAGCCCACTGGGGGCCGCCCTGTTTTGGTTATCAAGGCGGCCCCCAGCAGACCCCGGCCATTCCACCCGAAAAGTCTGAATTATCGTATAACAGCTTTGAGACAAAGCTACCTAAAAAACATACTCTGCGATGAAAAATAGTTTGGACTTATTTCGCTTACTTGTATATCTACGATATCATGAATATTGCTTTGAATTATTTCTGTTTGGTGAGCGGGTGCCGCTATAGAATATCCACCAAATATAATCCACTTATTGTCACTACGGATATGCGCAGTATTACCCATTTTTGCACCTGGAATAACATATCCAACTGCATTCTCTTCCCCAAAGGTACTTTCCATCGGTTCATACGGACCCCGCCGATAGGTCGATGTAAGATCATAAAGTAAAGCTGTTCAAAATTAGCGAGGAGTACAAACGGTTTTGTTTGGCCCAACCTCCGCAAAAAATTGCTGCCCATGATACCGAAAATAGAATGACAGTTGTGTCCAACCAGCAGGCAAATGGGGTTCCAGATGTGGTTTGCCGTTCACGAAATGCAAGCCAGCGAAGCCAAACACCACAGTTTGCCAAGTCTCGCCAAACCCGGCCATATGCAGGCCCTCTTTCCCCGTGTTGCCCATAATATCTCGCAGATCTAAAAAGAGCGCCTTTCGGAAATAGTCCTCTGCCCGCTCCATGAGCCCGTTCTGGGCGGCGAACAGCGCGTGGGACGCAAAGCTCAGCGTGGAATCGTGGAGGCACAGCGGCTCAAAGTCCTCCCAGGCCGACAGCCGCTCGACCGCAGAAAAGCGTTCCGGCAATCGGGTCATAAGGAGAAGAACGTCCGCTTGTTTTACTACCTTATATCGCTGAAGGCGATCAAAGCACACCTGGTGATAGCTGGCCTCGTCGCTTGTTTTCAGCAATTTTGGGTCTATTGGCTCCAGCAGATGGAATGTATCATCTGTCTGCCAATGCCCCGAAGCAGAATCTTTTGGCAGCTTAATGGAGCGGTGCAATCTGGCCCAATCTTCCTGCTCCCCTGGCGTGATGCCCAGGCGGTGATACTGTTCACGATCCAACCGCGCCAAGGCATCCGCTGCACGGATGGCAAGCTCCAGATTGTGCTGTACCATCATATTGGTGAACAGGTTGTTGCTGGTGACGCCGCAATATTCGTCCGGCCCTTTGCAGAACAATAAGTTGACAAGTCCTGTTCCGGGTTCGGGGGTATAGCGGCTTATCCAGAAGCGGGCGGTTTCCACCAACACTTCAGCCCCGCCGCTTAGGAAAAACCCTTTATCCTGGGTATTCTCCATATATTGCCCCAAGGCATAGGCTACATCAGCAGTCACATGGATTTCGCTGCACCCAATGTCCCAGGTTTCACACTGTTCTGTTCCGTCAAAGGCTACCATCCACGGATAGCGCGCCCCTGTGCCGTTCATCTTTTGGGCGTGTGCTTTTGCTTGGGGTAGCGTATTGACTCGGAACTGGGACAGGCTCCGGGCGGACTGAGGATCTGTGTACAGGTAAAATGGGAGCATAAACAGGTCGGTGTCCCAGAAATAGCAGCCCTTGTACCGGGTGTGGGTCAGTCCGCGGGCGCCGATGCTGACGGTATCATCCCGTGCCGCGCAGTTCACAATGAGCTGATAAATGACATACCGCATGGCAGTCTGTGCGTCGGCATCGCCCTCAATGGTGATACTGGCTGCCTCCCATTTTTTTGCCCACAAGTTCTTGTTCTCCTGCTCTAATCCGTCAAAGGACCAGCTTGCGGGAAGGGGGGCCAGCATCGGGTCGTGATCCCTGCCGGTGGTGATGGCGGTGAGCTTTTCCAGGGTAAGTGCGTCCCCGGCTTTTACCTGGGCAGTAAAGCGCAGCCCCGCCGCGTCCTCCGCCGAGAAAGGTCCTTTAATTTCAAAGCCTGCGGGATGAAAGGCCGTATCATACCGGGCGGTGAGTCCGGTGGCCTTGGTTTTTAGATCAACAGCAAAGCCCTCCGCAAAAAACCGGGGTTCATCGGCTTGGATATAACATAGCTGTTCGTCATTTTGCTTTACTTGGTCATCAGGAACCGGCTGGTTACAGCAAGACAGTTCTACACCGCTGTCCACCGTCAAGGATCCCGCCCCGGCTGTGCAGGTAAAGCGGCTGCGCTGGAGAAGCAGCGCCGGATTTTCCAGTGGGAAAAGGCGCTCCTCGGTAACAGATATCTCCGCGCCGGCCATATCCATGTGGTAGGTGGTAGTCATCTTGCCGCAGGACAAGTCCAGATCCAGGGCGAACCCGGCGGGCTGTACGGCCTGCCCGTTGACCTTCACAGCCTCCCACGCCGGGGTGGGGAGGTTAACAAAATCGGTCAGCCCTGCTTTATACACATCAAAAAATCCCGCAATGAACAGCCCAGTATCTACCGGCCTGGCAGTAGGCCGGAGCGCCGGATAGCCCCGGACGCCCATGCGCCCGTTCCCAGTAAAAAAGACGCTCTCCAAAAAAGGATCGCCAACGATCCCGCTGGCGCTGATATGCCAGCCGTTCAACCGAATGTCATTTCGCATCAGCAGTTTCCTCCAAAGCTGTGCGCAGGGCATGGCAGACAAACCCGGCGCAGGTGGCGAACGCCTCGCCGGTGGCACACTGGCCGGTAGTTTCGTCAATGCTCTCGCATACAATCCCGTTGTCCATCACGGCCTTTTTCAAAATACCCGTTGAATGTTCCACCCGTCCGCACAAGAGACTGTTGGCAACGCTGAGCAGCCAGGGGTGGGAGGCGTGTGGACAGCCGATCTCCCCGAAGGGCTTCCCCGCAAAGCTGTACCGATATTCCGGCGAACGGATCATGTCCACCGTATTACGGTACACCTGATCTTCAGCAGCACAAAATCCCCAATAGGGGAGGAGCTGAAGGCTGCCGGGAGGCTCGTCGTATATGTCATGGTGTCCATCCAAATCAATAGACCACGCAAAATATGATTTGCCGTTTTGCTCGATGACGCAGTTATCCCAAATCGCCTTATTTACCTGCGCCGCCCGCTGGACCAGCTCCTCCCGGCCCAGTAGCCCTGCCAGGATGGTGAGCCCCTTCCATACCAGCACGTTGTCATAGGTGAGATATGGGTAGACAATCTCATCGTCGGTGGGCTGGAGGAAGGTGGAGTAGAGTGCCGTATGGGGATGCCGCCGCTTTTCCAGCTTTTGCAGGATCTCCTCCAGCCCCCGACGCACCTCGCGCTCGTCCAGCAGGGAACGATCCCCTGTGATCTCCACATACCGTTCCAGGGACAGCACCGGGGCCATAAGTTCATCCAACTCGAAACCGGGTTCCAATACGGTGCCGTCAATAAACCGGGAATGAACGCCGATGTTCCTCCGCTGGCGGCCAAAAACATATTCCAGCATACTTTTCGCCAGGTCCCGATCCGTGTCCAGGATGGCAGGAAAGGCCCAGAGCAAGCTGTCCCGGTCCCAGTAGGCGGCGCTCACATAATAGCGGGGGCTTCTGCTGGTAACAAGCACCAATTCCTCCGTGTCCAGGGTGGTGCCGGTGGAAAAGAACATACAGAAAAACAGGTTGGTGTTGTAGAACTGCCGCAGTGTATCATCTTTCAGCCAGAAGGTACGCTCCCGCAGCCAAAGCAGGGTTTGAGCCTTCTCGTGCTGATACCCTTGCCGCAGCATCTCCTTGGCGCTGGTGGCGGCGGACACCTCCTCCATGCCGAAGCCCCAGTAGACCGTCACCGTCTGACGCTGCCGCGGTTCCAGTATATAGCTGTGTGCCAGCCGATAACAAATCCCGGCGTCCGACTGTTCCCAGGTCGAGACGCAGGAGCTGTCCTCCGGCATGGGCGCAAAGCAGAACAGGGGAACGCCGCACCGCATATCAAAAATGAGACTGCCGTTCCAGGGGCTTTCAAAGCAGTGCATGGTCCCCTCAATCCGTTTGTCCTCATTCACGCAATGCCATGCCGAGTTCCAGAAGCCCTGCAGCCCGCACACGATGGTGTGAGGGATACTGCCCGTATTGGTCAACTCCATATGGTATAGGAAGCCCCGCTCCCCAATGGGGGCCAGGATGGTGCCCTTCACACGGATGTGCCCGGCCAGTCCGGCAAAGCGGGGCACCCAAAACTGGAGACGATCCCATTCCATGCCGGAAAGGGGAACCAACTGGCCGTCCTGTTCCACAAAGGGCTCCATCAGAGGCATATCCATCCCTCCCCGCAACTCGACAAGGCCCTTGTACCCCATATGCAGGAAGGTGACATCCTCGATGCCCGCAGTGTTTTCGTTCAGTTTGGGGATGCTGATCATCTCATTCCCAGTGGGGAGATATTTCATATTCATGAAGCTCACTCCTCTTTTCACTTAACCGATTAACTCAATAATCCATAATAAGTATACCATAAGTTGGCTGTTCGTCAAGATTATTTTGTAAAATTTTGCAGAAATGCTTGACAAACATATACAAGATTAGGTAATATATAGTTGCAATTAAGTTAAACGATTAAACTGAAGTGGGAGGAACTACCATGGATCGGCGGGCAACCCTTCGGGATGTGGCGGAAAAAGCAGGAGTGACAACCGCTACTGTCTCCTATATCCTCAATGAAAAGAAGTCCTTCCCTGACGAAACGCGCCAGCGTGTCATGAGCGCCATCGCAGAGCTGGGATACATTCCTAACCTTTCCGCCCGTACCCTGACCCAGCGCAGTTCCAAGCTCATCGGCATTGTGGTGCCTCAGACGGAGGGCAGTCGTCTGATGTTCCAAAACAACTTCTATGCGGAAATTCTGGGCAGCATAGAGTTTCATGCCCGTCAAAATGGTTACCACATCATCATTTCCGCCACCGACGCCAACGAGAGCTATCTGCGCCTGGCCCGGGAGCGCAATCTGGACGGCATCATCGTCATTGGGATGTACCCGGACGAATTTTACCGCCAGATGAAGGAATCCCACATCCCCATCGTCTTGGTGGACAGCTATTGCAACGATCATTATTACCACAACATCCGCATTGACGACGCCTACGGGAGCTATCTGGCTACCCGCTATGTATTGTCCAAGGGGCATCGGAACATGGCCTTTTTTTCCGGTCAGCTCAAAGAAAACGGCGTCATGAAAAAACGGCTCGCCGGCTACAGGGACGCTCTTTCGGAATACGGTATCCCCTTTGATCGGCGGTATGTGTTTGAGGGGAAAATTGACTATGCCAGCGGCATTGACGCGGCAGAACGGCTGCTGTCATCCAGGGTTCCGGCAACGGCGGTGGTGGCCGCCGCCGATATCCTGGCCATTGGAGCAATGAAGGGATTCTATGAGCGGGGCGTCCGGGTGCCGGAGGATATCTCCGTCATGGGGTTCGATGATTTAGAGATTTCTCAATACCTTGCCCCGGGCTTGAGCACCATCCGGCAGGAGATCTCCCAAAAGGGGGAAAAGGCCGTGGAGCTGCTGATCAATAACATCAAGGAACCTAACCTCACCAAGCAGGAGCAGATCCTTCCCGTAAAGCTGGTGGAACGGGGATCTGTGAAACGCATTGGCGAGTAGGTATAAAAAAGCGGCCCGTACCGAACCCGTCAAAGCCGGTGCGAGCCACAGCAAAAGTCCCTTTCCGCAAAGGCCCTCTCGCTAATTCATAGTTTAAGTGAACTGGGCCGAAAAATCAACCGCAAAATCATTTAAGGAGGAAAAAGCATGAAAAAGCATCTGTCCGCCATTCTCGCATCGGCCCTAGCCATGGTTCTCTTGATGAGTGCCTGCGGCCCGGCAGCGTCCAATCCCACCAGCACTCCAGGCAATTCTGACCCCAACCCCAGCCAACAGCAGGAAACTCCGCCTGCGGACCAGCCTGTTACCATCACCTATTCCAACTTCAATGCCTCCGGCGGCAATGAGGAGACCCTCCAGAAGATGTACGAGGCATTCCACGAGGAATATCCCAACATCACGGTGCAGATCGAAACGATTGCTTTCAGCGACTACTTCACCCAGCTGCAAACGCGGGTGGCTGGCGGCATCGCCCCGGACTGCTTCGAGCTGAACATCGAGAACTTCGCCGCTTATGCCAACAAAGGAACCCTGGCCGAGATTACCGGCGTGGATTTCAGCGGTTTGGATGAAACATCCCTGAACGCGTTCAACGTGGACGGCAAGCAGTATGGTCTCCCCGGCAAGTTCTCTAACGTAGTGCTGTTCTACAATAAGGATCTGTTTGACCAGGCTAAGATCGACTACCCCACCGCTGACTGGACCCAGGATGATCTCCAGAAGGCTGCCGAGGCCATCCGCGCCCTGGGAGATGACATCTACGGTTACTATCAGCCTCTTACTTACAATGAGTTTTACAAAGTGGCGGCCCAGTTCGGCGGCAGCCTGCTGAACGAGGACAAAACGGAGTTCACCATGCGTAATGCTTACCCAAACGCCTATATCAAAGGGTATAATGACTTTTCTGCGCTTAAAACGGGCACGGGGATGACATTTAGCCGTGCCGGAACGGCAGGTGTTCAGCAGACGGGCGCGTTTTGGGCCGGGGATCAGTCTTCCAGCTTCAGTGCGTTCAAGGATGCGGTCAGCGCAGGTCTCAGTGCCGGTGTTTCAGGAATTCCTTTCTGGGGATGGGATCTGGCTGGGTTCACAGGAGAATTCCCTTCCGCAGAGCTTTATAAACGCAGTGCCATGATGTCTGCATTTGCACCAATCATGCAGTTCCACAGCGAAAAATCAAACCCCTCCCCCAGTGAAGAACGAAGCCCCTGGAATGTACAGGCCCGTACAGGGGATGACACTGTTGTGTCTCATTTCAGCTACTATGTCAATACCCGTATGAACATTTTGCCCTATATATACAGCGAGGCAATGCAGTGTTCCGATGATGGCACACCATTGATGCGGGCAATGTTTATTGATTTCCCTGAAGATAGCAATGTTTATTCTCTGGATGAGCAGTATATGTTTGGCCGGGAGCTATTGGTTGCGCCTGTATTGAATGAGGGGCAGACAGTCAAAATGATTTATCTTCCCGAGGGCGAATGGATTGATCTGTTCCACAATGCAATGACAGCAGGCGGAGGCTCAAAAGAATACTATTGTGATGTGGACAGTATCCCCGTTTATGTAAAAAACGGAAGTATTATCCCAATGAATTTGAACTCCAACTATGAACTTGGCGGAACAATTGGAAACGATATTGATAACTACACCAATTTGACGTTCCGCATTTATCCGTCTGGAACCAGCAGTTATACTCTGCATCATAGCGATAACTCTACCATGACGGTAAGTTATACTGAGTCCTTTGCTGCCAACACGGTGTTCGTATCCCTCCCCTCCAGTACGATTCCCATTACAACCCAGGTGTTTGGCACCCGGCCCTCCGAGGTTTCGGTAAATGGCAATGTGCTGACAGAGGTCAACTCTGTTTCCGAGTTGGCACAGGCCAGTGAAGCCTATTATTATAGTCCCATTGAGAAACTGACCTATATTAAGACTTCTGCCTCTGCCAACAGCCGTGAAATTGTGCTTCATGGGATTCATCAAGCCCCCTATGAGGCTGAGCACGCAACCCTGACCAACGTGTCCACCAATACGAATCATACT
Organism: uncultured Oscillospiraceae bacterium; assembly: GCA_910587205.1. GTDB lineage: Bacteria > Bacillota > Clostridia > Oscillospirales > Oscillospiraceae > Enterenecus. The sequence continues at coordinate 16,117 of CAJULZ010000058.1, forward strand.
GGGTACCTTGGTGATGCTTTTGTTGACGGATTTGCAGAAATTGGCGATAGCGTTGAGTTTGTCGTGTATGTGGACCAAGTTTCCACTGCCACACTGGACATTCGCTACTCAGCCGGAGCAGAAGCAGGGCAACGCACCCTGACTGTGAATGGCGGCAGCACAACCAATGTTATACTGCCTAAGACAGCGGATTGGGATACATGGGACACGGCATCTGTACTTGTTTCTCTATCTGCGGGCCGGAACACCATCCGGCTTTCCTATGAGACCGGGAACTATGCCGGCATTAATCTGGACTGCATTTCCCTCCGATAGTATATGTCCAACTGGCGGGGCTGGCAGATCAAAGCCCCCCGCCAGTTCTAAAATAGGAAGGTATCAAGAACCAAGCCATTTGCCCCTCTATTTTTACGGTTTCAGTTTCAAAAACGGCAAAAGGCACGGTTAGCTGCCCTGCTTTTCGCTGCAACCATATTGCAGGAGGTAACAATATGAACAAAAATAAAGTTAGAAAAGCACTGTCTCTCTTGATTGTACTATCCCTCCTGATTTCCCTGTTAACCGGAGTTGCTACGGCATCTACCACGGCAGAGGCCCTTGGCAATGTTACAAATGTCGTTGTCGAAGGAAGTAAATTGGTTCTGACCGTTGATAATGGCTTTGAACCCTCGGATGATCTGCTGACAATAGAGGTCTGTCAAGATAACATTCTGCGGGTGGATTACCAACCAAATTCTATTGAAGAAAGCCCCAACACCCCTCTTATCGACCCAAATCTAACCTGGGATGGGGCAGACGCTTCAATTGATGCAACAGGCGATCCCATCACAGTTGCTACAGCTGATATGCAGATCGAGATTGCCCGAACCCCCTGCCGTATGACAGTAAAAAAAG
>CAJULZ010000059.1 GCA_910587205.1 uncultured Oscillospiraceae bacterium
GGGCAAGACCGCCGTGGCGGAGGGGCTGGCCCTGCGCATGGCCTCCGGCGCGGTGCCTGAGCCGCTGCGGGGCAAGCGGCTTTTGAGCCTGGACCTGGTATCCATGGTGGCGGGAACCAAGTACCGGGGCGAGTTTGAGGAGCGGGTGAACCAGGTGCTCTGCGAGGTGCGCCGGGCGGGCAATGTGATTTTATTCCTGGACGAGCTGCACAACATCGTGGGGGCGGGGTCCGCCGAGGGGGCCATCGACGCGGCCAACATCCTCAAGCCCGCCCTGAGCCGGGGGGAGATCCAGGTGGTGGGCGCCACCACGCTGGAGGAGTACCGGAAGTATATTGAAAAGGACGCGGCGCTGGAGCGGCGGTTCCAGCCGGTGAAGGTGGAGGAGCCCACCCCGGAGCAGGCCAAGGCCATCCTCCGGGGGCTGCGCCGCCGGTATGAGGAGCACCACGGCCTGACGATCTCCGACGGCGCCATCGACGCGGCGGTGGAGCTGAGCCAGCGCTACCTCCCCGACCGCTTCCTGCCGGACAAGGCCATCGATCTGATCGACGAGGGGGCGGCCCGCCTGCGCATGGAGGAGGAGGTGCCCGTGTCCCTCCGGGCGCTGTCCGACCGGGCGGAGCGGGCGGCGAGGGAGAAGGCCCAGGCCATCGCCGCCCAGGACTTCGAGCGGGCCGCCGTCCTGCGGGACGCGGAGGCGGACTTCCGCCGGGAGCTGGCCCGCAAGCAGAGCCGCGCTCAGGGCGGCGAGCAGCGCAGGCTGGAGCGGGAGGACGTGGCGGCGGTGCTGGAGCAGTGGACGGGCATCCCCCTGGAGTCCATCACCAAGGGGGAGGCCCGCCGGCTGCTGGAGCTGGAGGGGGAGCTCCACCGCCGGGTGGTGGGGCAGGACAGGGCGGTGTCCGCCGTGGCCGCCGCCATCCGCCGCAGCCGGGTGGGGCTGAAGGAGCCCAACCGCCCGGTGGGGGTGTTCCTGTTCCTGGGCCCCACCGGAGTGGGAAAGACGGAGCTGTGCCGCGCCCTGGCCGCCGCCCTGTTCGGCAGCGAGGAGGCGCTCATCCGCTTCGATATGTCCGAGTATATGGAAAAGCACGCGGCCTCCCGGCTGGTGGGATCCCCCCCAGGCTACGTGGGCCACGAGGAGGGGGGCCAGCTCACCGAGCAGGTCCGCCGCCGCCCCTGGTCGGTGGTGCTGTTCGACGAACTGGAGAAGGCGCATGACGATATGCAGAACATTCTGCTCCAGGTGATGGAGGACGGCCAGCTTACCGACGGCCAGGGCCGGAAGGCGGATTTCCGCAATACGGTGGTGGTGATGACCTCCAACGTGGGGGCGCAGAAGCTGGTGAGCAAGTCGCCGCCGCTGGGCTTTGCCGGGGGGAGCTCGGACGATAGGCGCCGGGAGGAGGTCATGGCGGAGCTGAAGGGCCGGTTCAAGCCGGAGTTTCTCAACCGTTTGGACGAGGTGATCCTGTTCGACCGGCTGGGACGCCGGGATTTGGAGCGCATCGCCCTGCGGATGCTGGGGGGCGTGCGGGAGAGGCTGTCGGCCCGGGGCGTGGACCTGGACGCCAAGTGGGAGGCGGTGTCTCTGCTGGCTGACCCGGGGGGCGAGCGGGAGCAGGGGGCCCGGCCCATCCGCCGGGCGGTGCGCCGCCGGGTGGAGGAGCCCGCCGCCGACCTGCTGCTGTCCGAGCGGCTGGGCGCGGGGGATACGCTGTGCCTGTCGGTGGAGCAGGAGGATATTGTGCTGCGTGCGGAAAAGCGGCAGGTGTGAACGCCTGGGGCGTGGGGCGGGCGCGGGGGGACCCCGCCCGCCCCGCGCCCCAGGAAATTGATAAATATTCAAAATTCAGCCAATACATATCCAAATATATGTAAAATCCACCAGATCCGGTGCGGGCGGCTGGGATAATTATTCAATTTGTTCATTGAAATGCGGCGAGCGGTAGGGTATACTCTTACAAACGGTCCCACGGGGCCGGGGCAAGGGAAAATTGGAGGGAAACGCTATGTCTGACATGAAAAAGATCGTACTGGCCTATTCAGGCGGCCTGGATACGTCCATTATCATCCCCTGGCTGAAGGAGAACTACAATGACCCCGAGATCATCGCCGTGTCCGCCGACGTGGGGCAGGGGGATGAGCTGGACGGGATCGAGGAAAAGGCCCTGGAGACCGGCGCGTCCAAGGTGTACATTGAGGACCTCACCGACGTGATGGTGGACGAGGTCATTATCCCCTCTATGATGATGGGGGCGAAATATGAGGACTATCTGCTGGGCACCGCTTTCGCCCGGCCGGTGATTGCCCGCCGCCTGGTGGAGATCGCCCGGGCGGAGGGGGCGGACGCCATCTGCCACGGCTGCACCGGCAAGGGGAACGACCAGGTGCGGTTTGAGCTGGCCATCCGGCGTTTTGCCCCGGACATGAGGATCATCGCCCCCTGGCGGGAGTGGTCCATCAGGAGCCGGGAGGAGGAGATCGACTACGCCGACGCCCACAACGTGCCGCTGAAGATCAGCCGGGAGACCAGCTATTCCAAGGACAAGAACCTGTGGCACCTGAGCCACGAAGGGCTGGACCTGGAGGACCCGGCCAATGAGCCGGACTATGACGGGCCCGGCTTCCTGGAGATGGGCGTGTCCCCCTTCCGGGCGCCGGACGAGCCCACGGTAGTGTCCATCGGGTTTGAAAAGGGCCGGCCCGTGTCGGTGGACGGGGAGCGGATGAAGGCGTCGGATATCATCCGGCGGCTGAACAAGCTGGGCGGGGAGAACGGCATCGGCCTGCTGGACATCGTGGAGAACCGGCTGGTGGGCATGAAGGACCGGGGCCTGTACGAGACCCCCGGCGGAACCATCCTCTACCGGGCCCACGAGGTGTTGGAGACGATTACCGTCGATAAGGACACCAAGCACATGAAGCAGAAGCTGGCGGTGGACTTTGCCGACCTGGTGTACAACGGCAAGTGGTTCACCCCCGTGCGGGAGGCGCTCCAGGCCTTTGCCGTGGACACCCAGAAGCATGTCACGGGCACGGTAAAGCTGAAGCTGTACAAGGGCAACCTGATCACCTCGTCCGTCACGTCCCCGGAAACGCTGTACTCTCAGGATCTGGTGACCTTTGAGGAGAGCGACTATAACCAGGGCGACGCCACGGGCTTCATCAACCTCTGGGGCCTGCCGGACAAGGTGCAGGCGCTGCGGGAGCAGGGGAAATTATAGGCGCCCGGGCCGCCGCGAGCAGCAAAACGCAAGAAGCGAGGTAATTTACTATGAAACTCTGGGGCGGCCGGTTCCAGAAAGAGACGGACGGCCTGGTCAACGATTTCAATTCCTCCATCGAGTTTGACGCCCGGCTGTACGGGCAGGATATCCGCGGCTCCATCGCCCACGCCGTCATGCTGGGGCGGACCGGCATCATCGAACCGGCGGAGGCGGACAAGATTGTGGAGGGCTTGAACGCCATCCTGGCGGACATCGAGGCGGGACAGGTGGAGTTTTCCCAGGATAATGAGGACATCCACATGAACATCGAGGCGCTGCTCACCCGGCGCATCGGCCAGACGGGCAAGCGCCTGCACACCGCCCGCTCCCGCAACGACCAGGTGGCCACCGATTTCCGCCTGTACGTCAAGGGGGAGATCCCCCGGATCATCGGCCTGGTGCTGGAGCTGGAACGGGTGCTGGTGAAAAAGGCCAAGGCCCACCTGGGCACCGTGATGCCCGGCTATACCCACCTCCAGCGGGCCCAGCCCGTCACTTTTGCCCACTACATGATGGCCTACGCCAACATGTTCCGGCGGGACGTCACCCGGCTGGAGGACTGCCGGGAGCGGCTGGACGAATGCCCGCTGGGCTGCGGCGCGCTGGCCACCTCCACCTACCCGGTGGACCGGTTTGCCACGGCGGAGGCCCTGGGCTTTGCCAAGCCCACCGACAATTCCATGGACTCCGTGGGCGACCGGGATTACGCCATCGAGCTGCTGTCCGCCCTGTCCATCCTGATGATGCACCTGTCCCGGTTTTCAGAGGAGGTCATCCTGTGGTGCTCCTGGGAATTCCGGTATGTGGAGCTGGACGACGCCTTTTCCACCGGCTCGTCCATCATGCCCCAGAAGAAGAACCCGGACGTGGCCGAGTTGGTGCGGGGCAAGACGGGGCGGGTGTACGGCTCGCTCATCACCCTGCTGACGGTGATGAAGGGCCTGCCCCTGGCCTACAACAAGGACATGCAGGAGGACAAGGAGCCGGTGTTCGACGCCGTGGACACCGTGGAGCTGTGCCTGCCCGTGTTCACCGCCATGCTGGACACCCTGGCGGTGCGGGGGGACAACATGGCCCGGGCGGCGTCGGTAGGGTTCATCAACGCCACCGACTGCGCCGACTACCTGGTGAAGAAGGGCGTGCCTTTCCGGGAGGCGTATATGATCGTGGGCCGGCTGGTGAACCTGTGCATGGAGAAGGGGAAAACGCTGGATACGCTGCCGCTGAAGGAGTTCCAGGCGGTGTCCGGCCTGTTTGACTGGGACGTGTACGACGCGCTGCGCCTGCGCACCTGCGTGAATGGGCGCAAGGTCTACGGCGGGCCGTCGGAGGACAGCGTGAAAAAGCAGATCGCGCAGATCGAGGAGTTTGTCGCTAAGCGGGGCTGAGGGGCCGCCGCAGACCTTGGCCGCGCCGGAAGGCGCGTTCAATCCGGAGCGAAGCGGAGGATTGCCGCAGGCGGAATTCACTTCCGCCGAGGACTTGAAATCGGAAGGGGCCCCCAGCCGGGGGCCGGCTGGGGAATTGCGGCGGGCCGTCGGAGGACAGCGTGAAAAAGCAGATCGCGCAGATCGAGGAGTTTATCGCCAGGCGGGGCAAAGGAGGTGTGTGATATGGATGTATCCCTCTACTTTAAAAGCGTGTTGGAGCAGGACAGAAGTCCGGTGGTGCTGTGCGACCTGGAGCACACCATCGTCTACATGAACCCGGCGGCGGGGGAGCGGTACGCCGGACAGGGCGGCATGGCTCTGGTGGGGCGGAGCCTGCTGGGCTGCCACACGCCCAAGGCCAACGAGATGATCCGCCGTGTGGTGTCGTGGTTTGCCCAGGATAAAGGGCACAATCTGGTCTATACCTTCCGCAACGACGAGGAGAACAAGGATGTGTATATGGTGGCCCTGCGGGATGGGGCCGGGGAGCTCATCGGCTATTACGAGAAGCATGAGTACCGGGACAGGGAGACCATGGGGCTGTACGAGTTCGCTCCGTAAACCCGTCGGCGTTTCATGTGAAGCGAAAGTTCGGATACGTACAAAAAGGGAAGTCCCTGCTGGGGACTTCCCTTTTCGCGCGGGACGTGATATAATTAGATATAATCAGCGCAGTTGAAAATCGGCAGCCGTCGGTGTTCGGACAGCGGCGCAGCCGCTGTCGAGGCAAAGCCCGTACGGCAATGAATAAAAAGCGGGGCGCTTGACGCTGCGGAGCGCCGCCCGGAAGGAGGGAAGGGCTATGACCCCTCAACAGCGATTGCAGCAGTGGGTGGATGAGAGCAGGAGGATCGTCTTTTTCGGCGGGGCGGGTGTGTCCACCGAGAGCGGCATCCCCGATTTCCGCAGCGTGGACGGCCTGTACAGCCAAAAGTACGACCAGCCTCCGGAGACCATCCTCAGCCACACCTATTTCGCCCGGCACACCGCTGGGTTCTACCGGTTTTACCGGGACAAGATGTTGTGTCTGGACGCCCAGCCAAACGCCGCCCATTTGAAGCTGGCGGAGCTGGAGCGGGCGGGTAAGCTGGCTGCGGTTGTCACCCAGAATATCGACGGCCTCCACCAGGCGGCGGGCAGCAAAGCGGTGTACGAGCTCCACGGCTCGGTCCACCGGAACTACTGCACGAAATGCGGGGCCTTTTACGGCGTGGACTTCATCGCCGGGGGGGAGGGCGTGCCCTGCTGCCCGGGGTGCGGGGGGCTGGTGAAGCCCGACGTGGTGCTCTATGAGGAGGGGCTGGACCAGGACACCGTGGAGGGGGCCGTGCGGGCCATCGCCCAGGCGGATATGCTCATTGTGGGGGGCACGTCCCTGGTGGTCTACCCCGCCGCGGGGCTGATCCGTTATTACCAGGGGGACCGGCTGGTGCTCATCAACCGGGACCCCACCCCCTACGACATGGAGGCCGGACTGGTCATCCACGACTCCATCGGCAAGGTATTGGGAGGGATTGCGGTATGAACGAGAGAAAGCCGGACCGGGCGGGGCAGATATTTGCCGCGTTAGGGAAATCGGTATGCTATGTGGGGCTGTTTTTGGGGATGCAGCTGGCGTTTCTTGTGCCGGTGCTGTTCGCCGCCGTGATCGAGATGATACAGGGCGGCAGCGGGGATGGTATGTATGCCATGCTGAACAGTGATATCATGCTGTACACCATGCTCTCCGGGCTGCTGACCATTGCGGTGGTGTTGGTGTTCTACCTCATCCGGCGGAAAAAGCTGGGCGAGGCGCTGTGGCTTCGCCGCGTGCCCGCCCCCGCGCTGTTTACCGGCGCGGCGCTGGCGCCGGGGCTGTATTTTGTGACGGTGATGGCGCTTTCAGCGCTGCCCGAGGCGTGGATAGAGAGCTATAACGAGGCCGCCGCCGGGATTGACGACGTCAGCCTGGCAGGGGTGCTCGCCACGGTGGCGGTGGCCCCGGTGGTGGAGGAGCTCATCTTCCGGGGGCTGGTGCTGAACCGGCTCAGCCGGGCCATGCCCGGGTGGCTGGCGGTGGCGCTGTCCGCAGCCGTGTTCGGGGCGTGCCACGGCCATCCGGTCTGGTTCGGCTACGCCTTTGTGCTGGGGGCGGTGTTCGGGTTTGTCGCCCTGCGCACCGGCTCCATCCTGCCCACCATCCTGGGCCACCTGGTGTTCAACGGAATTGGGCAGATCTTTTCCGTCATCCCGGAGACGGAGGAGGGGACGGAGCTGCTCATCGCCATAGGGATGCTGCTGCTGGCGGCGATCCTGCTGCCCATCCTGGACCGGAAGGGGGTGGGGGCGCTGTTCAAGCCCGCGCCCAAGGCGGCGCCGGCGGAGGAGCTCCCCACGGCCCCCGGTACCTATGAGTTCGACCCCTGGGACGAATAAGCCGGAGGCCCCGCCCGGAACCGAGAGGGTTTGGGCGGGGTCTTTTACACCCTGGAGTTTATCGAAAAACAATAAAAAATACTTGACAAACGATAATGGCCGTGGTATGCTCAAGGACAAGAGGTGGTTGAAATGGAACAGGCTTCCGTGCAGAGGCTGGCCCGGGCGCTGCGGGTGATGGTGGTCGTGGTGTTTGTCTGCAATCTCATTGTGTTGTTCTTTGTGCCCACCCTGGCGGCGATGTTCACAGAAAACCGCTGGGACGGGCAGACCACGGAGCGGCTGCTCACCGGGGAGGGCGCGGGATTCTGGCTGAGCTTCACCCTCCATATGTGGAACCCCGTCATTTGGATGCTGGCGGCAGCGGGGGAGGGGCAATATTGGCTGGTGCTGTCCCTGTTTTTGCTGTCCTGCGGCGTGTGCACCGCCGTCATCCTCTGGCAGGGCAAGCGGGTGCTGGACACCATTTTGAAAGGGAATCCCTTTGTGACGGACAACGCCAAGAGCCTGAAACGGGCGGCGGTGTGCTGCTTTGCGGTCTCCGGCGCGGCGCTGGTCCGGCTGGTGTGGGGGTTTGCGTACTATCAGAGTATTTTGCCCCTGCTCACCTACAACGCCCTGTTCGTGCCCATTTTCCTCATGGGCGGGCTGCTGTTTATGGTCATGTCCGCCCTGTTCCGGCAGGCCGCCGGGCTGAAAGCGGAGAATGACCTGACCATATAGGGGACGGCGTATGAGGAAGGCTATGGATTTCCGCTCCCGCGGGGGGCGGGAAATCAGGGGGTGCGGCATATGGCGATCATTGTGAATTTGGACGTGATGATGGCGAAGCGGAAGATGTCCCTGGGGGAGCTGTCCCAAAGGGTGGACGTAACCATGGCCAACCTGTCCATTTTGAAGAACAACAAGGCCAAAGCGGTGCGGTTTTCCACGCTGGCCGCCATCTGCAAGGCGCTGGACTGCCAGCCGGGGGACATTTTGGAGTATGTGCCCGGCGGCGGGGCGGAGGAGGGAGAGGGCTGACATGCTGTGGTCAATCATAGAGCTGGGCCTGGGGCTGGCGGCGTGGGGGGCGGGACTGGCGGCGGTGCTGCTGCGGCGGAGGCGGGAGGCCTCGCAACTGTGCGGGCTGGGCAGCCTGGCCTGCTGTGCCGGGTCGCTGTGCGCGGTGGTGCTTGAGCTGGCCCGTTACGCAGATATTGGGGATGCTTCCGCGTTTTTGGACACGGCCAACGCCTTCCGCCTGGCGGCGGGGACGCTGCTGGCGGGGACGCTGGCGCTGAACGCCGCCGCCCTGGCGCTGCGGCCCGGGAAAAATCATATATAATGCAAAATATAAAATGCAAGATCGACTGCGCGACCGCCTCGGGTGCGTCCAAAGGGCAGATAGCTTGCCGTGTCTCCCCCGCCTCCGGCGGGGACACACGGATAAAAGCCCTGCGTCCCGGACACTCCCGCCGCCTCCGGCCATGGGGCGGTTTTTTGCGGCCCAATTTGGAAGGGGTGACGGATATGAAACGTTTTTTAACCTTGGCGCTGATGGTATTCGCGATGGCGTGCGCCCTGTCCGGCTGCGTCGGAGAGGGCCGGGAGCTGTCCCGCATGGGCAAGGCGGTGGGGCTGGACCTGTCCGGGGGGACGCTGCTCCAGTTCGAGGACAGCCACGGCGGCTTCCACGGGGACGGCGAGACCTTCGCGGTGGTGGAGGCGGACGGATTGGCGGAGGGGCTGGCGGGGCTTCCGGGCTGGAAGCCTCTGCCCATGACGGAGCAGGTGGGCGCGGCGGTGGGCGGCGTGTGCGGGCCGGAGGGCGTGACGATGATGGGGCGTATTCCTGAGATTGGGGAGGGCTTTTATTATTTCCATGACCGTCACCAGGAGAGCGCGGACCCCTATGACGATACCGGGCTGCATGGCCGCTTCTCCTACAACTTCACCGTGGCGGCGTACGACAGCGCGGAGGGACGGTTGTACTACTACGAATTGGATACCTGAGGAGGCTGACGTCGATGAAAAAATGGTTTTGCGCGGCGCTGCCCGCCCTGATGCTGGCGGGGATTCTGTCCGGCTGCGGCTGCGGCAACGACATAGAAGCGGATTTGGTGTTTGTGAACGACTCGGACGCGGGGATCGTGGAGGTGGTGGTGGACTTCCAGGATCAGAACGGGGGAAGCCGGAACGCGGACAGCAGCCCCCTGCGGCGGGGGGATTCCTTTGGCTTCGAGGCGGGGGCGTACCCGGTGACGGTGTATGTGTACGGCAAAGTTGTGGGCGATGCGGCGGAGGGGGCGCTGGCCCAGCTTACCATCCAAAAGGCCCCGCCCGAGGGGGAACGCTGGTATGTCACGGCCCGAGACGGCGGGGGCGGGCTGGCGCTCACTGCGGATACCCGGTGGCCGGAAGGGGTATGAGCGGTGGACGGCTTTGTGAATTTTTTGTTGACCCAGGCATGGGAGGAGCTGATGCTGTTCCTGTTGCTGTGGGGGCCGTTGCTGGTGCTGGCGGCGGTATGCCTGCTCACCCTGGATAAGCTGGAACCCCGGCGGCGGAGGGGGCTGTTCCCGCTGTTCGCGGCGATGCTGGTGCTGGCGGCGGCGCTGTTCGGCGGGGCATGGCTGCTGGGGCGGTACGGCCTGGCGTGGCGCACCTGGTTCCAGTGGGGCCTGAGCGGCCTGCTGTGGCTGGCTGGGCTGGCTGCGGGGGCGGCGACGGTGGGCTATGCCGGACGCTGGCTGGAGGAGAAGGGCAGGGCGGTAAAAACCACGGTGACGGGGCTGTCCGCCCTATGCCTTGCCAGCGCCATGCTGGTAGGCACCGTCTTGGGCGGGCTGTGGTGCCTGGGGCCCATGGAGCAGGTGGTGACGTACGGCGGACAGAGGGTTATCCTGGGGCGGTGGGTTTCCAGCTGTGAGCTGTATGAATACCACGGCCCCCTGGTGCGGGGGGCTGGGCCCATGCTGGCAGATTGGGACGAGTCGCTGATAGAGGGGGCAATGAACTGGCAGGCCTTGCTTTTTCCGCGGGGCGGCGGTATAATGGAGCCAAATCAAGGAAAAGAGGTGTGGCCATGATCCCGTCGGAACGCCAATTCCACATCAACTGTAAACAGGGCGACGTGGGGCGGTACTGCCTGCTCCCCGGCGACCCGGGGCGGTGCGAGAAGATCGCCCAGTATTTCGACAACCCCGTCCATGTGACCACCAACCGGGAGTACGTCACCTACACCGGGACGCTCCTGGGGGAGAAGGTGAGCGTTACCTCCACCGGCATCGGCGGGCCGTCGGCCGCCATCGCTATGGAGGAGCTGGCGAACATTGGGGCGGATACCTTTGTCCGGGTGGGTACCTGCGGGGGGATTAAGCTGGATGTGGCCAGCGGGGACATCGTGGTGGCCACCGGGGCCGTCCGCATGGAGGGCGCCAGCCGGGAATACGCCCCCATTGAGTTTCCCGCCGTGGCGGATTACGAGGTACTCACCGCCCTGGTGGACGCGGCCAAGGCGTCCGGCCGCCGCTGGTATGCGGGGGTGGTGCAGTGCAAGGACTCCTTCTATGGACAGCACTCCCCGGAGCGGATGCCGGTGGCCTATGAATTGCAGAACAAATGGGAGGCGTGGAAGCGCCTGGGCGTGCTGGCCTCCGAGATGGAGAGCGCGGCGTTGTTCACCGTGGCCGCAGCGCGGGATGTGCGGTGCGGCTCGGTGTTCCACGTGATCTGGAACCAGGAGCGCAACGCCGCCGGCCTGGACCAGACCCGGGATGAGGATACGGATTTCGCCATCCGGGTGGGTGTCGAGGCGGTGAAGCTGCTCATACGTCGGGACCGGGAGAGGAGCCGGGGCCGATAAGGGCATCGTAAAAGTCCGCCCTGGCCTCGGCCTGGGCGGGGGTGCGCCGCTGCCCGGACTGGACATCGTCGCCCACCGTGTTCAGCGCCATCAAAGCCAGGTTGCTGCGCATCAAGTCGAACAGGGAGGCCAGCACTGCCAGCTCGTCCGCCGTTTTGCCCTGGCCGATGTAAACGGACAGGGCGGCGGCCACGGCCACCAGGTCGGCGCCCTGGGCCTGGGAATGATTGAAATTGCGGCACGACACACCGAAGCCCCCCTTTTTCCCAGCATATGCGGGGAAAGGGGGAAAGGAGAATAAAAACCGCCGGGAACAGGAAATTCCCGGTGGTTTTTTAGCGCTATAGTTTTTTGTATAGCGTAGGTCATGGCAGGGCGGGCACATCGCGGCAAGTGGCGCATACAGGCATTTTGCCGAAGGAAAACTCTTGGCGCAGGGCGAATTCATTTCGCCCGATCAGGAAAAATCAGAAGGGGCCCCGCACGGCGAGGCCGGGTGGGGAAGTCCCGCCGGCCCAGGGCGTGGATGAGGGACATGGCGCAGAGGCGCTCCTCGGCGCAGGCGTCCGCAAAACGCAGTTTGCCCATAAAAACCTCCCAAATAAGCAAGCCCGCCCCGGGTTGGGACGGGCTCGCGGATCGGCGGCAGTTCCCCCTGCCCGCCCTCGCTTCCGGTCAACGCGCTGGTCATACGGTGTAAATCTGGGCCTAAGCCCTGTAACGGTACGGTTGTGCGCGGTCTGGGCGTAACGGTGCCATGGGGGGATCGAACCCCCTCGCGCCCGCCCTTGGGCGCTGCCAATGGTCCGGCTCATTCTCAGCCGGGGGAGATGCGTTCGCCCCGGAAGCTACCTGCTGCCGCTTCTTTGTTCCTTTTTCTTGAAAGAAAAAGGAACCGAAAAAGAACTTGAATCCGCTGACCAACCGGTGCGGGAACCGCTCTGTTCCCACCCGGCCACGGTCCGCGTTCTGCGGCTGGGACAGTGTTCTTTTTGTCCAATAAGTTTGCTAAGATGCCGCTCAGGCCAGCTCGGTGGCCCAGTTGGCCGCCTGGATGGCGTTATCCAGCAGGCGCAGCTCCTTGGCCAGCCCGTCCACGTCCCGCTGGAGCCGGGGTACGTCCACCGCGCTGAGCAGCTTGATCTCCCGGCCGCTGGCCCGCTGGCCCACCTGGCTGGCCCGGTAAGCCAGATCCCGGTAGGCGCTGAGCTTCAGCTTCCACGCGTCCCGCCGGGCCAGCAGGGCGGTGAGGGGTTCGCCGTCCACCATGGTATGGCAGTTGGTCAGGTTGATTCGGGTGATGATGTCCTGCAAGGCCGCGATGCAGCGGTCCAGCTCGGCCAGCAGGGCGGCGGGGTCCTCGATGGGCCGCTCCCCCTCCTGCACGATGGCGTTGCTGCCCAGCCGCTGCTGGAGCTGCTGGACGCGGCGGGCCAGGTCGGCCCGCTCCTGTAAGGCTTCCGCTAATTTCACAAAAAATCCCCCTTACACGCCTGCCCCCGCGGGCTCTTTTTCCCGTTCCTGCTTGGCCAGGGCTTTGGCGTTGGCCAGCATCAGCTTGATCCGGTTCTCCTGGTTGATCTTCGTCGCGCCGGGGTCGTAGTCGATGGCCACGATGTTGGAGTTGGGATAATCGTCCTTCAGCTTGCGGATCATGCCCTTGCCCACGATGTGGTTGGGCAGGCAGCCGAAGGGCTGGGTGCACACGATATTGGGCACCCCGGAATGGATCAGCTCCAGCATCTCCCCGGTGAGCAGCCAGCCCTCCCCCATCTTATTGCCGTCCCCCAGGTAGCCGTGGACCAGTTGGTGCATCTCCTCGAAGGTACCGGGGGCGCGGAAGCGGCTCTTTTTCAGCGCGGCAATCATGTCTTTTTGACAGGCCTCAATGTAGCCCTTAAAGATCTGACACACCTTTTTCTTCGCCCACAGCCCGCCGTAGATGTCCACGTCCACCTCCCGGTTGAAGATCTTGAAGATCATAAAGTCGGTGAGGCCGGGCACCACCGGCTCCGCCCCCTCGGACAGCAGGAAATCCTCCAGGTTGTTGTTGCCAAGAGGGGAGAATTTTACGTAGATCTCCCCCACCACGCCCACTTTCACTTTCTCGGCCTGAGAGACGGGGATGGCGGCAAAGTCCGCGATGATGGCGTCAAAGCTCTCCCGCATCTGCTTGCGGCTCATGCCTTTGCCGGCCTGGAAGCCGTCGATGAGCCGGCCCTGCCACTCGTCCACCAGGCGGTCGGTCTGGCCGTGGTTCAGCTCGTAGGGCCGCACCTGGTTGGCCACGTTGACGATGAGGTCGCCGTACATCATGGCGTAGACCATTTTGCGGATCATGGACAGGGTCAGCGTCCAGCCCGGGTTTTTCTCCAGCCCGGACAGGTTCACTGAGATCACCGGGACAAATTCCAGCCCCGCCTTCTCCAGCGCCTTGCGCAGCAGGTGGATGTAGTTGGACGCCCGGCAGCCCCCCCCGGTCTGGGTGATGAACAGGGCGATCTTGTGGGGGTCGTAGCCGCCGTGCTTAATGGCGTCGATGAGCTGGCCGATGACCAGCAGGGCGGGGTAACAGGTGTCGTTGTGGACGTACTTTAACCCCTCGTCCACGATGCCACGGTGGTTGGTGGTGAGCATATCCACCTTGTAGCCCTCCAGTACCAGAAGCTGGCGGAACATGCCGAAGTGGACGGGAAGCATCTGGGGCATAAGGATGGTGTACTCCCTCTTCATCTCCTTGGTGAACAGAAGCCGCCCGTCCTTGTCGTATTTCAACTCTGCCATGGAAGAAAACTCCTTTCGCGGGATCACTCATTGCGGACGGCCCAGTAGAGCCGCCCCATAGAGCTGGTCATGCCCAGGGACCGCTGGAGGGCCAGGGACGGCTCGTTCCCGTCGAACACCTGCCCGTAGGGGACACGGCCCCGGGACAGCTCCAGGCCGATCATATGGGACTGGAGCAGCCGGCCCAGCCCCCGGCGGCGGTACTGGGGCAGAACCTCTAAAAGCCCCATGGAGCCCTCGGCGTGCCGTCCGATAAAGGCCATGAGGGTGCCGCCGTCAAAGGCACCGTACAGCTCCCCCTGCTCGATCAATCCGGACAGGTAGCCGTCGTCCACGCCGTTCTCCGCGTAGTGCTCCACCACCGTGGGCAGGTGGGATAGCTCCAGCTGCCGCACCTGTGCGCCGCAGTCGGGGGCGAAAGGGGTCATGGTACGCAGATACCCCATCTGCCAGCAGGGCCTTAGTCCGGAAAACCCGAACCGCTTCTCCAGCTCGTCCAGGTAAAAGTCCTCGTGGACGGTGAGGAAGCCCGGCTGGGACGGCAGCATGGCCAGCAGCCGCTTGGCGGTGGGCAGATCGTCGGCAAACATGGTGAAGCCCAGATCCTGCCCGTCCTTTTCGTAGCTGTGGAAGGCGGCCAGCGCGCCCCGGGGCGTGGCGGCGAGGAGCCTGCCCTCCCCCCGGCGGACCGTCTCCGTCAAGTCCAGGTAGAGCACCGGATCCCGGTTCAGCGTCTCCTGGCAGATGCTCAGATCAATTTCCACGGCGGTTCCTCTCCTCCATAGCCGCCATCAGGCTCCGGACACGAATTTTTACGGCCCCTAAGTTGCTGATGTCGTCGATTTTCAGCTGGGTGTACAGCTTGCCGCCCTGCTCCAGGATGGAGCGCATCTCGTCGGTAGTGATGGCGTCGGTGCCGCAGCCAAAGCTCACCAGCTGCACCACCTGCATGTCGGGCTGGGTGCACACGTACCGGGCCGCGTTGTACATGCGGCTCTGGAACGTCCACTGGTTGAGCACTTTCCGGGGGGCGTAGCCCTCCCGGTAGCTCAGCGCGTCCTCCGTGAGCACCACGAAGCCGAAGGAGGTGAGCAGCTCGTCAATGCCGTGGTTAATCTCCGGGTCGATATGGTAGGGACGGCCGCACACCACCACGATGGGCAGGCCGCGCTCCCGGGCGTAGTCGATGTACTGCTGGCCCATGGTGTGCACGTCCCACACGTAGGACTGGTATTCGTCATAGGCGTCCTGTACGGCGGAGTAGGTTTCCCGCCGGGGGATGGAGAACTCGTCCTCCATGATTTTTTCAATCCGCTTGGTGAAGTCCTTCCGCCGCCACAGGCCCACGTAGGGGTTGAGGAAGCGGGTCTTTTTCAAATTGGGCACGTTGGCACACAGCAGTTCCGGGTAGTAGGCCACCACCGGGCAGTTGTAGTGGTTGTCGCCGATGCCCTCGTCGTTGTTGTAGGACATGCAGGGGTACCAGATGGCGTCCACCCCCATCTCCACCAGGGCCTCCACGTGGCCGTGGAGGAGCTTGGCGGGGTAGCACACCGTGTCCGACGGGATGGTGCGCTGGCCCTTGATGTACAGCTTCCGGGAGGATTCCGGGGAGAGCACCACCTCGAAGTCCAGGGCGGTGAAGAAGCCGAACCAGAAGGGGAGGTTTTCGTACATGTTCAGCCCGAAGGGGATACCGATGCGCCCCCGGGAGCCGTTCCCCTGGCCCCTGCCGGAGTAGGTGCCGCGCAGGGAGCGGTACTTGTACTGCATCAGGTTGGGCAGCTCCGCCTTCTCCTTGCCCAGGGGCCGGGAGCAGCGGTTGCCCGAGATGAACCGCCGCCCGCCGTCAAAGCTGTTGACGGTGAGGGAGCAGTGGTTGGTGCACAAATTGCAGGTGACGGGCTTGGCGGAGTGGGTGAAGCGCTCCAGCGCCGCGCCATTCAGCAGGGAGGAGGCCTCCAGCTTGAGATCCCGGGCGGCCAGCGCCGCGCCGAAGGCCCCCATGATGCCCGCGATGGCTGGGCGGGTGACCTCCCGGCCCAGCTCCTGTTCGAAGGCCCGGAGCACCGCGTCGTTGTGGAAGGTGCCGCCCTGCACCACGATGTGTTTGCCCAGATCGTCGGCGGAGGCGGCCCGGATCACCTTGTAGATGGCGTTTTTCACAATGGAGATGGATAGGCCCGCGCTGATGTCCTCCACGCTGGCCCCGTCCTTCTGGGCCTGCTTCACGGAGGAGTTCATGAACACCGTGCACCGGGAACCCAGGTTTACCGGCTTCTGGGTGAACAGGCCCAGCTTGGCGAAGTCGGCGATGCCGTACCCCAGGGCCTTGGCGAAGGTCTCGATGAAAGAGCCGCAGCCGGAGGAGCAGGCCTCGTTGAGCATGATGGAGTCCACCGCGCCGTTGCGGATCTTGAAGCATTTCATGTCCTGCCCGCCGATGTCGATGATGAAATCCACGTCTGGGTTGAAGTGGGCGGCGGCGCGGTAATGGGCCACCGTCTCCACCAGGCCCAGGTCGCAGGAGAAAGCGTTTTTGATCAAATCCTCACCGTAGCCGGTAACGGCGGAGCCGCGGATTTTGACGCGGTCCCCGCACAGGCTGTAGATCTCCTTGAGCTGTTCCAGCACGATGGCCACCGGGTTGCCCAGGTTGGAGTGATAATAGGTGTACAGCAGCCCGCCGTCCGGGGCGATGAGGGCCATTTTGGTGGTGGTGGAACCGGCGTCGATGCCTAAGTAGGCGTCCCCCTCGTAAGCGGCGACGTCCAGCCGGGGCGGGGCGGAGGCGTTGTGCCGGGCGGCAAAGGCGTCGTACTCCGCTTGGCTTTCAAATAGGGGCGGCATGGTGTCCACCACCGATGCGGCGTCCTTGCTCTGCTCCAACAGCCGCAGCAGCTCGTCAAAGGGCTTGGGTTCGTAGTCGGAGGCGCACAGCGCCGCGCCCATGGCGGCGAAGCAGTCGCCGTCCTCAGGAAAGACGGCGTGGCCGGAATCCAATTGCAGGGTGTCCACGAACCGCTCCCGCAGGCCCATGAGGAAGTGGAGCGGGCCGCCCAAAAACACGATCTTCCCTTTCAATTCCCGGCCCTGGGTGAGCCCGGCCACCGTCTGGTCCACCACCGCCTGGAAAATGGACGCGGCTACGTCCTCCTTCCGTCCGCCCTGGTTCAAAATGGGCTGGATGTCGCTTTTGGCAAACACGCCGCAGCGGGAGGCAATGGGGTAG
>CAJULZ010000060.1 GCA_910587205.1 uncultured Oscillospiraceae bacterium
ACCGCCTCCTGGGTTTTCAGGGCGGTCTGCCCCACGAACCCCGCCACCAGGCCGGAACGATCCACCTCCACCAGCTGGCCCTTGGACAGTACGCCGATGGCGTGGTAAATTTTGGCCAGCAGCCGGGCCACGGTGGTCTTGCCGGTGCCGGGATTGCCCATGAATACCAGGTGCAGGGACATGGGCGGCACGGGCAGGCCCGCCTCCTGGCGCAGCCTGCGCACCTTCACCAGGTTGATGAGGCCCTTCACGTCCTCCTTCACCTTATCCAGCCCACACAGCCCGTCCAGCTCCGCTTGCAGCTCCTCCAGGGAGGGCGCGGGCTCCGCCGCCGGGGCCTGCGCCTGTTTTGCCGCCCCGGCGGGCGCGGGGGACACCGCCTCGTCCTCCGGGCGGCCCGTTTTCACGGGCTCGCCATCGGTGCGGCGGGCCACAAACTCATTCACATCCAGCCCGGACTTGCCCCCCGCCACCCCGCAGTGGTCGCAGTAGCTGGACAGAGAATCGGCGCACTCGTTCACAAACCCCGCCTCCGCCTCGCTCACTTTGCCGTCCACGGCGGCAAACAGCAGCAGCATGAGGGTAAAGGTGTCCACAAACCGGCGGCTCTGGCCGCTCCCCCGTTCCAGGTCGGCCTTGATCATCCGGCGGAAGAAATTGGGCAGCACAAACCGGTCGTAGTTCTCCACCTGGGAGGCCAGCTCCCAGTACAGCACGGTGGGCACCGGGTTCCCCTTGGCGTAGATGGCGTTGTAATACTCCACATGGAGGGGGGTCATCCCCTGGTCGGCGCGCCATACCCCGCAGGCGCACTGGCGCATAAAGGCGTCGGCCTCCCGGCCGAAGGCCACCCGGGCGGCGGCATCCGTGATCTGGCGCCGGAAAGCGGTCATCGCCTCATCGTACTGCTTGTGGACGGCGGCGGGGGTCATGGGCTGGGACATGGCGGGCACGCTCCTATCTGTATCTGTTTTCCAGCCTATTATAATACACGCCGGCCCGGCCCGCAAGGGCAAACGTTTACAAAAGCGTAACTATAAAAAGATTGACGAATGGGGGCAAAACGTGTAAGATGTAAAATGTGCGACAAAATTCGATTCCACCGGTCAAGGAGGTATCCGCCATGGCTTCTAAGCCTTCTCCCGACAGCTTGATCCACTGCGCCGTCTGCGGCGAGGATTATAGTGCTACATATAGACGCTGCCCCTTCTGCGGGGCAAAGAACGGCCCGCCCCCGGCATCCGCCCCTGCCGGCCGCGGGCGGGGGGACGAGGACGACGGCTACGTGTTCGACGGCCAGGACCTCTTTGACGACGAGCCGGAGGACGACTACCGCCTCGCCGTCCGCCCCAAGGGGGGCAAGCGGCTGGCCGAAAAGCCCGGCGGCCGCTTCGACCTGTCCGCCGCGCCCATCAACTGGCCCCGGCTCATCACCTTCCTGTGCTCTCTCATCATTATCATCGCGGCGCTGATTATCGTATTCACCGTGATCTACCCCCAGCTCCGCGGACCCAAAGAGCCCCCCGCCGCCGATTCCAACCCGCCCTCCTCCC
Source organism: uncultured Oscillospiraceae bacterium (assembly GCA_910587205.1). Classification (GTDB taxonomy): domain Bacteria; phylum Bacillota; class Clostridia; order Oscillospirales; family Oscillospiraceae; genus Enterenecus. The sequence continues at coordinate 1,554 of CAJULZ010000060.1, forward strand.
CCAGCGAACCGGTGGCGCCCCCGTCCCTGCCCGTCGCGCCCACCGTTCCCATCCCGGCGAACAGCGACCCCGTGGTCCCGCCCAGCCAGCCGGTGGAGCCCAACACGGGCACTCTTGCCAGCATTACGCTGAACCGGAGCGACTTCACCATGCGGCCCGAGTCGCCGGACAATGTCTTTAAGCTGGTTCCCACCTTCAGCCCCGCCGACTGGGCCGGGACGGTGACGTGGACCTCCTCCGACGAGACGCTGGCCAAGGTGGCCGACGACGGCACCGTCACCTACGTGGCCCAGAACATCACCTCCGTCCGCCGGGTGGTCATCACCGCCAGCGCGGGCGGGCTGGAGGCACAGTGCATCGTGTTCATCGCCGGACCCAAAAACCCGGACACGCCCCCGGCCAACCCCAATCCCGTCGCCACCGATCCCCCCGCCGTCACCACCACACCCCCCTCCGGCAACGTCACGGTGGGCCGCCCAGGCGTGATTGTCAACGCGGACGGCGGGCTGCGGGTACGCTCCGGCCCGGGCACATCCAACGAAATCGTAGCCAGTCTGCTCAACGGCAACGCCATCACCGTGGTATCCGACGCGGGCAACGGCTGGTACCAGATATCCTTCTCCGGCAGCGGCGGCGCCGCCATGACCGGCTACATCATGGGCGAGTACATCTCTACCAACTGATTCCACGGAGCGCCGTCCCCCGGGCGGCGCTCCCGTTTTAAGGGGCGGTTTTATGCTGAAAGTGGAACGCGTCAGCGTCATGAACCTGGAAAACGCCATGCGGGGGGCCCGCAATCCCCTGAACAGCTGGGCCCGCTCGGACAGCGGCCGCGACGGATCGGGGGCCTATGTCCTGGGCCCCAACGACCTGGATCTGGCCCTGCGCCTGTGCGCCGCGGGCAGCGACCACCGGAAGTTCATCCGGCAGATTTTCGTGTCCATGGACATCACCGCCCCGCTGTACTGGTGGAAGGAGTTTGACACCTATAAGGTGGGCACCGTCGCCAACTCCACCTCCACCATGCACAAGCTCCACGCCAAGCCGCTGGAGCCGGGCGATTTCTCCACCGACCACATGACCCCCGCCTCCCTGGCGGAATTCGGGCGGTATGTGGCCTATCTGGAGACCGTGCGGCAGCGATATGTCGCGGACAAAAGCAGGGCCGACTGGTACGACCTGATCCAGCTCCTCCCCTCCAGCTACGACCAGATGCGCACTGTGACGCTGAATTACGAGGTACTGGCCAACATCTATTTCGCCCGCCGGAACCACAAGCTGGACGAGTGGCATACCCTGTGCGCCGCCATCCTCTCCCTGCCCTACGCCCGGGAACTGCTGGGCGCCGTCGGCGGGGAGGTCATTCCGTAAAAAAGCCGCCCCCCGGCACGCCGGGGGGCGGTATTTACAGGTTTAGCCAGCTTTGCAGGCCGGGCAGGTCGCCCGCGATATGGACATGGGGATAATCCCGGAAGGCGCCGGCGGGGGTGGTCCCGTTGAGCACGGCGCAGAAATCGCACCCCCCCGCCCGGGCGGTGGCGGCATCGATCACCGTGTCGCCGCAGAACAGGATCTCCCCCGCGGTCAGCCCCAGCTTGTCCAGGGCAAGGCGGAGCCCCTCCGGGTCCGGCTTGTTCCGGGACACCTCGTCGCCCCCCACCACCAGGTCCAGCAGCTCCAAATGCCCCTGGTGGGCGAAGATCTGCCGGATCGTGGCCCCCGGCTTGGTGGACACAATGGCGGTGCGCACCCCCGCCCCTTTCAATGCGGACAGCAGCTCCGCCGCTCCGGGCAGCAGGCGCGTGCCCTCAATCATCAGCCGCCGCCCCGCCCCGGTGGCCTGGGTGCCCACCGTGATATGGAACTGGTGGGCAAAGGTCTGCCGCCGCCCCTCGTCCCGGTCGCCGGTGAGCAGGGTGTAGCCGTCCCCCAGCTGGTAGCCTACGGTGGTGCGCACCTGCTCCACCGTGGGCTTGGGCAGGCCCAGGGCGGCGAACCCCGCCCGGTAGCCCTGGGCTATGGCGTCGGTGGAATCCCCCAGCGTGTAGTCGAAATCGAAAAATACCCCCCGATAGTTCATAACGTGACCCCTATCCCCAGATTTGGCCCCGCGGGGCCATCCGGGGTATCATACCACAAAATCCCCTGGTTTTCAACTCTCCGCCTGCTGGAGCAGGTTGGCCGCCCCATAGCGCAGGCAGCGGAACAACCGGTGGCGCCCCCGCTTCAGCGTGCGGGAAACCGTGGATTTGTTCACCCCGCACTGCTTGGCGATGGCGGCCATGCTCATGCTGCGTCCGTAATAGAGGATCATGTACTCCCGCTGGCGCTGGGTGATATCTTGGCGGAGGGCCTGGGTGAGGTTCCGCTTCAAGCGGCCCATCTGTTCCTGGTTATCATCCGCCATCAGCCTGGCGTACACCGCCAAATCCGCCATTCCAAACGTGTTGTCATAGGAAATAGTCCGCATGGCTCAATCCCCTTTCTGTCCCCGCAGCCTGCGGGACCGCACCGGCCGCCGCGGGGCCGTCCCCTGATAATATCCCTCCAGGTACCGGGCCACAGCCCGGGTGTCCCGGTACATGGCCCGCAGCGGCCTCAGCCGCCGGTCCAGCTTGACCCGGCGCTGGCCGTCTCTCTCCTCCCGGCAGGCCCGCTCCAGCTCCGTGATCCGCGTGCGCAGCATATCCGCCGCCCCTCTATATTCCAGTGAAAGTTCGTACAGTGTCATAGTTCCCCTTTTCCATCTTTCGATTCTGCTTTTCTCACAGCGTTCCGCCATCCCGTCCGGCCCCGCGGCCCACCCGTCGGAGCCTGTGGGCGAAATATCCCCGGGCATAACGGCCCAGGCAGTCTTCGCACACCGCCTGGCCGTCCAGTTCAAAATAGGGATCCCCCGGGTAAAGCTCCCCTTTGCACAGGCCGCATTGCAGCTCCCGCGCCGTCATTCCTTCCGCTCCCGCCGTCCTCCCGCGCCTCCTTTTTACGTCTTTTTCAAAAAAACTGTTGACAAGCGTCCCCCCTACTGCTATAATAAGCCCTGTTGTGAATGCGGAAGCTGCTGTGCTGGTGTAGCTCAGCTGGTAGAGCAGCTGATTTGTAATCAGCAGGTCGGGGGTTCGAATCCGTCCACCAGCTCCACCTTCTTCCGCCTAACTGAATATGGAGGAGTACCCAAGTGGCCAAAGGGGACAGACTGTAAATCTGCTGGCTTCGCCTACGATGGTTCGAATCCATCCTCCTCCACCAGAAAACGAGTGACCCCATCAGGGGTTGCTCGCTTTCTATTTGAGGATGGATTCGAAAGGCAACTCTTGGCGGCGCGCCGCAACCGCCGTGGCTTTTCCGCAGAAAAGCGAACCCATCCTCCACGTCGCCGCAAGCTCCATATCGCTTGCGGCACCTTTTTCCAAAGTCACCGCGCGCTCATTCCGCTGCTCCGCCCTCCCTCACCGGGCCCGCCCGCGCAAATCCCATGATATCGTTCCTCCTTTCGTTCGCTTTTTAAAACCTCTGTTCGAACACGTTCCCTACCTTACCACGCTCTGCCGGCAAAGTCAATATGTTTCCCCGGAATTTCCTCCAGCAAATTTTTCAAAACAGCCCGGAAAACCGGACTTCTTCCCGGAGCGTTGCACCGCCCTCCCCGCCGCACCAACGTTTACAAAGGTTTTACAGATCAGCCGTTGACTGCCGCGCCGCGGTGGAGTATATTGGAAGATACTGAAATTTATTTTTTGGAGGACGCTATGAAAAAAAAGACTACCTTTGGCCTGCTGGGCCTGGCGGCGGCGGGTGCCGGCGCGGCCGGCGGCTGGACCGCCCTGGGCAATTATATCTACAACCGGGTCATGCTCCCCCAGACCCGGGACCCGGCAGAGGAGGACGTGAACCCCGCCCAGATCACGGGCCAGGACTGCGAGGCGTCCACCACTACGGCCCAGGTGGTCCACGACATAAACCCCGTCCAGATCGCGGGCCGGGACTGGGCCAGGAAGCGGGAGGGCTTTAAGGAGGCCACCATCCAGGCGGCGGACGGCCTGATCCTCTGGGCGGCCCTGGTGCCCGGCCGGGAGGACTGCCACCGCTGGGCCGTCTGCATGCACGGCTACCACGACACCTACGAGTCCATGGGCGCCATCGCCAAACACTACAGCGAAAGCGGCTGGAACGTGCTCATGCCCGACCAGCGGGGCCATGGGCAGAGCGAGGGCGACTACGTGGGCTGGGGCTATGACGAGCGGCTGGACATCGTGGGCTGGGTCAACTGGATCATCCGGAAGGACCCGGAGGCGGAGATCCTGCTCCACGGCGTGTCCATGGGCGCGGCCTCCGTTCTGATGGCCACCGGCGGCGCGCTCCCCACCCAGGTAAAGGCCGCCGTCTCCGACTGCTCCTATACCACCATCGAGGCGGAGATGCGCTACCTCCTGGGCCACCTCAAGGACGAGCTGCCCACCCCCTTCCCCCTTCCGGCGGGGCTGCTCTTTGCCGCCCTGCGCAAAACCGCCCTGCACCGCGCCTGCTTTGACCTGCGGGACGCCGCCCCCCTGGACGCGGTGGCCCACTCCAGCACCCCCACCCTATTCGTCCACGGCGTAGAGGACGACTTTGTCCCCTCCACTATGATGGGAAAGCTGTACCAGGCCGCCCGCTGCCCCAAAAGCTTCCTGTGGATGCCCGGCGCAGGCCACGCCGCCTCGGTGGGCACCGACGAAGACCTCTATTGGACGGCGGTATCCACCTTCCTCCAAGATTACTTCCCTGAAGAAGCGTAAGCGAGGACGAAGATGAAGGTTTTTTGTTCCTTTTTCTTGAAAGAAAAAGGAACTGAAAAAGAACTTTAACCCGTTACCGGAATCTTGCATTTTGCAAGATTATTCGCCGGCCACAAGCAGCGAATGAAACATGAAAAGGCCCACGGCGTCAGCCGTGGGCCTGGGTTTTGGTTGGGCACGTATCCAATGATAAAGCCCGCCAATATGCAAGAGGGGCGCGCCGCAGGGCGTGCCCTTGCCCTATCTTGATTCTACGCCCCTTATAATATAGTCAGCACACTTGAAAATCGGTAAATCCCGATTTTCAAACAGCGGCAAAGCCGCTGTAGGGCAACGCCCGTGCGCTGACTATGAAGTCTGACGCAAGGCCGCAAAGCGGCCTGTGCGGCGAACCATCGCCGCACAAGTTGAAAAGAAGTATTTACATTTACTTCTTTTCAACTGCGTCAACTATAACCCCCGTGGCCGGGCGGCGGGCCAAAGGGGTTCCGGTCTGCCGCGAACAGCGCACAATTTATCACAGGCGCGTTTAAAAATTTCTTTTTTCGCTTTCTTGCTACCAACAATTTTCCATCGGTTACTCCCCGGCGTCCCAGGGCGTTTTCCCGCCGAACAAATCGTTTTTCTTGGTGCAGTACGCGCCGCTGGCCGTGACCAGCAGTCTGTCTGGCTGCCCGGCGGCGTACACCTCGGCGGACAGCTGCCCGGAGGTGGCGCCGCAGCGGATGGTGCGGGTGCGCACCACAATCTCCGCGTCCAGCGGCACCGGGCGGGCGTAGTTCACCGTCATGGACACCGTGGGGGTGATGGCGTCGCACTGGATACCGCAGGTGATGCCCATGCAGGTGTCTACCAGGGTGGCAACCACGCCGCCGTGGACCACCCCCCAGATATTGGCCATCCAGGGCTTGGTGTCATACCGCAGGGTCAGCGAACCGGTGGGCCCGTCGCAATCCAGCAGGGTGAGGTCGGCGGAGGGGTCGGGCACGGCTTCGGGGGTTTCCTCGGCGCGATAGCCCAGGAAGGCCTCCGCCCTGCGGCGGAGTTCCTCGGTGGTCAATTGATATGCCATAGGGGTCTCTCCTCTCTCAAGTGCCCCGCCCCGTGCGCAGCCCCTTTACCAGCTCCTCCCTGGGGGTGACGTACACGGTGCGGTAGGTGTTGTAAATGACGTAGCCGGGCTTGGCCCCGGCGGGCTTTTTGACCACCTTCACCGGGGTGTAGTCCACCGGTACCTGCCCCGACTCCCGGCCCTGGGAAAACCACGCCGCCAGCATGGCCGCCTCGGTCAAGGACCGCTCGTCCGGCTCCGCCCCCCCGGTTTTCAGGATGACGTGGGAGCCGTGGAGCTTTTGCGCATGAAGCCACAGGTCCCGCTTGTCCGCGTCCCTCAGGGTCAGGCGGTCGTTCTGGCTGTTGTTCTTGCCCACCAGGATGGTCAGCCCAGTGCTGGACTTGAACTCCATGGGCTTGGCGTGGACCACCTTCACCTTGCCCTTGGCGGTCATTTTTTTCCTGTGCTGCTTGAGGTAGCCGTTGTCCATCAGCTCCTGCCGGATCTCCTGGAGGTCCCGGTCCCCCTCGGACAGCCGGATCATCTCCAGCACGCTGTCCAGGTAGTCCAGCTCCGCCCGGTTCTTCTCCAGCTGGATAGTGAGCATCTCCTCCGCCTTCTGGGCTTTCTTATAGTCCTTGTAGTACTTGGCGGCGTTCTGCTGGGGGGTGAGCAGGGGGTCCAGGGGAATTTCCACCTCCCGGCCCTCCGGATCATAGTAGTCCTGGGCGCGGAGCATTGCCTCCCCCCTTCCCATCTGGTAGAAGTTGGTGGTGATGATGTCGCCGAACCGGCGCAGCTTTTCCCGGTCGGCGGAGCGGGCCAGGTCCCCCTCCTGGTTCGCGATCTTCTTGGCGGTGCGGTTCCGGGCCTGGGTGACGGAGCGGATGAAGTCCTGCCCCCGCTGCTTCACCCGCTCCTGGGCCTCCTTCTGCTCGTAGAAGTCGTCCAGCATGGCGGAAAAGGTGGGGCAGCGCTTCAGCTCCACCCCGGGGCCGTATTGCAGCACGGGCATGAAGGTAAAATCCAAAGGCTTGCCGTCCCTCACCAGCACTGTGGGGGTGAAATCCCCGGCGCGCACCCGGCTCATAAGCCGGGCCAAGCGGTCCGCCAGCCCCTCCCCGCTGCCCTCTCCCTGGAACACCAGCTCCCGGGCGATGAGGGGGGACAGGCCGTTGAAGCTGTCCAGCAGCCATTTTTCCTGGCCGTCCCCCTCCGGGGCGTTGGCGAGGACAAAGGTCCGCAGCTCGTCCTGTGGCATGGCGGCGGGGTCCAGCCGCCCGGTGGGCTCCGGCGGCGCGTAGAACAGCCCCGGCATGACGGGCCGCTTAGCGGACAAATCCCCGTCCGCCCGGCGCATACAGTCGGTGATACGGCCCGCGCCGTCCAGCATAATCAGGTTGGATTTTCGTCCGATGCACTCCAGCACCAGCCTGCGCTCCACCCGGTCGCCCAGCTCGTCCAGCGTCTCAAACCGGAAGTCCAGCAGCCGCTCCATGGACGGCTGGGTGAGCTCCAGCAGCCGCGCCCCGGTGAAGTGCTTACGCAGCAGCATACAGAACATGGGGGGTGTCTCCGGGTTCTCCCGGGGGACTTTCGTAAGCTGGGCCCTGGGGTGGGCGGGGCTTGCGGACAGCAGCAGGCGCACGTTGTCCCGCCCGGCGCGCATATGGAGCACCGCCTCGTCCCGGGCGGGCTGGTAGAGCTTGTCCACCTTGCCGCCCACCAGCTTGTCCCGCAGTTCCCCCGCCAGGGCGGTCATAAAAATAGCGTCAAAGGGCATAAAATCATCCTTTCCACGCTTTACGGCGTTTTTTACAGTTCGCTCACAAGGGCGCCGCAGACGGCGTCAAGGCGCGGAGAACTCCTCCATCATGGCCTCAAACAGCTCGTTGAGCCGGTCGGTTTTCCCTTGTAAATACAGCCAGCCGAACAGGGACTCCAGCGCCGTCGCCGCGTGGTACTCCCCCACGCTGGCCCCTTTGGGGATGGCGGCGGTGTGGCTGTTCCGCCCCCGGCGGTAGACGGCCTGCTCCTCCTCGGTGAGCTGCGGCAGGATGGCCCGCGCCAGCTTGGCCTGGGCGGGGGCGGCCACATATTTTACGGCGGCCTTGTGCAGCCCCGCGTTGGTGGCCTTGCCGTGGAGGCATAGCCAGGAACGCACCATCAGCTCGTACACACCGTCGCCCAGGTGGGCCAGGCCCAGAGCGCTGATGCGCTCCATCGTGTCCTGTCCGGCGGACAGGTGGAAGTAATCCATGGAAAATTCTCCAATCTTGCAATATATCCTGGAAATTATATCACAAAACTCAGAAAATGCAAGGGGCAAGGACGGCTGCCAGCAGCGACCGTCCTTGCCGTTTTTATCTATGTGTCGCGCCAGACCATCCGGATGTGGGGGATTCCATCCTCCAAAAATTCCCCGGAGGTCTGGACAAAGCCCGCCTTCTCATACAGCCCCCTGGCGTAGGTCTGGGCCTCGATGGTGATCTCCTTGGCCCCGAATTGTTCCCGGGCGGCGCGGATGCCCTCGGCCACGATGCGGGAGCCGAGGCCCTGCCGCCGCTTTACGGCGATAACACGGCCGATGGAGGCGGTGTCAAAGGCGGCCCCCGGCGGCAGCGCCCGCAGGTACGCCTGGATGCCGTCCCCGTCCCGGAGCCAAAGGTGGTACGCCTTTCGGTCGGCATCGTCCACCTCCGGGTAGGCGCACTGCTGCTCCACGATGAACACTGCCACTCGGAGCTTATAGATGTCAAACAGCTCGTCCCGGGTGAGCTGGGTGAAGTGCTTGCAAACCAGTTCCATAGGGCCGTCCTTTCCGGGCCGTCAGAGGGCCCGCCTGAATTTCAGCTTCCGGTACGGCCTGCCGTTCCGGTCGTCCACCCGATCCTCCGTGGCAACGTGGGTAAAGCCCAGGGAGGCGATAAGCGCGCGGGACGCGGTGTTTTCCTCCCAGGCCCAGGCGATAAACTCCTCCGCGCCGCCGGCCCTGGCGTAGTCCAGGAGACACTGGAGGATCTGCCTGCCATAGCCCTTCCCCACGAAATCGGGGCCCAGGCAGATGCCGCCCTCCTCCCAGAGAGTGGGGGAAATGTGCTCCACCCCGGCGAAGCCGATAGCCTCCCCGGTGGCCTTGAGGTACACGAAATAGGTGTCATGGACTTTCTGCCACTGGATATTCCGGCGCATCCGGTCGGGGGCGTCCTCGGGGCGCTCCGTCACCCGCCACTGCATATACCGGGCACTCTCCGGGTGCCGCCATACGTTGCGGTACATGGCTTCCCAGTCCTCGAATTTGGCCTTGTCCAGGATGAGATCTTTTGTCTCCAGCATCTGAATCACTCCTTTGCAAATTTCGCGCCCTGCGTGCCCCAGCGTTCCCCCGCGCGGGGGAACGGCCGCACGGCGCAGCCGTGACGGACGGAGGCGCTCCCTGCGGGGCACAGGTTCTCTATTGTAGCACAGTGCGCGAAAATTGCAAGGTAAACTTCTCCCGCTCAGGACACCCTGAGCCCTATGATCCGCTTGGCGTCCTCATACCGTTCATCCCGATCCTCCAGGTCGATCATCAGCCACTTCTGGCCGTTCCCTTCGGTTGTATCCTGGTAGCGCTGCCGGATTTCGGGAGTAAAGGTGGGCAGGGCCGCCTCGACGGCGGGCTTTTCCCGCCGCCCCACCACCACCATCACGGTAAACCAGCCCTCCCGGGGGTACACGGTGCACAGGGCCCGGCTTCCCTTTTTGAACTTGGCGTTCCAGCCGTACTCCATCCCGCATTTGCTGAATTCAACCCGGGGCCGCACGCCGTAGGTTTCCTCCATATAGCCGCAAAACTCCTCCCAAAGGGGGGTTTTGATATACTCGGCCAATTCCTCGGGATTGGGGGCCTGGGCGGGGTCTCTCCTGTCGAACATGGGCGTCCTCCTTTTTGTTGTCACGCTTCGCCTGTTCGCGACGGCTCAGCGCTTCTTACTCGCTGCGCAGGGCCTCCACCGGGTCCTTCTTCGCCGCGCCCCGGGAGGGCACCAGTCCGGCGAACACAGTGAGTATCACGCTGATGGCCACCAGGATGGCCCCCGCCGCGGGGGGCAGCACCGCCGTGAGGTCGTCCAGCCCCGTGAGGTTGTGAATCACAGCGTTGATGGGGACGGTGGCCGCCACGCTCACCAGGATGCCCAGCACCCCCGCCGCCAAACCCACAATGAGGGTCTCCGCGTTGAACACCCGGGACACGTCCCGTTTGGACGCGCCCACGGCCCGGAGTATGCCGATCTCCTTGGTGCGCTCCAGCACGGAGATGTTGGTGATGATGCCGATCATGATGGACGACACCACCAGGGAGATGGACACGAAGGCGATGAGCAGGTAGCTGATGCCGCTGATGATTCCCGTGATGGAGCTCATGAGGAGGGCCACGTAGTCGGTGTAAGTGATCTCGTCGTCCTCGCTGGACACGCCGTCGTTGTAGTCCTGGATGAGATCCGCGATCTGGTCCTTCTGGGCGAAGGTGGTGGCGTAGATGCTGATGGCCGAGGGGGCCTCCAGCCGGGTGCAGCCCAAGAGATCCAGGTTGTCCTCATAGGTGGAGGAGGACCGGGTGGGGGGCATATAGTGGTCGTAGAGGTAGACGAACTGTTCCAGACCGAAGGGGCCGGGCCCGACCATGGCGGGACTGCCGCCCATCCCGCCCATCCCGGCGGCCATGGACGGGTCCATCCCGGCGGGCAGGGCGGGCTCCGGCTCCGGGACCGCCTCGTCCGTCTCCCCGGCGGAGCCAAGCTCCAAGGCCGCGTCCAGCATACCCGCCAGCTGATCCTGGGGCAGGGCGGCCAGCTGCTGCTCCACCCCGGCAGCGTACTGCTCCCGGACGCTCTGGACGATGGCCTCCTCCACCTTGGAGAACAGCTCCTCATCGCTCATGTCGGCGATATAGCCCCGGACGGTGTCGCCGTCCACCCCCATCTCGCCCGCGTACTGCTCCACGATCATGTCCTCGATGGCCTCCCGGGTCAGGCCGTCCATCTGCTGGGACACCACGCCGTCCACGTACTCCTGGGAGGGCTGGCCCATCACGTCCACGTAGGCCGCCGCCTTCTCGGAGGCAGTGAGGGCGGACAGGTATTCCGTGACGGCGTCCGCCTTCTCCTCATCGGTAGGCTCCACATCGGATTCTTTGGGAAAGGGCAGGCCCGAGATTACGTCGGTGTCCGGGTCGTCCAGCTGCTTTTTCAAAATCTCGGTCTCCCCGGTGGTCTCAATGGCGTACCGGGTGAGGGCGCTGGTGTAGCCGATGCCGCCGGACAGCATCCCGTTCCCGCCGTCCAGCGGCCGGGCGATGCCCGCCACCTTCAGGCGGATGCCGGTGTCGTCGCTGTTATAGAGGAAATCCATCCCCGCCCCGGTTTTGGACATGTCGGTGTAGGTGTCGGCGGCCGGGTCGTGCTGGTAGTACTCCGCCGGAAGGATAAGCTTGAAGCCCAGCTCACACAGCTCCTCATAGCTCCAGCTCAGCTCCCCCAGCTCCACCGTCTCCCCCTTGGACATGGACACCATAGCCTCCTCCATGTCGTCGTGGGGCATCAGCCCCAGGGCGTAGAGCATCAGGTCGGAGATCTCGTTGTTCCCGTCCACGAACAGGATGACCTCGTCATAGTTCTCCGGCCAGGAGCCGTAGAGCAGCTCGTAATCCGCCTTCGCCTGGGGCGCGATCAGCTCGCCGCCCTCCCCGGGCAGCAGCTCCTCCCACACGTCCATGGCGGAGTACATGGAGCCCATCTGTTCAAAATAGGACGAGTAGTCCCCGCCGTACATAGCGCTCATGGCGTCCTGCATCAGGGTCATCACGTCGCACTGGATGATGTCGCCGTTTTCGTCCTGGGTGTAAATGTCGAAGTCGAAATCATAGCTGTAGTGGACGTTGGCCATATCCTTGATACCGCCGCCCCCGTTGTCCAGGTATTCCTTGAAGGCCTCCAGGTTGTTGGTCTCCACCTCGGCGTTGAGCATGGAGTCCATCATGTCATACATGACGGTGGAAGCGTACACCCGGTCGGGGTCCGGGTTGACGGAGCCGCCGCTCCCCCCGGCCTCGCTGTGCCGCGCCCCCATGAGGGAGGCCATCAGGGCGGTCATATCGGTGCTCTCCGCCTGGATGGTGATGGGGTAGCTGGACAATGTGTCCTCCTGCACCTGGTTGATATAGGTGTTGATGCCGGTGGACAGGGCCAGGATCAGGGCGATACCGATGATGCCGATGGACCCGGCGAAGGCGGTGAGCACCGTGCGGCCCATTTTGGTGCGCAGATTGGTCAGCGACAACGACAGCGCGGTGAGGAAGGACATGGAGGTCTTGTGCTCCCCCCTGGCCTGCTTGCCGGTGAGGACGGGGGCAGCCTGCGACCCGTGGTAGGGGTTGGTATCCCCCGTGACCTGTCCGTCCTTCAGGGTGACGATGCGGGTGGAGTACTGCTGGGCCAGCTCCGGGTTGTGGGTGACCATGATCACCAGCCTGTCCTGGGCCACCTCCTTGAGCAGCTCCATCACCTGCACGCTGGTCTCGGAGTCCAGCGCGCCGGTGGGCTCGTCGGCCAGGAGTATGTCCGGGTCGTTGATCAGGGCCCGGGCGATGGCCACCCGCTGCATCTGCCCGCCGGACATCTGGGAGGGTACCTTGTCCAGCTGGTCGCCCAGCCCCACCCGCTCCAGGGCCTCCACCGCCCGGCGGCGGCGCTCCGCCTTGGACACGCCCGCCAGGGTCAGGGCCAGCTCCACGTTGGCCAGCACACTCTGGTGGGGGATGAGGTTATAGCTCTGGAACACGAAGCCGATGGAGTGGTTGCGGTAGGCGTCCCAATCCCCGTCCTTGTAGTCCTTGGTGGAGCGGCCGTTGATGATAAGATCGCCGCTGGTGTACCGATCCAGACCGCCGATGATGTTCAGCGTGGTAGTCTTGCCGCAGCCCGACGGGCCCAGAATGGACACGAACTCGTTTTCCCGGAACTCCAGGCTGAGGCCCCGCAGGGCGTTGATCATATTGCCGCCCAGGGTGTACTGTTTGGTGATATTGACAAGTTTCAGCATAGGTCATGGTCTCCTTTGGTTTGCTCAAAAAGATAGTCCAGCATTTGGTTGGCCGCCCGGAAACCCCGGTTCAGCTCCTCCTTGGCGTTGGTGGGCAGGGCGTTGAGCAGTTCCATATAGTGGTTGAGCCGGGCCTGGAGCCGCTCCGCCGCCTCCCTCCCTTTGGAAGTGAGGGACAGGATCACCACCCGGCGGTCTGACGCCTGCCGGGTGCGGGTGAGGAATCCCTCCCGCTCCAGTTTCTTGCACAGGGAGGAGGCGTTGGCCTGGTCGATGACGGCCAGATCGCTGATGTCGCCCACCGCCGCGTCCTGCTGGTACAGGTGGCACAGTACGCAGGCCTGGAGAAGGGTGAGGCCCTCCGACTGAACCACGGGGTCCAGCAGCCGGGAGGCCTTGGCCTTCAAGGTCTGGAACTTGGCGAAAACACAAATCTGTTCTTCCTCGTGCACAGGATCACCTCCGATATATTTGCTTCACATATATTAGCGCGGGCAAACCTTCCTGTCAAGGAAAATATATGTTGTTCACATATTGTTTACAGCGAAAAAAAGCCCCCCTCCCAAGGAGAGGGGGGCGGGGATGCCCTGCATTCACGCTCCAATTGAGCGTACAACGGGTCGCTTTCCCTTCGACTCGCTTCACAAACAAAAATGCTCCGTAATTTCCAGTTTGCAAAGCTCGCTCCGGTCCAAGCCCCCCTGTGCGCCTATTGTCGCGCTATTTTCTTCCGGACAGCGCAAACCCCAGCACCGTGCCGCACAGCCCGCCGATGATGTGGGTGAGCTGGGACACGTTGTCGTCCACGAAGACGGCGTCCCACAACTCACCCCCCAGATAGAAGATGGCCACCAGGATCAGGGTGGTGGGGATGGTGCCGTTGCGCACCCCGCCGAAGGAGGACAACAGGATCATCATAAACACGATACCCGACGCGCCCAGCAGGGCGGTACCGGGGAAAAAGAGGAACTGCACCAGCCCGGACACCAGGGCGGTGAACAGGATGGCCCACAGCACGTTCCAGCTTCCGAAGCGGTCCTCCAAATTGGGCCCCAGCACCAGGATCAGCACCATATTGCCGATGTAGTGGGCATAGCCGCCGTGGCCCAGCACGTGGCCGAAGAAGCGGAAGAAGCCCAGGGGATCGGCCAGCAGGGAGCAGCGGTAAACGGAGAACAGGGTGGCGTTGGCCCAGCCGTTGGTGAAGTGGTTGGCCGCCAGGGCCGCCAGGCACACCAGGGCAAAAGTGATCGTCACCGGGGCGTTGTAGGAGATCTTCATGGTGGGGCGGTTCATATCGCGGGCCATAGGGGTCACCTCGTGGTAAAAGATACGGTCAGCCGGATCGGGGGTCCGGCTGACCGTATTATAACCGTTTTTCCCCAAAAAGGGAAGGGGGATTTATTCGCCCGGTGGGAGCAGGTCGTGGCGGGCGGGCTGGATATCCTCCCCCTTGGCTTGGGGAAGCTCACCAACGGGGGACACGCCGCCGGGAATGGCGTCCGCCGGGGCGTCCTCCCCGTGGTACACCGGGCCGCTCCCATCCACCGGGGTGGCGGTGGGTTCGTTGTCTTGGGTGACGGCGGGGGTGGCCTTGGCGTCCGGCTCCACGGGCTCGGGGGCAGGGTCTTTGGCCGCATCGTCTGTCAAGGTATCAACCTTGCCGGTAAACAGCCGCACCCGGATGGCGTCCCCCTCGGGGTCCAGCTTAGCCAGCTTGGCCAGCACACTGTCGGGGACGGCCTCGCCGTTGCTGTACAAATCCACCCCCAGGCAGTTGGCGGTCACGTCCACGCCGATGCCGCAGGACAGCCCCGTGCCGTCCAGGGTGGCTGTGACCGGGTCCATCAGGCCGTACAGGCGGCTATAGGGGTACTTCGCCCCACAGAACAGCACGTCCGTCCCGCCGAACGCCCGGGCCCGGATTTCCGCCTCCAGCTCTTCCGTGCGGAAGCTGTTCACAATGGCCACCGTCAGCCGGGATACGTTGTCCGGCCAATCGTTGTCCAGCCACATCCCGGCAAACCACTCCGGGTACGCGGCAGGCTCCCGCCCGTCAACGCCCCCCATCCACTGGAGCAGCCGCTGGTATTGGCCGATGGCCTCGTCCTGGGAAATAGCCGGGACGTCGTAGCGCTCGCCGTCCCCGATTTGGATGGGGTCGGGGCCGTCCCCCCGCGGCGGGTCGTCGGGGCTGGGGTCGGGAGATCGGAAGAGCACACGTCTGAACTCCAGTCACACAACAGCATCTC
>CAJULZ010000061.1 GCA_910587205.1 uncultured Oscillospiraceae bacterium
CGACCACCGAGATCTACACTCTTTCCCTACACGACGCTCTTCCGATCTGTTCCGCATCAGTAGGCGCATGATTTCCGTCTCTTTTGCGTTGAGGGGCAGCGAATTCTTTCCGCATTGCAGCCTACAGGAGGAAGGGGTCAGCTCCAGGCCGCCGAACCGCAGGGTTTCCGGTACAATCTCCTTCTGGCGGCGCGTGATGGCGTCCAGACAGGCCAGGAGCTCTGCATTTTCAAAGGGTTTTGTCAGGTAATAATCGGCGCCCTGCCGCAGGCCGTAAACCCGGTCGTGCACATCCCCCCTGGCGGTGAGCATCAGGATCGGCGTAGGGCAGCCCTCCTCCCGCAGGCAGCGCAGTACCTCAAAGCCATCGCGCCTGGGGAGCATCACATCCAGCACGATGGCGTCGTAGATGCCGGAGCGGGCGTTGTCCAGCCCGCTGTCGCCGTCATGAGAGACATCAATGATGTAGTTTGCCTGGGTCAGGATGTCTGCCAGAGTTTCCGCAAGGAGCCGTTCATCTTCTACAATTAAAATCCGCATGATGAATCACCTGAAGATTATAGTTGCCGCAGTTGAAAAGCGGCTGTGCGTCAGACTTCATAGTCGGCGCATAGGCGCTGTCTGAAAATCGGCAGTTGCCGGTTTTCAACTGCGCTGGCGATAGAATAGGACGTCAGGCTGAAGTGGGACTGAAAAACGGGGGCTGTCTGTAAAAAAATTGTGAACTGCACCGCGGTTACAGCTTGATTTCAGCTTGCCCTGTTATGCTTCCGTCATTATATCACGAAAGGGGTAAAAATTCCATGGACTTTCGCCATGAATGGAAGCATCCGGTAAACGGTTCGGATCTCCGGGAACTCCGGGGAAGGCTCCGGCGCGTCCTGCGGCCGGACCCCCACGCGGGGCCCGGCGGCAGGTACAAGATCCGGAGCCTGTATTTTGACGATCCTGGGGACACAGCACTGAGGGAAAAACTGGATGGGGTTGACCGGCGGACAAAATTCCGCGTCCGGTACTACAACGGGGATACCGGCCTCATCCTTCTGGAGAAGAAGGGCAAAGCCGGCGGCCTGTGCGGTAAACAGCGGGTGGTTTTGTCGGCCCAAGAGGCCCAGGCCATTGTGGACGGGGACATAGCCTGGATGCCGGATGCGGGAGACCGTCCCCTCGTGACGGAATTATATGCCAAAATGCGAACACGGGGCCTACGGCCAAAAACCATTGTGGAATATACGCGGGAACCCTTCATCTGCGTCCCCGGCGATGTACGGGTCACGCTGGATTATGATATCCGGACAGGACTGCGGCGCACAGATTTTTTAAACGCGGCCTGCGTCACCATCCCTGCCGGAGATACCCCAGCGGTTTTGGAGGTCAAATGGGGCGCCTTCCTCCCGGATATTGTGCGGGACACCGTACAGCTGAAAAACCGTCAGGCTTCGGCGTTTTCAAAATATGCGGCTTGCAGGATTTATGGATAAGGAGAACAGAAATATGACATTGACATTTCAGGATATTTTTAAATCCAGCTTTTTGGAGAACATGTCCGGCGTCAGCCTGCTGGACATGGCGCTGGCCCTGACGCTGGCATTTGGCATCGGCCTGTTTATTTTTCTGGTGTATCAAAAGACCTACCAGGGCGTGATGTATTCCTCCAGCTTTGGCGTGACGCTTATCGCCCTGACCATGATCACAACGCTGGTAATCTTGGCCGTTACCAGCAATGTGGTACTGAGCCTGGGCATGGTGGGCGCACTGTCTATCGTCCGGTTCCGTGCGGCCATCAAAGAGCCGCTGGATATTACATTTTTATTCTGGGCCATTGCGGTAGGCATTGTCCTGGCGGCGGGACTGATCCCTCTGGCCGCGATTGGAAGCGCGGTCATCGGCGTAGTGTTGCTGGTGTTTGTCAACCGCAAAGCCCATGTGGATCCGTACATTCTGGTGCTCCAGTGTGACAGCGGGGAAGGCGAGCGGCAGGCCGCGGCGTTTTTAGAGGCCCGAACCCGGCGGTGCGCCGTAAAGAGCAAGACGGTGCAGGAGGACGCGGTTGAACTGGATTTGGATGTGCGGCTCAAGGATGCGGACACCTCTTTTGTCAACGAGCTTGCCCGGCTTCCCGGCGTCCGCAGCGCGGTACTGGTGCGCTACAACGGCGACTATATGGGGTGAGGGTATGGCAGGCAGTGAGCACGCCGTTAGGATCAGCGCTGTAGGGTTTGCGCTTGCCCTGGTTTTGACGTTTCTGCTCATGGGCGGAACCATGGGCATGCAGGCGCAGGCGCGGACGCTGGGGTATGAAGACCGGCTGTTTGATACTGGCAGGGTACATTCCATCGACATCGTGCTGGAGGATTGGGAAGGTTTTCTCGACGGCTGCGAAAACGAGGAATATACCATATGCGGTGTGGTGATCGACGGGGAAGCCTATCAAAACATTGGTCTGCGCGCCAAGGGGAATACCTCCCTCAGCACGGTTTCGCAGATGGGCAGCGACCGGTACAGCTTTAAGATTGAGTTCGACCATTATGACAGCGGGAAAACCTACCATGGTCTGGATAAACTGTGCCTGAATAACATCATACAGGATCATACCTATATGAAGGATTATCTGGCCTATCAGATGATGGGGGCGTTCGGTGTGGACGCGCCGCTGTGCAGCTATGTGTACATCACGGTGAATGGGGATGACTGGGGGCTGTATCTGGCGGTGGAGGGCGTGGAGGACGGCTTTTTGCGGCGCAATTATGGATCTGACCCTGGCGAGCTGTACAAACCGGACAGCATGAGTCTCGGCGGAGGGCGGGGAAACGGTAAAGATTTCGATATGGACGGCCTGGCGGGATGGCCGGGGGACGGCGGTCCAGATAGGCAGCCGGTGCCCGAGGGGTCTGGGCAGGAGTCCCACGGACGCCAGGACGGGGGGTTCCTGCCGCCCGCTGCGGGCGGAGACATGGGGGCCTCCGATGTGAAGCTGCAATATATCGACGATGACCCGGACAGCTACGCCAACATCTTTGACAACGCCAAAACGGAGCCCTCAGAGACAGACCGGGAGCGGCTGGTTGCCGCGCTGAAATCCCTCAGCGCCTATGAAAACTTAGACAGGGTGCTGGATATGGAGGAGGTCCTGCGCTATTTTGTCGTCCACAATTTTGTGGTCAACGGAGACAGCTATACGGGCGCCATGGTCCATAACTACTACCTCTATGAGAAGGATGGGCAGCTGTCCATGATCCCATGGGATTACAATCTGGCCTTTGGCACATTCCAGGCCGGGGACGCGGGCAGCGCGGTCAACGACACAATTGACGGGGCGCTTACCGACCGGCCCATGCAGGCGTGGATTTTTTCGGATGAAAGGTACACCGCTATGTACCACGCGCTGTTTGAGGAGTTTTTGGATACGGCGGATACCGATGAGATCATCAGCGGTGCGTATGCCCTTATCGCGCCCTATGTGGAAAAGGACCCGACAAAGTTCTGCACTTATGGGGAGTTTGAAAGCGGGGTAGAGGCGTTGCGGGAGTTCTGTGCCCTGCGCGCGGAGAGCATCCGGGAACAGCTGGACGGCGGCGCGGCGCAGGTGGACGCCTCCGGCCTTGACCTATCCGACATGGGGACAATGGGTCGTGCCGGTGGGCCGGACGCCGCGGAAGCCGGCGCTTTTGGCTGGGGCGGGATCTCCGGGTTCGAAGCGCAGTGGCCGGAGCCGCCCGGGGGGAACGCGGGTCCGCCTGCTGGGGGCGGGGTTCCGCCGTCAGAAGGGCAGGGAGGATTCGGCTGGACAGCGATTCTCTTGGCCGCGTCAGTCCTTGCGCTTGCCGGTGGAATTGTATTCACCAAAAGAGTTCGGCATTGAGCGGGACGTAGCGCCCCGCCAATAAAAAAGCAGGGACATTGGGCAGCGGGAGAAAGCTGACCCAATGTCCCTGCTCATTTACTCCAAGTAACCTTCCCGTGCCCGGACGCCGAAGCGGCCCTCCAGCAGGTGCATCTGCTCATCGGTGATGGTGTTTTTCAGCGGCAGGTGGGCGATCTTCATGTAGATCTCCGCAGCCTTCTCCGCCGTCTCGATGAGACCGAAGGTCTCGTCCAGATCCTTCCCCGCGCCATAGATCCCGTGCTGGCTCCACACCACCAGCCGGGCGGTGTTCATCTGCTCCGCCGTGGCAATGCCAATCTCGTTGGTGCCGCACAGCATCCACGGCAGCACGTTCACCCCATCGGGAAACACCACGATGCACTCGGTGCACATCTGCCACAGGGTGCGGGTAAATACCCGGCTGCCCAGATCGTGCACATACGTCATCGCCAGCAGGTTGGCGGGATGGCAGTGCATAACCACCCGGTTTTCCGGGTCCACCGTCAGCCGCGCCGCGTGGCTCATCATGTGGGCGGGGAACTCGGAGGTGAACTTGCCGCCGTCGGTGAAGCCCCACAGGAGCTGGGCAACTTTTCCGCCATTGATGAGACGCACCAAGCCCAGATTCACCTCTGGGGCGTACTGCACGTTCTTAAAATACTTGCCCGTGCCCGTCACCAGGAAATACTTGCCGTCCAGTGCCGGGGCCTCAAACCCGGTGGGGATGACCCGATCCACCGTATCCGCACGCACGTCCACGTACTCCGCCACATCCGCCTCGTTTAGCAGGACGCTGATGTTGCCTCCGTTGCGCTCGTCCCAGCCGTGCTGGTACATATTGGTGCAGGTGCGCACCATCTCGATTAAAAAGGGCGCTTCGAGAATGTTTTTCATATGGATTAACCTCTCTTTGCGGGAGGGGCAAGCTCCTCCCCTACAAATTTTTTAACCCCGTTGGGAAAGTACACCGGTCTCGTATTTCTCAACGATCCCGAACCACGCCCCATCGGCGGGCACGCCGCAAACGCGGCAGTATTCGTCCCAGACCTCCCCGAAGGGCGCGGTCTTCAGCTCCTCCTGGAGCACCATCAGCCGGGTGAAATTCCCGCTGTCCTGAAGCATTTTCTCCTCCTCCACGGGCTGGAGCAGGGCGGACAGCAGGGCCTTTTGCAGGTTGCGGAAGCCGGTGGCCCAGGCCGCCAAGCGGTTGATGGATGCGTCGAAGTAGTCCAGGGCGATGTTCACCCTCTCCGGGCCGCAGCGGACGATCTCCCGGCAGATCTCCCTCGTTTCGTCGTCGAACAGCACCACATGGTCGCTGTCCCAGCGGATGGGCCGGGTGACATGGAGGGCGATCTCGGGGAAGAAAGCCAGCAGGGCGGGAATCTTGTCGCTTACTACCTCGGTGGGGTGGTAGTGGCCGTTGTCCATGAGAGGGATACACTTGTCCCTGTTGAAGGCGGCGTAACTCAGGGCGAATTCGGCGCTGCCCACGGTGTACGCCTCCACCCCGATGCCGAACACCTTGCTCTCGATGCAGGGTTTTACCAGCTTAAAGTCGTAGGGTTCGGACAAAATCTCGTCAATGGCAGCGCGGTAGCGTTCCCGGGGCCCCATGCGGTCGCCGGGGACGTCCTTGAAACCGTCCCCTGTCCAGATGTTCATCACGCAGGGCTGGCCCAGCTCTTGGGCCAGGTAGGACGAGATGCGGATGCAGGCTTTCCCGTGGTCGATCCAGAAGCGCCTCGTCTCCTCGTTGGGGCTGGAGAGGGTCAGGGGGTCGCACTTGGGGTGGGAGAAAAAGGTGGGGTTAAAGTCACAGCCCAAGCCCCGCTCCTTGCAGAACTCCACCCACTTGGCGAAGTGCTTGGGCTCCAGGGCGTCCCGGTCGGCCCACTCCCCACCCTCAAAAATGGCGTAGCTGGCGTGGAGGTTCAGCTTTTTCATACCGGGGCACAGTTTCAGCACCGCGTCCAGGTCGGCCATCAGCTCCTCCGGGGTGCGGGCCCGGCCGGGATAGTTGCCCGTGGTCTGGATGCCGCCGGTGAGAGGCTTGGAGGGGTCGGTGTCGAACCCCCGCACATCGTCCCCCTGCCAGCAGTGGAGGGACACGGGGATGGTGCCCAGCGCCTTGATGGCCTGGTCCGTGTCCACGCCCAGGGCGGCGTATTTCGCTTTTGCTTCCGCGTAGCTCACTTGAATTCCTCCTTGTTGTAGTATCCTCCATGTTCCATTGCCGGGCAAAACCGTGAAAGATAGCAATGCTTTTGTGGCGAATTAAAGTTCTTTTTGCTTCTTTTTCTTTTGAGAAAAAGAAGGCTCCATTTGGATTTTGAGATTTCCTAACGCCGTGGCCTCGATGGGCAGGGCCACTACCTGTTTGCCCGCGGCCTCCTCCGTGAGGCGGTTCAAAAACTGGTTCTTGGCCCCGCCGCCCACGATGTAGAGCTTGTCATAGGTGCGCCCCGTGTTGGACTCCAGCTCCCGGACGGCGTCCCGGTAACTTAGGGCCAGGGAGCGGTAGGCGCAGCGGAAGTAGTCTCCCACGGTTTGGGGCTTCGCCCCCAGCGCCTCGTCAAAGGCCGCTTTCATGCTGTTCGGGGCCAGAAACGCCGGGGCGTTGGCGTCCACGGTGCCGTCAAAGGCGCTGGCCTCCGCCTCCGCTACGATGTCCGGGAAGGGCTTTGCCGGGCACAGCTCATCCCGCAGGCGGTTCACGATCCACATACCCATGATGTTCTTCTGATAGCGGTTATAGCCCACGCCGCCCTCGTTGGAGTAGTTGGCGGCCATGCTTTTCCCGTCGGTGAGAGGCCGGGGCGTTTTCACGCCCAGCAAACTCCACGTCCCCGACGAAATGTAGAGCTGCTCCCCGTCCATGGGGAGACCTTCCACAGCGGAGGCGGTGTCGTGGGTGGCGCACAGCACAGCTTTCACTCCCTTATACTCCCCGATGACCGTCCCCGGTGGGTTCAGTTTAGGAAACAGGCGGGCGGGGAGGCCCAGTTGTTCGGTGAGCTCCAGGTCAAATTCTCCGGTTTGGGCGCTCACCAACCCGGTGGTGGTGGCGTTGGTGTACTCCTTGGCCTTGACCCCGGTGAGCTTCCAAAGCAGGTACTCCGGCGCCATGAGGAAGTCGGTCACGCCCTCCAGACGGCCCCGCGCCAAATCATCGCAGAGCTGGTAGACGGTGTTGAACGGCTGGAACTGGCAGCCGGTATGGGCGTAGAGCTCGGCAAATGGGACCTTTTCGTGGACAGCGGGGATGACCGCTTCGGTTCGGTTGTCCCGGTAGGCATACCAGGGCCGGACCTCCTCGCCCCCCTTGAGGAGCACGTAATCACACCCCCAGGTGTCGATGGAGAAGCTCTCCAACGCGCCGAACTCGTCCAGCGCCCGGTCGATGCCCTCCCGCACATGGCCCAGCAGAGCGTCTATGCCCCAGGTCAGGTGCCCATCTCGCTCCGTCACCCCGTTGGGGAACCGGTAGACCTCTTTTGCTTTGATTTCTCCACCCTCGAACCAGCCTACAATGTGCCGGCCCGACGACGCGCCGATGTCGATGGCCAAATAATAACGCACAGATATTCCCCCTTGCCGTCAACTGTTTTCCAAATTCATGGAAGCCCGCCGTCACCGCTTCAGGGTGAAGGCGGTAAAATCGAATGTGCCGCCTTTGCCCTCCACGCTGAAATACAGGGCTTCCCGCTCACCCAGCCCCTTTGGCAGGGGGGCGGAAAAGCTCTTTTCCGTGGTGCAGGTTTCCACCGGGATACGGCAGATCACGTCCCCATGCTCCTGCGTCCGGACGGTAACGGCGCAGCCCTTCCCATAGCCCCGGAGGGTGATAGCGAGTTCCCGGGTGCCGCGCAGGTCGAAATACTTGAAGCCCACGGTGCAGCCGGTGCAGAAATTGGATATGTACTGGTCCGGACCCTCCTCCCGGTCGCCGCCCTTCTGGGTGAGGAAGGGGTCTGCCCCCTTGCGGTGCTTGAGCATGGACAGGAACCGGGTGCCGTTTTTGCCGTAGACGTTGCAGGCGGCGTAAGCGGGGTAGCGGCCCTCTCCGGCCAAGGGGGCCCCGTTCAGCCCGCAGGAGGTCATCTCCGCCTGATAGAACCTCCCATCCTCAAAGCGGATGCGCTCGGCGCAGGCCTGCCGGGAGGACTGCTTCCGGTTGGAGTGCCGGTGGTAAAATACGTAGTATTCCCCGCCGATCCCAATCACGCTGCCGTGGGTGTTGCCGGTGCACATGCGGGCGCGGCCCGCGTCGGGCACGCCGGGCAGGCCGATGTCGCCGCAGCTCACCAGCACGCCGCCGTATTCAAAGCCCCCGGTGGGGCTGCTGCTCACCGCCCAGCAAAGGTTGTGGCTGTTCAGGGAGGAGTAGATGAAGTAGTACTTCCCGTTGAACTTCCGCATGGAGCTGGCCTCGCCGAAGGGCTGGGCCTCATAGGGGGTGCCCTGGGCCTCCTCCCCGGTGAGTACGCCCAGGTAGTGCAGCTCGTCCCCGGAGATGACGGTGAGCATGTCGCCGGGGTCCAGCTCAAACCACATGGGGCCCTTTTTGGTGGGCTGGGAACCGTCCAGCAGGATGGGGTTGCCGCCGAAGGCGAAGCCGGTATACAGGTACAGCCGCCCGTCCTCATCCATCAGGCAGCCGGGGTCGAACTGGAAGGGCTCGTTCCGTTTGCCGATGGGGGTGCCATCCTGGTATTTGACGTAGCCATAGAATTCGTATTTGCCCGCCGGCTCGCCGCACACCGCCACCGAGATCATCTTGGTGCCGCCCATGAAATAGTAGAGGTAGTACCGCCCGTCCGGGCCGGCCACCATGTCCGGCGCGGCCAGGCCGTTGGTCAGCCGGATGCGGGGGGCGGCGGGGTCCTGCTCGCGTTTGTAGATGCAGCCATGGCAGGTCCAGTTTCCCAGGTCGTCCAC
This sequence comes from uncultured Oscillospiraceae bacterium, assembly GCA_910587205.1. Classification (GTDB taxonomy): domain Bacteria; phylum Bacillota; class Clostridia; order Oscillospirales; family Oscillospiraceae; genus Enterenecus. The sequence continues at coordinate 8,807 of CAJULZ010000061.1, forward strand.
CGGGGCAGACCAGCAAACATAGTCCCCCAGGCAGAAATTCAGCCCGTTGAACAGGTCGTGGGAGCCATAGACGTATACCCGGCCGTCCACGATGTGAGGTTCCGCGTCCGGGACATATTCCCAGCTGGGCAGGTAGGGGTTGAGGGCCTGCTTGGTTTTCATGGTGCTTCCTCCTTGATTCCATTTTGGGGCTCAGGTTCCGCGTTGTCTGATTGCACAAATAGTAGCATCAGGGCGGCGTGAAATCAAGGCGGTTTGCGCAAACGGTAATTTTCCAGGCGTAAACCGTGGATCAGCCGTCCAGATAGTTCCGGATGAAGTAGGACGGTGTGCTGCTCCAGGCGTGGCAGAAGCTGTTTACCGCCCGGGAGCCGTAGGGGGAGGCATAGCGGTCATTGGGGTCGAACAGCTCCCAGAAGGTGTCCGCGCCCTCCCGGAGCATCTCGCCCCAATAGCCCTTCATAGCGGCCACGGCCTGTTCCGTGAGGCCGTTTTCCATCAGTGCCTGGATGAAGTAGTGGTACGCGTAGGGCGTCGCCAGGGGTACGCCGGGGTTTTGTTCCATGAGCCGTTCCAGCAGGCGGATATTTTCCTCCTGGGGGAACACTCCTGCCAGCACAAACCACACCTGGGAGGCCCAGGACACCTGCCGCCCCGCCCCGCTGAGGAAAAAGCCCTTCCCGCTATCCCACAGCTGCTCCAGCGCGGCCTGAGAGGCGCTTTGAATCTCGGCCTCATACCGGGTGGCGTCCGCCTCGGCCCCCAGCCGGCGGGCCAGCTTCACGCCCTGCTTCAAGGTATAGATTAGGATTGCCTGGGCCCCGGCCTGCTTGTTCAGCCCATCGCCCCAGTCCAGGAAGCACCACCAGCTGTCCCGGTCGGAGACAATGCCCCGGCCGTCCAGCTCCGCCAGGGCCAGCTCGAGCTGCCGCTTGGCGGTGGGGTAGAGCTCAGCCAGCGTCTCCTTATCGCCGGTGGCCTCATAGTAGTCGTGGAGGCAGGACACGAAGAACAGCGAGTAGTCGAACAGGGCGGTGTCGTCCACCTGGGGACGGGGCTCCATAAACAGGCAGGCCCCCACCCGGCCCCCGTTCTGGGTGAGGGCGGCGAACAGGTACAGGCACCGCTTCACCAGATCATTGTTGCGGAAGGTGACGTAGTTGGTGAGCGCCTGGAGGCGCAGGTCGGCGATCCACAGGCGGCGGTCCCGCTTGGGGCCGTCCTCGAACACCGACTGCATACAGTCCTCCATGGTCTTGAGGGAGGCCCGGTCCAGGGCGGCCAGCTCCGGGTCGGCGGTCTTCAGCGGCGGGACCGCGGAGCGGTCGGCGGAGGTGACGGCGGTGCACGCCACATCGCCCACCACTACCTGGTACTTGGGGGAGGTATCCAGCACCGTGATCTCCAGGTACCGGAAGGCGTACCGCCGGGGTAGACGCACCTGGGCGGGGAGTACATCCACGTGGATGAATTCCTCCTGGAGCCAGGAGCGGCTGACCTCACCCTGGTAATGGGACAGGTCGGCGGCGATCTCATAGGGGATCTCGCCGAATTTCAGACGCAGGTAGGCGGGGGCGTCCGGGGGGCTGCCCACGGGGGCGAGGGTGAAGGAGATATAGCCCACCCGGTGGTCCCCAAAGTCCAGACAGACGCTGTCCCCCCGGCCCAGGGGCCGGGACCGGGAGAAGCCCCGGCAGACCTCCCGGGCGGCATAGTCCTGCCCGGCGGGGACAATCTCCACCGCCCCGGCGGGCGGTACCGCGGTCTCAATGAGGGAGGGGGCCAGCGCCTCCGCCTTGGCTAAAAACGCTTCGTTTACCTCCATGCGGAAGTTTTCAATCCTGTTGGTGATCGCCATGGGACGCCTCCTTGTCGTGTGTGGGGGAGAGGGGGAACAAAATGCGCAGCTCGAACCAGCCGTCCTTGGAGCCGATGGTCATGGAGCCGCCATACTTGGCCGCGGTGGCCTGGATGCTTTTCAGGCCGAAACCGTGGTAGCGCTTGTCCTGCTTGGTGGAGGCGGGCACGCCTGCCTTCAAGTCCAGCTCGCCTTCATAGCAGTTTTCCACCCGGATGCGCAAAAAGCCCTTCTGCCGGGCCACCGAGAGGTGGATCAGCCGCTTGTCCGGGTTGGACAGCTTTTTGACCCCCTCCATAGCGTTGTCCAGGGCGTTGCCGAACAGGGCGCTGAGGTCCATAGGGTGCATGAAGTCCAGCGCCCCGCCGTCCGCCACGCAGGTGAGGGTGATCTCCTCCCGCTGGCACTGGAGGCTCTTGGCGGTGAGGATGGCGTCCAGCACCCGGTTGCCCGTCTTGTTCTGGGCCTCATAGGCGGAGATTTCCCGCTCCATCTGATCCAGATATTCCAGCTTTTCCCCGCTGCTGGCCTGGGCGCGGAGCAGGTGGATGTGGTGCTTCAAATCGTGGTATTTCTGGTTGACCAGGGCGATGCTGTCCTCAGAAATGCGGTAGTTGTTGTACTGGAGCTGTAGCATGTTCTGAAGGCTGGCCATCTCCAGCCGGGTGCTGAGTACCTGGAGCTGGACATGGTAGGCGTAGAGGATGGCCACGCCCCCCAGATCCACCAGGGTGCGAATGATGAAGATCTCGGAGGTAAACGGGCTGCTGAAGGGGGTGTTCTGGGAGGCATAGCTCAGATTGCTGGCCGCGAACACCATCAGGCACAGCACAACCGCGCTGGCAAATTCCCGCCAGGTGAAGTCGATCAGGTAGCTGGAGCGGTATTTTCGCTCCAGCAGGGACATGACGGCGAATACCGCCCCGTGGGACAGAACCAGGAACAGCAGATTCACCCACATCCGCAGGGGCAGGCCCAGCACCGTCAGGCCGAAGTAAAACAGCTGCCATTCCAGCGCGGCGGCAAATTCCCCCAGGATGAAGGCGCGGATGCACACGTAGCCGGTTTTCAGCCAGTCCAGCCCGCAGCACGCCTTGATGTCCAGCAGCATCAGCGTGACGCAGACGCTCATGCACGGGAGGAACCAGGCCATGGGCACGCCGTCGGTGAGGATCATGAAGCCGGCGATGGCGGCCAGGAACCCGCCCTGGACCGCCGCCAGGCGGGGACCGCGCAGCCGCCGGGGGAGCTGGGCGATGTAAAAGGTGCAGCTGAGCCAATAGGCCAGGGCATAGTATGCGCCCGGCGTGTGGGACAGGTCGGGCATCACTTGCTCACCTCGTTGATGTAGTCGTTCAGCGCGTCCATCAGCGCCTTTTTCCTGGCCCGGCTTACCTGGATGCGCTCGCCGCCGATGAGAATGCTGTTGCTGTCCACGCCGTCCACATATTCCAGGTTGACCAGGTAGCACTTGTTGCATCGGAAAAAGGACGCCGCGCCCAGCAGGGCCTCCGCTTCGGACAGGGTGCCCTTGGCGGGCAGCACCTCGCTGGCGGTGTGGTAGGTGAGATCGTGGTCGCGCACCTCCACATAGGAGATCTGGGAGGCGGCCAGCTTCCGCATCCCGCCCTTGAAGGGGATGGAGATGTATTTTTCCGCCCGCTTTTTCATGCGCTCCAGGGCCCGTTGGATGCGCTGGGAGAAGGCGAAGTAGGACACGGGCTTGAGCACGTAGTCCAGCGCGCCCACGGAATAGCCCTTCATGGCGTACTGGGGCATACTGGTGAGGAAGATGATGACCACCTCGTCGTCCACCTGGCGGATGGCCTCGGCGGCGCTCATCCCGTCCATATAGGACATGGCGATGTCCATCAGGATGATGTTGAATTCGGCGGTGTAGCCCTCCGCGATCTCTGCGCCGTCGGAAAAGGTGGAGACGGCAAAATGCTCCCCACACTCCCGGGCAAAACGGTCCAAATACTCTGTCAGCTCCCGGCGGTAGCCGGCGTCGTCTTCCACCAGCGCGATCCGCACCATATTCTGACACCTCCCGCAAATTTGCCATGCGAAACTACTATGGACAGAGATAGTATACCAGACCGCGGGGGAAATGGGAATAGTTTCTGTGAGATTTTCCAAATGGCAAAGACTTCAATATCCAACTTGCACAAAAGCTGCGGGGCGGGCGCGCGGTTTGAGGGCGTTTTACCGGATGCGGTTTCAAATCAACCGTTCACGTCAAAAACGGTTTTTGGTTCCAAAGCGTGGTATACTGGCCTCACTTCCCACCCGGCGCACCGCGTTGGGCGGGCGGGGCCACGGCCCCGGGAGCATGAATGTAAAAAGGGAGGAACAATGATGAGAGCAAAAAGTTTCGCGCCCGTCATGCGGGGCATCGCCGCCGTCATGGCGTGCGTGCTGGTGCTGACCCTGGTGGGCGCCGGCGTGGCGGACAGCTTCCGCACCCGGATCGACGACGCGCTGCGCACCACCAGCTACGTCACCAACACCGACCCGGATTCGGCCCGCTTTAAGAGCGACTACGCCACCATCGACGACATGATGGCCGCCGCCCGCGCCCTGGCCGTTAAGGAGGGCGAGGAGGGCACCGTAATCATGAAGAATGACAACGGCGCGCTTCCCCTGGCCTCCGGCAGCACCGTAGCTCTGTTTGGCCTGGCGGCCTACGCCCCCTACCCCTATGCCGCCGGCGACCTGAAGGCGGGCAACGCGGACGCGGTGGATCTGCTCCAGGCCCTCACCGACGCGGGGGTCAAGGTCAACGAGACCATCCGGGACTTCTATCTCGACAAGGTGCTTAATAAGCACACTGAGATGGTCCCCAACATGTGGACCGGCGAGCTGCAGGAGACGGTGGCCTACGACAATATCTACGTGGCCGCCCCCGGCGACATGGCCCAATACCAGATCGTGGAGGTGCCCCCTGAGAAATTCGGTGAGATGGGCGCCCCCGCCGATTGGAAGTCGTCCATCGACAAGGCCAACACCATCGGCATCTGCGTGTTCGCCCGGGGCGCGGGTGAGGGCAACACCTACGCCCCCGGCTCCGCCCTGGATTTTGAGGGAAATGCCACCGGCAAGGACCCCCTGGCCCTGTCCGACGACGAGCTGGCGGTGGTGGATGCGGCCCGCGAGACCTGCTCCAAGGTTATCGTGCTCATCAACTCCGGCAACACCATGGTGCTCAAGGACATCGCCAAGGGCGGGGCGCACGAGGTAGACGGCATCGCCTACATCGGCGTGATCAACGACTACCAGTGCGTCGGCATCGCCAAAGTGCTCACCGGCCAGGTGAACGCTACCGGGGCCCTGCCCGACACCTATGTGGCGGATAACGCCTCCATCCCCGCCGTGATGAACTTCGGCGGTGGCTACTATGCCGACTATGAGACCGTGGCCCGCGGGGACGACCCCCGTTACCCCGGTGTGGAAATCGGCAACGAGACCGCCGGTTCCTTCGGGGGAAGCAACACCTACAACGGCGGCCATTTCATCGTGGAGGCCGAGGGCATCTACGTGGGCTACAAGTACTACGAGACCCGTTACTATGATTCCGTCATGAACCCCGGCTCCAAGGCCAATTCCGCCAAGGGCGCCACCCAGGGCTCCGCCTGGGACTACAGCGCCGAGGTGCTCTACCCCTTCGGCCACGGCCTGTCCTACCTGGACTATACCCAGACCCTCAAGAGCGTGGAGGTGGACAAGACCCCCGAGGGGAACGTCACCGCCGTGGTGGAGCTGAAGAACAACAGCGACCAGGACGGCTGCTTCCTGGCTCAGCTTTACGTCCAGCAGCCCTATACCGACTATGACAGGCAGAACAACGTGGAGAAATCCGCCGTCATGTTCCTGAATTCCGCCAAGGCCCAGGTGAAAGCGGGGGGCAGCGCAGACGTGACCATCACCGTGCCCAGCAAGTACCTGGCCAGCTATGATTACACCAACGCCAAGACCTACATCCTGGACGCGGGGGACTACCTGTTCACCGCCGCCCCCGGCTCCCACGCCGCTGCGAACAACTTCCTGGCCCACCAGGGCAAGACCGCCGCCGACGGCATGGACGCCGAGGCCGATGGCGCGGTGCTTACCTGGAGCCTGGGCGCCCTGGATGTGGACACCTTCTCTGTGGAGAACGGCGTCAAAGTGACCAACGTGGCCGACAGCGCCGACCTGAACTACTGGACCGGCACGGACACTGTCACCTACCTCTCCCGCCAGGATTGGGAGGGTACCTACCCCATCAACTACAATACCGATGTGGAGATCAGGCTGGCGGACAGCCCCAAGAAGGACGAGTGGATCGCCGAGCTCCGGGGTGAGACCTATACGATCCAGGACAACAGCCCTGCCGCCGAGGGCGGTGACAAGGGCGTGCGCTTTGACACCACCAATATCCAGTACGAACAGTTGGAGAGCGTGGACGACCCGTTCTGGGATACCCTGGTGTCCTCCATCACCATCGACGAGGCGGTGGGCGCGGTGATCCACGGCGGCAGCCGGTCCGACGTGCTCACCAACGTGGACAATCCCATCGTCATACAGAACGAGGGCGTCAGCGGCTTCACTGCCACCCACGAGGAGACGGGCTACCGCTTCAACGTCCACTCTCAGACCCTGCTGGCCTCCTCCTTCAACCCGGAGCTGGCCTATGAGTGGGGCCGGATCGAGGGCAATTCCGGATTGTGGCTCCAGCGCTACCACCTGTGGGGCACCGGCCTGACCCAGCGCCGTACCCCCTACAACGGCCGCAACTACGAGTACATCTCCGAGGATCCCATGCTCACCAACCGGATGGGCTGCGGCATCCTCCAGGGCTGCGCCGATATGGGCATCCTCAACGGTCCCAAGCACATGGGCTTTAACGACCAGGAGCACAACCGCGGCGGCGTCTCCGCCTATATGAACGAGCAGAAGTTCCGGGAAACCGACCTGCGGGGCTTCCAGGGCGGCCTGGAGGACGCGGACGGTATGGCCGTCATGATTGCCTTCAACCGCATCGGCGCCACCAACGCCTCCCATCATGTGGGGATGCTCCAGACCATCCTGCGGGATGAGTGGGGCTACACCGGTCTCATTTCCACCGACATGATGAACAACAAGTACTACTTTAACGCCGAGTCTATGGTAATGGCGGGCGTCACCCAGGTGGCCGATTTCGGTGGGGACGACAACCACATCACCTTGGGCGAGGGCGGCGTGGACGCCGTCTGGCCGTACATTTCCCCGGCCTCCGTGGAGAACGACTCCGCCCTGGTGGAGCAGGCCCGGCAGAACTTGAAGTACCAGCTCTACACCTACGCCAACAGCGCCATCATGAACGTGTCCACCCAACGGGTGGATACCTGGTGGGACGTGGCCCTGCGCAACGCCCAGTACATCAGCGGCGCGCTGTGCGCCGTCACAGCCGCGGCCTGGGTGGTGCTCACCGTGCTGCCCGACAAGAAAAAGGAGGTCTGACCATGAACGTCATCAAGAAATTTTCTGTGGGGGCGTGGATCACCCTTGCGGCCGCCGTGCTGAGCCTGGTCTCCATCATTGTTTACGCCGTGAATATCGGCGGTGCGGGCTACTTCCAGAACGCCGCCGTGTCCAACATGATCCCCCTGTGTGTGCTGGCCGTGGTGGTCCTGGCCGCCGCCGTAGTCTTGGGGCAGGTGAAGCTGCCCGCCTCCGCCGCCACCGCCATGGAGCTTGTCACCGGCGCGCTTCAGCTGTGCGCCCCGGTGCTGCTCACCCTGTGCCTGGCCAACCTGGTGGCCGCCCGCGCCGAGGGCCTGGGCTTCATCTACTTCTCCAACGCGGACGTGATCCTGGAGGTGCAGACCCCCGCCAACCTGGCCTCCGCCACCGGCGCCATCGCCAATATGGCGTGCCTGGGCGCGGCCGCCGTGGTGGGTATTGCGGGTGCGTTCTGCACGCTGCGAAAGAAAGAAAAATAATCGCATAGCGCCGGCGGCCGGGGGAACAGTTCGGCGTTCTCCCGGCCGCCGCTTTTTGAAAAAGGGC
>CAJULZ010000062.1 GCA_910587205.1 uncultured Oscillospiraceae bacterium
CCAGGCGGGCGTGGAACTTCTTGGCCCGCTCGGTCACTTCCCGGATGGCGGCCTGCTCCCTGGCCATGTCCTCCGCCTCAAACTCTGCCAGCACGTCCTCCACCTTGATCTCCCCGGCGGCAATTTTCTGGCAGAACTCCACGGCACCGTCCAGGTGGAAGTATTTGCGCCCGCCGGTGCTTACCAGCAGTTCCCCGTTCATGGTGTAGACAGCCACAGAATGGGCCGGGGCGCAGGTGGTGGCCAGTTCCTTGTCTTTGAAGATGTAAAACTTCACTCCGTTTTGACAGCCCACCAGATCCCCGGCTCGATCCCGGAACTTGATTTCCTTTCTTTTCGCCATGGTGTCCTCCTATCTGCGGGCGGTGTCGCCGCCCGCCGCTCTCATGTTGTCGGTCTGCCCGGTCCGCTTGCCTCGCCGCTCCAGCGACGCCTGCACCCGGCGCTGGGCCACGTCCGCGCTGTACCGCAGGCGCTGGTCCGGCAGGCGGGTCCCGTCCTGCCCCCTGGTCAGTTCCGTGTAAATCACATGGACGGACACGCCCGTGGTTTCGGAAATTTCTTTCGGCGTCCGCCCATCCTCCCACAGTTTTTCGATTTTCTGGCGGTCCTCCAGGGTCCTGAAAGCATAATCGGCCACGTTCTCACCCCCAAACGATAAAAAAATCAGGCCACACATGGCCTTGTGGCCTTGTGTAACCTAATAGTAATGCCTGCCCCCGGCCCCCGCCCCGCAAACCTGTCTTGCATTTCCCCCCGCCTTGGTGTACAATACATTGTTCGCTTAAAATCTTCCCGAATTGGATTGGAGAATCAAATGAAAAACTGGAAGCGACTTCTGGCCCTGCTTTTATCCGGGGCCCTGGCCCTGTCCCTGTGCGCCTGCGGCTCCGGGGACGATCAGCCCTCCGGCAGTCCCCGCGTCACCTCTACCGACGCCCCCTCCGCCTCGCCGGAGCCCTCCGCCGACCCGGAACCCACCCCCTCCATCAAGGTGGATCTCACTCAGGACATTCTGGCCTTCTCCGCCGGCATGTCCGCCTCGGACGAGCTGGTCACGGTCAACGGCATGGGCGTACCCGCCGACCTGGCGCTGTACTGGCTGTATATGAACTGCTACAATTTTGAGAGCGGTTACGGGATGTACGGCCTGGCCCTGGCCGATTTTGTCGACCTGCTGCTGGACGACACGGTGTCCATGTGCGGCTACTACACCCTGCTGCGGCAGAAAGCGGCGGAGCTGGGCTGTCTGCCCACCGACGCCCAGGTGCAGGAGGCCCACGACCGGATGGCGGAAAGCGGCCAGGAGGAATACGACCTGCTCAAAGCCGCCTACGGCCTGTCCGACCAGTCCATGGAGTATATCTTCACCATGAATACCTATTACCAGAACCTGCTGGACGCCATGGTGCCCGAGGCCACCGACGAGATGCTGGACAACTATGTCTACCAGGTAAAGCACATCCTGTTTAAGACGGTGGACGACAGCCGCCAGCCCCTGCCCGATGAGGAGGTCGCCCAGAAGAAGGCCCAGGCGGAAGATGCCTTGGCCCAGCTCCAGGCCGCGGAGGACCTGCCCGCCAAGTTCGACGAGCTGATGAACGAGCTCAGCGAGGACGGCCGCACGGAGGACGGCGTATTGGCCGCGCCGGACGGCTATACCGCCACCCCGGGGGAGATGGTCCCGGAGTTTGAGCAGGCCGCTTTCGCCCTGAAGCCTGGGGAGCTGTCCGGCATTGTGGAGTCCGACTACGGCTACCACATCATCCTGCGCGGGGAAGTGGAGGACATCCAAAGCTACGCCGGCGCCTGCCGGGAGCGCGAGTTGGACAGCCGGATCGACCCCCTGCTGGACTCCGCCGAGCTCGTCCGCTCTGACGCGCTGAACAGCCTGGACGTGGCGCAGTTCTACCGCCGCTACACCGCCTATCAGGCCGCCCTGGTGGCCGACCGCGCCCCGGCGGAGAGCGCGCCTGTGGAGAGCGCCCCCGCCCAGTGAGCCGTCCCCTTTGACGGCGGCGGGCTTCTGCCGCATTTCCACCCCTTGACAGACCGCTTTGGTTCTGGTATCATCTTCCTGTGATAAGGGAGTAACCGGCGGGCTTCGTCCCGCGACGGCGGCCAACAGCAAGGCGTAACTGCGCCTGGTTCCGGATGAAACGGTGAGACTTATCCACGGCTTCCCGCCGTGGATAAGTCTTTTTTATTTCCCGGACAGCCTGTCCCGCTTCCCTAACATTCGACCCCAGTGTTTGATTATAGTTATGGGTGAAAGAAAAAGGAGTGTTGCGCACATGAGCCAATGGCATGCCAAGACCGCCGGGCAGGCGCTGTCCGGGCTGGACGTCAGCCAGTCCGCCGGCCTCACCCCCCGCCAGGCGGAGGAACGCCTGGAAAAATATGGCCCCAATAAGCTGGCCGGGGCCAAAAAGGAGCCGCTGGCTGTGCGGTTCCTGAACCAGATGAAGGACCCCATGATTATCGTGCTGCTCATCGCGGCGGCGCTGTCCCTGGTGTCCTCCGGCGGGGAGGATTGGATCGAGGCGGTCATCATCCTGGTGATCGTGGTGGTGAACGCCTGCATCTCCATCTCCCAGGAGAACAGCGCGGAAAAGGCGCTGGAGGCGCTGCAAAAGATGTCCGCGCCCTTGGCGAAGGTGGTCCGGGGCGGGAAGCAAATCCGCTTAGAGACCGACGCGCTGGTGCCCGGGGACATCATTGTGCTGGAGGCGGGGGACCTGGTGCCCGCCGACGCCCGGATTCTGGAGAGCGCCAACCTGAAGGCGGACGAGTCGGCCATGACGGGGGAATCTGTCCCGGTGGACAAACGGGCGGACGCGGTGCTGCCGGAGGAAACGGTGCTGGGCGACCGGTGCAACATGGTGGTCTCGTCCACCGTGATCACCAACGGCCGGGCGGTATGCGTCGTCACCGCCACGGGCATGGACACCGAGGTAGGCCGCATCGCCGGGATGCTCATGGGGGAGGAAGACGCCTCCACCCCCCTCCAGCGGAAAATGACGGAGATCTCCAAGACCCTGTCCTTCGTGTGCCTGGCGGTGTGCGCGGTGATGTTCGGGGTAGGGATGCTCTACCACCGTCCCATCCTGGAAATGCTCATGGCGGCGGTATCCCTGGCGGTGGCGGCCATCCCGGAGGGCCTGCCCGCCATCGTCACCATCGTGCTGGCCCTGGGCGTACAGCGTATGGTGCGGCACAACGCCATTGTGAAAAAGCTGCCCGCGGTGGAGACGCTGGGCTGCGCCGGCGTGATCTGCTCGGACAAGACGGGCACCCTCACCATGAACAAGATGACGGTGAAGCAGGTGTGGAGCATCGGGGACAAACACCGCCGGGATGTGCTGACCATCGGCGCGCTGTGCAACGACACGGTGCTCTCCCTGGACGGGAAAACCGCCGGCGACCCCACGGAAACCGCCTTTGTGGACGCCGCCCTGCTGGACGGCCTGGACAAAAACGCCCTGGAGCGGGAGCTCCCCCGAGCGGCGGAGCTGCCCTTTGACTCCGACCGCAAGCTGATGAGCACCGTCCACCCCCTGCCCGGCGGCGGAGGGAAGTACCGCGTCATGGTAAAGGGCGCGCCCGACGTGCTGCTGTCCCGGTGCACCCACATCCTGGCCGGTTCCCCCGCCCCCCTCACCGCCGCCCTGGCCCGGGATGTGGAGGGCGCCAACGCCGCCCTGGCGGAGCAGGCCCTGCGTGTTCTCGCCTGCGGGTATAAAGACATCGATCAATTACCATCCGGAGACCCCACTAGCGATCAGTTGGAGACCGGCCTCACCTTTGCGGGCCTGGTGGGGATGATTGACCCGCCCCGGATGGAGGTAAAGGGCGCGGTGGAGCAGTGCTACGCCGCGGGGATCCGTCCGGTGATGATCACCGGCGACCACAAGCTCACCGCGGTCGCCATCGCCAAGGAGCTGGACATCTTCCGGGACGGCGACCTGGCCATCACCGGGGAGGACCTGGACTTCATGCCCCAGGAGCTGCTGGAGCAGGACGTGGACAAATTTTCCGTCTACGCCCGGGTGTCCCCGGAGCACAAGATGCGCATCGTCAAGGCGTGGCAGAAGAAGGGCATGGTGGTGGCCATGACGGGCGACGGGGTCAACGACGCCCCGGCGCTGAAGGTGGCGGACATCGGCTGCGCCATGGGCATCACGGGCACCGACGTGGCCAAAGGCGCGGCGGACATGATCCTCACCGACGACAATTTCGCCACCATCGTCAAGGCGGTGGAGCAGGGCCGGGGGATCTACTCCAACATCAAGAAGGCCATCCACTACCTGCTGTCCTGCAATATCGGGGAGATCGTCACCCTGTTCCTGGCCACCCTGTTCAACTTCCACCAGGCCCCCCTGGTGGCGGTACAGCTGCTGTGGCTGAACCTGGTGACGGACTCCCTCCCCGCCCTGGCCCTGGGCATGGAGCCGGTGGAGCCCACCGTGATGCGGGAGAAGCCCCGCCCGGCCTCCGCCCCCCTGTTCGACCGGCCGTTCACCGTCCGCCTGGCGTGGCAGGGCCTGATGGTTGGCCTGCTGACCCTGGCGGCCTACTGGCTGGGGGAATATGTGCTCAGCGACCCTGCCGCGGCGGACGCCACCGCCAACACCATGGCCTTTGCCACCCTCACCTTCTGCCAGCTGTTCCACGCCTTTGACGTGCGCAGCGAAACCCAGTCCATCGCCCACATCGGCCTGCTGTCCAACCCGGCCATGAACAAGGCGTTCCTGGTGGGCATGGCGCTGCAATTGGCGGTGCTGCTCATCCCGCCGCTCCAGGCGGTGTTCCAGGTGTGCCCCCTGTCCGGCGTGGAATGGCTGTGCGTGCTGGGCCTGTCCCTGACGCCTCTGGCCATCTGTGAGATTGAGAAGGCCGTACAGAGGCGTTGAGCCGTTGTGCGCAGGCGAACCGTGACAAGGGCGCACACCCCCAACGTCCCGCGGGCAAAGCACTCTCATTCCGCCGCCCCTTTTCCCCGCGGTCCCCGTTCCCTCCGCTCCGCCCCTGCGCCTCCGGGCGCGGGGGCTTCTTATGCAGGTTTCATACAATTTCCATACAGCTTGTATATTCTTGTATTCCCTTCCAAAAAGCTGCCGTTTTGCTGTTGATTTTTTGGGAAGAAGCGTATATAATTTGGGTTGGTAAAGTCCAAATGCGAAAAGCCCTATATTCTTGTGTTTTGGAGGTCAATTGTTCATGAAAGATTTATACGTTGTCAGCTGCTGCCGCACGGCGGTGGGTTCCTTCCAGGGCTCCCTTGCCAACACCCCCGCTTCCGACCTGGGCGCCATCGTGGTCAAGGCCGCGCTGGAGCGGGCGGGCCTGAAGCCGGAGCAGGTGGACGAGCTGATGTTCGGCTGCATCCTCACCGCCGCCCAGGGCCAGAACCCCGCCCGTCAGGTGGGTGTGAAGGCCGGCCTGCCCTACTCCGTCCCCGCCTACACCGTGGGCATGGTGTGCGGCTCCGGCATGAAGTCCGTCATTGAGGGCGCCCGGGCCATCCTGGCCGGGGACGCGGACGTGATCGTCTGCGGCGGTACCGAGAACATGACCATGGCCCCCTACGCCGTCCCCACCGCCCGCATGGGCGCGCGCATGGGCAACACCAAGATGGTGGACACCATGGTGAACGACGGCCTGTGGGACGCCTACAATAACTATCACATGGGCACCACCGCGGAGAACATCTGCGACATCTGGGGCATCACCCGGGAGGAGCTGGACGAGTTCGCCGCCAACTCCCAGCAGAAGACCGAGGCCGCCCAGGCTGCGGGCAAGTTCGTGGACGAGATCGTCCCCGTGATGATCAAGAAGAAGAAGGAAATGGTGGAGTTCAAGGTGGACGAGTACCCCAAGGCGGGCGTCACCAAGGAGTCCGTGTCCAAGCTGCGCGGCGCGTTCCCCGTGGGCCCCGAGGGCGTGGAGGACGAGGTGGTCCACACCTTTGACGTCACCGGCGTGCACGAGGCGGACGCCAAGAAGCACGTCCAGCGCGTTACCGCCGCCAACGCCTCCGGCATCAACGACGGCGCGGCCGCCATCGTGCTGTGCTCCGGCGAGGCGGTGGCCAAGTACGGCCTGAAGCCCATGGCCAAGCTGGTGAGCTGGGGCCAGGGCGGCGTAGACCCGAAGATCATGGGCGTGGGCCCGGTGCCCGCCTCCCGCCAGGCCATGGACAAGGCCGGCCTGACTATTGAGGACATCGATCTGGTGGAGGCCAACGAGGCGTTCGCGGCCCAGTCCATCGCCGTGGCCCGTGAGCTGCACTTCGACATGAGCAAGGTGAACGTGAACGGCGGCGCGATCTCCCTGGGCCACCCGGTGGGCGCTTCCGGCGCGCGGATCATCGTCACCCTGCTCCACGAGATGCAGAAGCGGCCCGAGGCCAAGCGCGGCCTGGCCACGCTGTGCATCGGCGGCGGCATGGGCGTTGCCACTATTTGGGAAAAGTGCTGAACGCGGCGATAGATGCGCGGGGCCGCCTGCCCCGGCGATGCGGCCCGGCCGCGCGTCCAATCGGAGCGTGATAAACTGTTCCCTTTATATCTCCACCGGCGGGGCGGCCCCGTCCCGCCGGTTTTGATAAGACACACATCTAAGGAGGTCATGAAAAAATGCCTAAATTCGTATCTATCGAAGAAGCGGTGAAGCTGATTCCCGATGGGGCCACCGTGATGTTCGGCGGCTTTATGGGCTGCGGCAACGCTCACAAATTCATCGACGCGCTGTCCAAGAGCGGCGTGAAGGATCTGACCATGATTAGCAACGACGGCTCCATGCCCGGCGGCCCCATGGGGGAGGACTATTACGGCGTGGCCAAGCTCATCCATAACAAACAGATCAAGAAGCTCATCGCCACCCACGTGGGCCTGAATCCCGAGGTCGCCCAGCAGTCCATGCAGGACGGCACCCTGGAGGTCATTCTGGTGCCCCAGGGCTCCCTGGCGGAGATGATCCGGGCCGGCGGCGCGGGTCTGGGCGGCGTGCTCACCCCCACCGGCGTGGGCACCATCGTGGAGGAAAACCCCCTCTGCCTGGGCAAGCAGACTATCAATGGCAGGGACTACCTGCTCATGGCCCCCGTCCGCGCGGACTTCGCGGTGATCGGCGGCTATAAGATCGACAAGGCGGGCAACGTCTGGTATAAGGGCACCACCAGCAATTTCAACCTGGTCATGGCCACCGCGGCGGACACCGTCATCGCCGAGGCGGAGCAGGTGGTGGAGTGCGGCGAGATCGCCCCCGAGGATGTGCGCACCTCCGGCGTATTCGTGGATTATGTTGTCGAGGGAGGGCTCTACTAATGGAAAAATCTGAGATCAAGGGCTTTATCGCCAAGCGTGTCGCCAAGGAGCTGAAGGATGGCGACGTAGTCAACCTGGGCATTGGCCTGCCCACGCTCGTCCCCAACTACCTGCCCGAGGGCATCCATGTGACCCTCCAGGCGGAGAACGGCACCATCGGCTCTGCCGCCGTCAACAAGGAGAACCCCGACCCCATCCATGATGTGGACGCGGGCGGCTCCCCCTCCGGCGTCGCCGCAGGCGGTTCCTTCATCGACTCCTCCGTGTCCTTCGGCCTGATCCGCGGCGGCCACGTGGACGCCACCATCCTGGGCGGCCTGGAGGTGGATGAGGAAGGCTCCCTGTCCAACTGGATTATCCCCGGCAAGAAGATGCCCGGCATGGGCGGCGCCATGGATCTGCTGGTGGGCGCGAAGAACGTGATCGTGGCCATGGAGCACACCGCCAAGGGCAACCCCAAAATTTTGAAGAAGTGCAAGCTGCCCTACACCGCCGTAAAGTGCATCACCAAGATCATTACCGAGATGGGCGTCATGGAAGTCACCCCCGAGGGCCTGGTGCTCACCGAGATCAACCCCGAGTTCACCGTGGAGCAGGTGCAGGCCGCCACTGAGGCCACCCTGATCATTAAGGACGAGCCCAAGAGCATGGTCTAAGCTCCCGCAAGCCCGTCCAACGGCACGCGCCTGGAAACAGACGCTCCCATCTATTTATTTAAAAAGGGCAAGGCAGACCACAATCGTCCGCCTTGCCCTTTCCCTATCCAATGTTTCACGTGAAACGCCCCTACCCCCCCTTGGGGATATGTATGGTCAAGGTGATCTCACTGTCCGTCTCCTCCCGGCCGCACTGGGCGTCCACCCCGGCGGACTTCATCACTGCCAGCCCCCGGTCCACGGCGTTGAGGAACAGCCGCACGTCCCGGAACCGATAGATGGGGGCGGCCCTGCGCGGGGCTTTCCGCCCGGCGCACAGGCGGTTGACATACTCCTCTGTTTTGGCCACGTTGAGCTGATGCTTGGCAATATGGGCCAGGGCGGCGCGCTGCCGCTCCGGGCTGTCCAGCCGGAGCAGGGCCCGGGCGTGGCGCTCGGTGAGCCGGTGGTGCCGCAGGCTGTCCACCACATCCTGGGGCAGCTTCAGCAGCCGCAGTTTGTTGGCCACGGCGGATTGGCTCTTGCCCACCCGGTGGGCGGCCTCCTCCTGGGTCAGGCCGTAGCGCTCCATGAGCTGCCGCAGGGCGGCGGCCTCCTCCCACACGTCCAGGTCTTTCCTCTGGAGGTTCTCCACCAGGGCCAGCAGGGCGGAGGTCTCCCCGTCCGCCTCCACCGGCAGGCAGGGCACCCGGGGCAGGCCGGCCATCTGGGCGGCCCGGAGCCGGCGCTCCCCGGCGATCAGCTCCCATCCCGCCGGGGTTCGCCGGACGGTCAGGGGCTGGAGCACCCCCACCTGGGAGATGGACAGGGCCAACTCGCCCAGATCCTCGTCCCGGAACGTCTGCCGGGGCTGGCTGGGGTTGGGATGGATGTCTCCAATGGGCAGCTCCAGCACCTGGCGCTTCCCGGTTTTTTGAAAGAGAGCCATAAAACCGCCTCCCGCTGCGATATGGGACAAGCATACCACAGTCGGGGGGCGGTTTCCATCGAATCAACGCAGGAGCCTTCGGCGAGGCACTTTCTCTCCCGTGAGAGAAAGTGCCCAAAGAGAACGCTTAGGGGGCGGTCCCCCGGTTCGCGGTTGGACACCAAGGGCGTGTCCGCCGCTCTCAGGCTGGCCTCCCCCTAAGAACCCGGGTTTTCAGGGCCCGCCGCTTTCAAAGTTATGAAATTTTCCGGCTCATCCAGGCTGACGCATTGAGTCCACTTCGTTTTCCGCCCCTCACAGGGCCTGCATCTGCGCTGGAACGGACAAGCGTCGCCCTCCTGGGCCGCCTCCATAGCATGGTAACTTATCGCCGGCGATGGACGGCGCACTCTTTCCGTGCCCGCAAATAGAGCGGCAGCGGAAATAGGGGGAACTCCATACGTAAGGCACTACGCGCCGGAAGGACAACCGTCAAAATTTAAATCGGCGGGCCCTGCGAACAGTTCCGGTCCGTGGGGAGAGCGGAGCACGGGAGCGGTCGAAGTTTTTGCCAAAGACGGGACCGAAGTCCTGGGGATCTGTAACCACAAGTTTCACGTGAAACGTCCACTGTCGTTACGCTGGGATCGGCCGCGCCTATGCGTCTACCCTCGCGCTCACGCCCGCATAAACCCCTTGCCAAAGATCTCGCTGGAATTGGTCACCAGGATAAAGGCGTGAGGGTCGGTGGATTTCAGATAGAGCCGCAGCGCCACCGCCTGGGAGCGGGACAGGGCGGTGAGGATAACCCACTTCTCCTCGTGGGAATAGGCCCCCTCCCCCCGCCAGCAGGTGGCGGAGCGGTTGAGGGTATGGGTGATGAAATCGCACACCTCCTGGGGACAGGAGGTGACGGCGATGAAGCTCTTGCGCCGGTTCAAAGACTCGATCACCGAGTCCACCACCACGGACTTGAGCACCAGGCCCAGGATAGAGTA
Source organism: uncultured Oscillospiraceae bacterium (assembly GCA_910587205.1). Taxonomy (GTDB): domain Bacteria; phylum Bacillota; class Clostridia; order Oscillospirales; family Oscillospiraceae; genus Enterenecus. The sequence continues at coordinate 9,890 of CAJULZ010000062.1, forward strand.
CAGCCCCGCCTCCGTCCCCACAAAGTACAGCGTGGAGGCGGCGATGAGCACGTCCACGTACAGCAGGGCCATGCCGATATCCATGCTGCTGAACCGTTTGAGGATCATCGCCAGGATATCGGTGCCCCCGGTGGAGCTCTGGAGGTTGAACAGGATCGCCGCCCCCAGGGAGGGCAGGATGACGGCAAAAAACAGCTCCAGCATCTTCTGGTTGGTGAGAGGGGCATCCATGGGGAACAGCCATTCCAGGCCGGACAGCAGACCGGAAAACAGGACAGAGCAGTATACGGTGCGCACGCCGAAGCTCTTGTCCAATGCCACGAACCCCAGGACGAGGAAGGCTATGTTGATGGTGGAGGCGAAGGTGGACGAGCTCACCGCCGGGAATACGGCGTTGAGGATGACGGCCAGGCCGGTGACGCCGCCGGTGTTAAAGTGGTTGGGAAATTTGAAAAAGTAGACCCCGGCGGCCACCAGGGCGGTGCCCAAGGTGAGCATGAGGTATTCCTTCACGACAGCTGCCTTCTGCTGCATGGGTAGGACCTTCTTTCCAAGATGTTTCACAGACGGCGGGGCGGGACGGCCCCGTTTCACGTGAAACGCCCCTCCCCAGCCGCCCCATTGTAGCAGAAAAGCCCAGACGGGGCAAGGGGGATTTCCAAAAAACAGTGGAAAATCTGCCGCCTTTCTGTTATAATAGGCCGCAAAGCGGCGTCCCAGCCCAGGGCGCACAATATCGCGGCCCCACGGGGCGGCACAGGCAGCAAGGGGGACCTTTTGTGAAGGAATTGGAGGACCGTATCCGCCGGGACGGTATCATCGGGGAGGGCGGCGTGCTGAAGGTGGACAGCTTCCTCAACCACCAGATGGACGTAGGGCTGTTCCGCGCCATGAGCCGGGAGTGGGCCCGCCTGTTCACCGGGGAGGGGGTCAGCAAGATCCTGACCATCGAGGCGTCAGGAATCGGCATCGCCTGTGTGGCGGCCCTGGAATTTGGGGTGCCGGTGGTGTTCGCCAAAAAGAGCCGCACCAAAAACATCGCCGGGGACGTGTACCGGACGGAGGTGCCCTCCTTCACCCACGGCGGGGTGAGCGACGTGGTGGTGTCCAAGCGGTTCCTCCTGCCCGGCGACCGGCTGCTGCTCATCGACGATTTCCTGGCCAACGGCGCGGCGCTGGAGGGGCTCCTCACCCTGGCGGGACAGGCTGGGGCCGCGGTGGCAGGGGTGGGCGTCGCCATCGAGAAGGCGTTCCAGCCCGGCGGGGCCCGCATCCGGGCCATGGGCGTGCGGGTGGAGGCCCTGGCCCGGGTCAAGTCCATGTCCCCAGGCCGAATTGAGTTCTGCTAAGAGGGGACGGTTTCACCGCGTTTCACGTGAAACGCCTTCCAGCGGCGGGTTCCACACAGGGGCAAAGCCAAAACGTAATACAGCAAATTTGCCACGGGCCATGATAAAATTTTCCCCTATCAAGGGGAGTCTATTTCGTTTCACGTGAAACGCAGAGGAGGTGCGCCCATGATCCACGAGGACTATATGAGGGAGGCCATTGCCCTGGCCCGCGCGTGCCCTCCCGATGGGGACGTACCCGTTGGCTGCGTGGTGGTGTCCCCGGACGGCAAAATCATTGGCCGGGGGCGCAACCGCCGGGAGGCTGACCGCCGCGCCACCGCCCACGCCGAGGTGGAGGCCATCAACCAAGCCTGCGCCGCCCTGGGCGCCTGGCGGCTGGAGGGCTGTACCCTGTACGTCACCCTGGAGCCCTGCCCCATGTGCGCCGGGGCTATCATCAATTCCCGCATCGCCACGGTGTACTTCGGCACGGAGGAGCGCAAGTCCGGCTGCTGCGGTTCCGTGCTGAACCTGTTCTGCGAGCCCTTCAACCACCACCCCCGGGTGTACGCCGGACCGCTCAGGGAGGAGTGCCGGGAGCTTCTGGAGGATTTTTTTCAAAACCTGCGGAAGATTTAATAATACTGTAATATTTTAACGCGAACTTTCGAAACATCTCCCAGGTATCCTAATACTTGCAAGAGATATTCCCTTTCTTTTTCATTCTATCCTCCATCCTTTCGAGCCGGGGCGAAAGCCCCGGCTCGCCTTTTTTGCGGCCCCATCGGGGGCGTTACGTTCCCGCGGAAGCCCGGCCGCGGTCTTCGTCGGCCCGCACCTGAGCTGAAACGAAAACGCGCCGTCCTCCTCCCATCGCCTGGATGAAACTTGGCGCCAGGCGTCGGCGGCGGACGGCGCGTTCTCTCCATATCCACAGATAGAGCGGCAGCGAAAATAGGGGAAATGCCCGCGAAAGCATGACACGCCGGAAAGCCTGTCTTGCTTAGAAAGCGGTGCGCCCTTGAAAAGCGGGGATTCTTAGGGGGGAGCCCGCCTATGGACGAAACCCGCTCTTGGGGCTGAAGTCCATTCGGCGGCTCCCCCCTGTGTGTCTTTGCCTGCTTTCTGCACAAGCAGAAAGTAGGGACAGGGCGCGGCCCTGCCTAAAGGGCGGCGGGGTCCCCGCGGAACGCCCCCCGCACAGCGGGCGGGCTTCGTGGGGAGAGGAGGGGCAGCACAATGACCGAGCTTTCGCCGTAAGGCGGAAGCGAGGGATGGAGCTTGTCCCAACGACGTTTCACGTGAAACGGGAAAGAAACCTTTCCAAAAACGGTTGAAATTATCAGGGGAACAGGATATAATGATTTTTAACTGCGTGAGGACGGTCCTGTCCCACGCCGGACTGCTTCCGCGCCGGTTTGCCGCCGGGGAAAGGTGGGTATACCTATGTCAAAATCCATCGCCATCGTCAACCAGAAGGGCGGCGTGGGCAAAACCACGTCCTGCGTCAACCTGGCCGCCGCCCTCACCACCCAGGGGGCCAAGGTGCTGGTGTGCGATTTCGACCCTCAGGGAAACGCCACCTCCGGCTTCGGTTTGGACAAGACCCGCTCCCCCAGCGTGTATGAGGTAGTGCTGGGCAGCGCGCCCATGTCCAAGGCCATCATCCCTACCAAATGGGCGGACGTGGTGCCCGCCAACAAGGCCCTGTCCGGCGCTACGGTGGAGCTCATCGGCCTGGAGCGCCGGGAATTCCGTCTGCGGGACGCCTTGGAAGAGGTCAAAGGAAGCTACGATTTCATCTTCATCGACTGCCCCCCCTCCCTGGAGCTGCTTACCCTGGACGCCCTGTGCGCCGCCGACACCCTCCTGGTCCCCGTCCAGTGCGAGTACTACGCCCTGGAGGGCCTGTCCGACCTGCTGTACACCGTGCGGCTGGCCAAGCAGCGGCTCAACCCCGCCCTGGAGATGGAGGGCGTCCTGCTCACCATGTACGACGGCCGCACCAACCTCTCCCTCCAGGTGGCGGAAGAGGTCAAACGCCATTTCCCCGGCAAGGTGTACGCCTCGGTGATCCCCCGGAACGTCCGGCTTTCCGAAGCCCCCAGCCACGGCATCCCTGTGTCCGTATACGATCCCCTGTCCCGGGGAACCGAGGCCTACGAGGCCCTGGCAAAGGAATTTCTCCGGAAGAACCCCGTTGCAGTCAAGTAGAATACACCGTTTCCATAGGGGCCGTTCAAATTGGGCCCCCCGCGAACGCCCGGCCCCACACAGCGGGCTTCGTGGGGAGAGGAGGGGCAGCGCAATGACTGAGCTTTCGCCGCATGGCGGAAGCGAGGGATATGGAGCTTGCCAAATCGGGGCCCCCGCGAACGCCCGGCCCTACACAGCGGGCTTCGTGGGGAGAGGAGGGGCAGCGCAATGACTGAGCTTTCGCCGCATGGCGGAAGCGAGGGATATGGAGCTTGCCCCGACGACGTTTCACGTGAAACGATAAGCCACAACCACAAATAGACATCAGAAAGGAATGACCAACTTGGCCAAAGCCAAAGGTTTGGGCAAGGGGCTGGACGCCCTCATGGGCGACACCTCCCTCCAGGTCCAGGAATCCTCCGGCGCTGTCGTGGTGCCTATCTCCCAGGTGGAGCCAGGCCTGAACCAGCCCAGAAAACGGTTCGACGAGGACGCGCTGGCCGACCTGGCCGCCTCCATCGCCGAGCACGGCATCATCCAGCCCATCACCGTCCGCCGGCTGGGCACCGGCTACTACCAGATCATCGCTGGCGAGCGCCGCTGGCGGGCCGCCAAGCTGGCCGGACGCAGGGACGTCCCCGTGGTGGTCATCGAGGCCGACGACCGCAAGGTGCTGGAGTTGGGCCTCATCGAAAACCTCCAGCGGGAAAACCTCAACCCCGTGGAGGAGGCGGAGGGTTACCTGGCCCTGCTCACCGACTACGGCTTGAGCCAGGAGGAGCTGGCCCAGAAGATGGGCAAGTCCCGCCCCGCCATCTCCAACGCCCTGCGCCTCACCGCCCTCCCCCCTGCCGTACGGCAGATGATGATCGAGGGGACAATCTCCGCCGGGCACGGCCGCGCCATCCTCATGGTGGAGGGCGAGCAGGCCCAGGCCGCCTTTGCACAGAAAATCCTCGACGAGGGCTGGAGCGTCCGGCAGGCCGAGGCTCGGGCTAAGAATTTCACCCTCCTCCCCCCGGAACAGCTCCCCCCCAAGGACACCGCCGACCCCAAGCGGATGTATATCCAGGCGGTGGAGAAGGACTTCTCCGCCCGGCTGGGCCGCAGGGTGTCCATTAAGAACGGCGCGAAAAAGGGACGGATCGAACTGGAATTCTATAATGTGGACGACCTCAACGACCTGCTGGACCAGCTGGAGCGCCTCGTCCCGGCGGCCAGGGCAGCGGAAGGGGGCAGCGGCGCGTGACCGACAAGCCACAGCATGAATTCGGCGTTTCACGTGAAACAGACACCGAGGCCCCCTCGGACGTTTCACGTGAAACGGGCAAGAAACCCAGCCGCAAATCCGCCGTCTACCTCTACCTGCTGGTGCTGTTCGGCGCGGCGTTCCTGATGCTCCTGCTGGCCTACTTCATACAGCAGCGCAACAACGCGGAGGCCATCGACGGCTTGCAGGACAGCTGGAACCTCTCCCGGGAGGAGCTGGTGGAGGAGATTGCCAAGCTCAAGGAGGAAAAGGAGCAGTGGCAGGCAGACACCCAGGCCAGCGGCGCCGCCCTCCGGGAGGAACGGGAAAAACGCAGGCAGGCGGAAGAAGCCGCCGGGTATAACGCCCAAACTGCCGCCCGGTACAGCAGCGAAAAGCAGGCCGCAAACACCCTGGCTTATTTGGAGCGGTTCTGCGCGGAGCGGGACTGGCTGATGGCGGCGGTTGTGGTGGAGGACTGTGACCGCCTCTTTAACGAGAAAAACAAGGCGTTTGACCCGGACAACCAAGCCAATTTCGTCCAGGCGGCGCGGTATTTGGAGCTGCGGGAAACGGTGTTCGGCAACGCCGGATGCATGGTAACCGAGGGGTATTCCACAGCGGAGGACGACAGCGATTACACCGAGTGGGTCTATATCCACCCCTCCACCAGCCGCTACAAGGCGGAAGCGGTGGAGGCCGCCCGCCGGCTCTGGCGGATCGTTGACCTGTACCCCTCTGATCCGGAAGCCTCCCGGCTGTTGGCGGAATTTTCCGCCCAGCCTCAGTGGATGGAGGCGTTGAACAGCCGGGCGTTCCAGCCCTCCACCATCGCGCTGTTTGAGCAGGTCAAGACCAGCCTGCTGGATCAGGGCTGGCTGGAAGAACATGAGGACGGCACGCTGAGCCCGGTATTCTTGTACGGCGGGGACGATGAAAACACCGTGAACCCGACGCTTGCGCCGACGAGTTTCACGTGAAACAAAAATCTCTATAAAAAGGTGATACGATATGTTAGACATCAAATTTATCCGGGACAACCCGGAGATTGTCAAGGAAAACATCAAAAAGAAATTCCAGGAGGAGAAGCTCCCCCTGGTGGACGAGGTGATTGAGCTGGACCGCCGCAACCGGGACGCCATGACGGAGGCCAACACCCTCCGCGCCGACCGGAACAAGCTGTCCAAACAGGTGGGGATGCTCATGGGCCAGGCCAAAAAGGACCCCTCCAAGCTGGCCGAGGCGGAGGAGGCCAAGGCCAAGGTGAAAGCCAACGCAGACCGGTTGGCGGAGCTGGAAAAGCTGGAGGATGAGCTGGCGGCGGACATCCGGCACATCATGCTCCAGATCCCCAACATCATCGACCCCTCCGTGCCCATCGGTCCGGACGACTCCGCCAACGTGGAGGTGGCGCGGTTCGGCGAGCCCGTGGCGCCCGACTTTGAGATCCCCTACCACACCGAGATCATGGAGCGGTTCGACGGCGTGGACATGGACGCGGCGGGCCGGGTGTCCGGCGCGGGGTTCTATTACCTCATGGGCGACGTGGCCCGGCTCCATGAGGCGGTGCTGGCCTACGCCCGGGACTTCATGATCAGCAAGGGCTTCACCTTCTGCGTGCCCCCCTTCATGATCCACGGCAATGTGGTGGAGGGCGTCATGTCCCAGACCGACATGGACGCCATGATGTA
>CAJULZ010000063.1 GCA_910587205.1 uncultured Oscillospiraceae bacterium
TTTCCCAACACCTAAAAAACAGTGTTTTCCCTCAATCTATCTCTTGACTTTTGTTAGCAGGTCTCAAAACAGGCTGAACTGGCTGCTGTCCGGCAAATCCCCAAAGGCCCCCGCGTCCTTGAGCTGCTCCAAGTGGGTGGAGGACACCTTGGTACAGGCCAGGGCGAACTCCTCAATGGACAAAAAGTCCTTCCCCTGCCGCTTTTCCACGATGTCGTCGCCCACTGTCTCGCCCAGACCCGCCACCGAAGTGAAGGGCGGAATCAGCGCCCTCCTCTCCTCATCTACCAAAAACCGGGTGGATTCGGAGAGGCAGATGTCCATCCGGGCAAAGCTGAATCCCCGGAGATAGAACTCATAGCACACCTCCAAGGTAGTAAGCATATCCTCCTCCACCGCCGATGGGCGGTCCTTTTTCTCTTTAGCATTCTTTTTGGCGTTGATCTCTGCCATTTTCCGTTTTACTACCTCTATGCCCCGGCACATAAACTTCTCATCGAAGGCTTTGGCCCGGATGGAAAAATAGGCAGCGTAAAATGCCAGCGGCCTGTGTACTTTAAACCAGGCAATGCGGAACGCCATCATCACATAGGCCACTGCATGGGCCTTAGGGAACAGATAGGCGATCTTTTTGCACGACTCGATGTACCACTCCGGCACACCGTGCTCTTTCATCTCATCCTCCGCCCCGTCAGGCAGGCCCCGCCCTTTCCTCACCGCCTCCATAATCTTGAATGCCCGCGTATCCTTAAATCCTTTGGAAATCAAGAAAATCATAATATCATCCCGACAACCAATCGCCTCGTTGACCTTGGCGGTTCCAGATGTAATGAGATCTTTAGCATTGCCCAACCATACGTCGGTACCATGGGAAAAGCCGGACAGCCGGATCAGAATATCAAACTGGTTTGGGTGGGTGTCCTCCAGCATTCCCCGAACAAAAGAGGTTCCGAACTCCGGAATGGCCACCGCCCCAGTCGGGCCCAGAACCGGATCTCCGCTAAAACCAAGCTCCTCCGAGCTGGTAAACAGGCTCATGGTCTTAGGATCGTCCAGAGGGATTTTCTGGGCATTTACCCCTGTAATGTCCTCCAACATCCGGATCATCGACGGGTCATCGTGCCCCAGCATATCCAACTTTAGAAGATTGGATTCCATGGAATGGTATTCAAAATGGGTTGTGATGATGTCCGAATCCTTGTCATCCGCCGGATGTTGGGCAGGGCAGAAATCATAGATCTCCTTATCCTGGGGAATAACCACCATACCGCCTGGGTGCTGGCCGGTGGTACGCTTGACACCTTCGCAACCCTTTGCCAACCGGAGCACCTCAGCAAATGGGGCATCCGGCCTTCCCGCCAGCTCCAGGTATTTCTTTGCGTAACCGATTGCTGTCTTTTCCGCCACAGTACCAATTGTACCAGCCCGAAACACATGATCCTTGCCAAACAGCTCAAAGGTATACTTGTGCGCGCTGGACTGATATTCCCCAGAAAAATTCAGGTCAATATCGGGCACCTTATCCCCTCCAAAGCCCAAAAAAGTCTCAAAGGGAATATTGAAGCCATCCTTTTCATAGTCTGCGCCGCATACGGGACACTTCATATCCGGCATATCCGCCCCACAACCGTAAGGATGGGCCGGATCTTGGGCGTAGTCAAAATCTGCGTGTTTGCAGCTGGGACAGCGATAGTGGGCAGGCAGGGAGTTCACCTCTGTAATGCCCGACATAAACGCTACCAGGGACGACCCCACTGATCCCCGTGAACCCACCAGATAACCGTGTTCCAGCGAGTTCTGCACCAGCTTCTGAGCAGACATATAAATCACATCATATTTACAGCGGATGATATCCACCAGCTCGGCATTGATCCGGTCAACCACAATTTTAGGCGGCTCATCTCCATAAAGGCGATGTGCTTTACTCCATACCAGTTCTTTGAGTTCCCCATCGGAGTTTTCCAGTTTAGGGGCAAACAACCCATCGGGTAGGGGCCGGACATTATCGCACCAATCGGCAATAAGCCTGGGGTTGTCCACCACTACTTCACGAGCCTTCTCAATGCCAAGATAGGAAAACTCTTCCAGCATCTCGTCGGTTGTGCGAAAGTAGAGTGGATTTGGCTGGTCGGCGTCCTCAAACTCCTTGGCTGCCAGCAGGACGTGGCGGTACACCTCGTCCTCCGGCTCCATAAAGTGGACGTCCCCAGTGGCGCACACCGGTTTTCCCAACCGGTCCCCCAACTCCACTACCCGGCGGTTAAATGCCCGCAGATCCTCCCAATCTCGGGCAATAGCCCGGCCTTCTCTATTGGGTCGGAGCATGTAAGCATTGTTGCTCAGCGGCTGGATTTCCAGGAAATCATACCAGGAGGCAATGCGTTCCAGTTCCCGATCCTCTCTTCCCGCTGCCACCGCCTGGAACAATTCCCCCGCCTCGCAGGCGGAACCGATAATCAGCCCCTCCCGATTCTCATCGATCAGGGATTTTGGGGTAATCGGATAGCGGTTGAAATGCTCCAGATGCGCCTTAGACACCAGTTTATACAGGTTTCGTAAGCCAACCTGATTCTTCGCCAGGATAATCAGGTGGGACGCGGAGCGCCGTCCCCGGCCTCCCCGCTTTTTGCCCGCAAACGCCCGGTTGATCTGGGCCGTCCGTCCCACCCCCTGCTCCCGAAGCATGGAAAGCAACGCCCAAAGGATCAGACCGCAAGTCTCCGCATCGTCATATGCCCGGTGGTGCTGAAAAGGCGGCAACCCCAAGGCAGCCGCCACCGTATCCAGCTTGTGGTTTGGCAGCTTCGGGCACAAGTATTGGGCCAGAACCATGGTATCAAAGTACAGCGGGTCAAATTTCCGCCCGGAGCGGGCACAGTACTCTCGAACAAACCCAGTATCAAAAGCGGCGTTGTGTGCGCACAGGGGCAAATCCCCCACCCAATCCAGAAACGCCTCCACTGCATCTTCCGGCGTGGGCGCACCCAGCAGCATTTCATCGGTGATGCCCGTGAGGGATACCGTCTTAGCGCTGAGGGGATGCCCTGGCTGAGCAAAAGATGTAAATTTATCTACTACTTCCCCACCCCGGATCCGCACCGCACCAATTTCGATAATGGAATCCGTGCGAGCATCTAAGCCCGTGGTCTCCAGGTCAAAAGCCACAAATTCCCCATCCACCGGCATATCTCCCGGCCCATGCACCGCCGCCTGCTCGTCCACATCGTTCTGGTAGTATGCTTCCACCCCGTACAATACTTTGATCTTTTCCCCTCGACCGGAGGCGCTATATGCGTCGGGGAAGGACTGCAATACCCCGTGGTCGGTAATAGCAATTGCGAGATGCCCCCACTCAATGGCCCGCTTCACCACCGCCTTAGCGTCGCACAGGCCGTCCATCATGGACATTTTGGTATGCAGGTGCAGCTCCACCCGCTTGTCCGGAGCGGTGTCCTTCCTCCCCTCGGGCTTGGGGGCCTCGTTGATGCCGTAAGGCTCCAGCACCAGATCACCGTTGTCGAACCGCCCCACGGTGAGCCGCCCCTGGACCTGGAGCCGCTGGCCCTTTTTCACTTGGCTGATGATGGGCTTGGCCTCCTCCCCCTCCATGAACCGGGTGACCCGGATGGAGCCGGTAAGGTCGGTGATGTCGAAGCACACCACCCAGGCCTTCCGCCGGGGAAGCTCCCGGTGCTCCACGTTGAACACCTCGCCCTCCACCACCACGCTGCCCATGTCCAGGGCCAGCTCCCCCATGGGGACGAGCTTCTTTTTCCCGCTGATCTTGCCGTAGATCTGCTTCACCCGCTTTTTTCCGCCGCCGGAGGCGGGGGAGTCCGTCCGCAGAACCTTCCGGCGCATGGCCGCCATCTGGGCCTCCAGACCCTGGGGCTTCTGCTCCTTTGCCGGGGCGGGGGCTTCTTGCGGGAGCTCCTGCTCCGCCGGGACAGCGGCGGGCTGTGCCGCCGTCTCCTCGGACCGCGGCGAAGGGGCCGGAACCTCCGGGGCAAGAGGTTCTTCCACCGTCACCACCGCCTCGCGAAGCCCAAAGGCCGCCTTCAGCGTCTCCTCTGCTTGAATGAGCGTTTCATGCGAAACATCCGTTCCCGCCGCCGCCACCTCCATGGCCCGCCGCTCCCGGTTCACCCGCACCCGGACAGGATAACTCCCTAAAACAGCCAAAACCCCTTCCGGGAAGGGGCAGTTGGCAAAGGTCTGTTGAAAAGTTGGCATCGTTCTGTCTCGCTCCTTATCTGTCGCTGGCCTTGAGGACATAGCGGGCCATGTCCACTACGCCCTGGTTGTTTTTGCCCGACTTCTCCCGTACACCGTCAAAAACCATGCCGCATTTGCGCATAACGCCGCCGGAATGGGGGTTGTTGGTGTCGTGGAAGGCCACAATCCGCTCCACGCCCACCCGCTCAAACAAGAAATCAAGCACCGCGCCCAGGGCCTCGGTCATGATCCCCTCATGCCACCAGCGTCTGCCCATGCAGTAGCCAATCTCCGGAGCTTCCCCATCTTCACGCCAGTGTGCCACATTGATATTCCCAATGGGCTGGGAACCATGCTCCTTCAAGACGATTGCCCAGTTATAATAGTCGTCCTTTTCATACTGAGGTATCCACTGCCCCAGGATACCCTCCGTCACCGACACATCGGCGTGGGTGGGCCAGGTGAGGAATTTCGTCACCTCGTCGTCGCTGGCCCAGTTGGTGAACATGGCGGGGGCGTCGATCAGCTCAAACCGCCGCAGAATCAACCGTTCCGTCTCTATGTACTGCGTCCCTATGTGATTCATAGTCTTCTCCTTATCTATCGTCAGCGTCAATGGAATACCAGCAGGCCCAATCCTGTTTTTCTTTGTATTTCATACCGCACTTTTTCATAACCGTCCCTGCGGCGGGGTTGTTCTGGTCATGATACCCCTCTATCCGCCGAACACCCACCTGATTGAACAGGGAATCAAGCACCGCTCCCAGGGCCTCGGTCATAATCCCCCGGTTCCACCAGCGCTTGCCAATGCATCCTCCTAAATTTGGGATTTCTTCCTTTTCATCCCAATCAAATACTAAAATCTGACCAATAGCTTCCGTACCATCTTCTTTCAAAACAATGGCCCAATTATAACAGTCCGTGTCAGAATATTGGCTGATCCATCTGTCCAATATTCCTTCCATCATCGGAACCGTACAGTTTTTGGGCCAGCCAGAGAGAAATCTTGTCACTTCATCATCGGAAGCGATATTGTCAACAAAGGAGTGGGCATCAGATCGTTCCAACCGCCGCAGGATCAGCCGCTGCGTCTCTATGTACTGCGTCCCTATATGCTTCATGGCGCTCCCCTCACAGTTCCTCAATCAGCTTCATCAGCCCCGGCACCAGTTCTTCCTCCGGCACTCTGGCTACAATCTCCCCATGCCGGAACAGCACACCCTCGCCCTTGCCGCCGGCCAGCCCCACATCGGCGTGGCGGGCCTCGCCAGGGCCGTTGACAACGCACCCCATCACCGCCACGGTGATGGGCTTGTCCACACCCTTCAGCAACTCCTCTACCTGCTGAGCCATGGGAATCAAGTCGATCTGCGTCCGCCCGCAGGTGGGGCAGGCAATCAACTCCGGCCCCTCCCGGCGCAGCCCAACAGCCTTTAAAATCCGCCGGGCGGCGTAGATCTCCTCCACCGGGTCAGCGGTGAGGCTCACCCGCAGGGTGTCCCCAATACCAAGGGCCAGCAGCCCGCCGATGCCTGCCGCCGCTTTCAGTTCACCCATTTCACGGGTTCCCGCCTCGGTGACACCCAGGTGCAGCGGGTAGTCGTACCGCTGGGCCATGAGCTGGTAGGCCCGCATAGTGGCGGGCACCGCCGATGCTTTCAAGGATACGCAGATATCCTCAAACCCATGCCGCTCCAACAGACTGATGTGGCCCAGGGCGCTCTCCACCATAGCCTCCGGGGTAGGGCCGCCGTACTTGTCCAGCAGCTCCTGTTCCAGGGAGCCGCCGTTCACCCCCACCCGGATGGAAATGTTCCGCTCCTTGCAAGCTTTTGCCACCGCCTCCACCCGGTCAGGCGCACCAATGTTGCCAGGATTGATGCGGATCTTGTCAATCCCCTGCTCCGCTGCCTCCAAGGCCAACCGGTAGTCGAAGTGGATGTCTGCTACCAGGGGCACAGAACTGCCCGCTTTCAACGCTCCTATGGCCTTAGCTGCCGCCATATCAGGCACCGCTACCCGGACAAAATCGCACCCCGCCGCCGCCAGCGTCCGGATCTGGCATAGCGTGGCCTCTACATTGTGGGTGGGAGTGTTGGTCATGGACTGGATGGAAACAGGGGCGCCCCCACCCAGAGGGACGCCGCCCACATGGATCTGTCTGCTCATTTACCAGCACCTTCCTACACAAAGATATTCCACACATCATGGAGGGCCACCACCGCCATCAGCGCCAGCAGCACCACAAAGGCTCCGGCGTGGACGTAGCCCTCATACCGTTCGGGAATCCGCCGCTTTGCTACGGCAAATAGAATCCCATTGAGCAGCACGAAGAAAATCCGCCCACCGTCCAGCGCCGGGATGGGCAGCATATTCATCACCGCCAGATTGACCGCAATGAGGGCCATCATGCTCAGCACACCAAAAATCCCGGCGAGGACAGATTTGGTCTCGTTCTGATACTGGGTTCCCGCTTCGGACACTACATCCACTACGCCGATCACCCCGGACAGCTCGGACACCGCCACCCGACCCGTCACCAGATCCCCCAGGCTCACCCAGACAATACGCACAAAGTCTATCGTTTGTAAAAAGCCATAGTGGAAACGGCCAGGGATGGTCAGTTCCTCCATTTGGCCGATGGTTATACCAAATTTTTTCACCATCCGGCCATTCTCCTCAGTCTCAATGGCGCGAGTCATGGGGAAATCGTCCAAAACCATACGCTGCCCGCCCCGATCCACCACCAGATCCACCCCGCTCACGCCGTCGTTGCGATCCAAGTAGAGGAACGCGTCATTCTTCAGCCAAATCGCGTGGCCGTCTATCTCCAGAATCCGATCCCCAACCATCAGGCCAGCCTCCCCCTCCAAGCCAAAGCCATCCATAAAGCCGGAGATCACGGGGACATTGATCTCGCTCACGCCCAAGGACAGCGCCACCATGATGACCAGCCCCAGCAGGAAGTTCATAAACGACCCAGCACACAGGATAACAATCTTCTTCCACCCCTTCTGCCGGGAGAAAGCCCGGGGGTCGCCAGTGTCCTCGTCCTCCCCCTCCATGGCACAGTATCCGCCAACAGGGAACAGGCGCAGGCTGTACAGGGTTTTCTCCCCTGCCTCCCACGGTTCACCAGCCCCATTCCTGCTCTGCCAGATTGCGGGCCCCATACCGATGGCGAACTCGTTGACCTTTATCCCCAGCAGTTTGGCGGTGATGAAATGCCCAAACTCATGGATAGCAATCAGCACACTGAACAGCAAAACTACCAACAGGATATACAGAAATCTCGCCAAAATTAAGTCACCTCACAGATTCGTACACCACCCGGCGGGCAGCATAATCAGCTTCAAAAATGTCGTCCAGCGTGGGCGCGTCCACAACGTGTACCCGCCTTAGCGCCCCTTCAACCAGACAGGGGATATCCAAAAAAGCGATTTTCCCCTCCAGAAACAGGGCTACTGCCGCCTCGTTGGCGCCGTTCAGTACCGCCGTGGAGGTTCCGCCCCTTTCCGCGCACTCCAGCGCCAACCCCAGGCAGCGGAACGTTTCCGGGTCCGGCTTCTGAAAGGTCAGCGGCGGGCAGGACAACAGATCCAAGGACTTAACAGGGCCCACCGTTCGTCTCGGCCACGTTAAAGCATACTGGATGGGGAGGCACATATCCGCGCTGCCCAACTGGGCCAAAATGGCCCCATCCTCAAACTCCACTAGGGAATGGATGATGCTTTCCCGGTGAATAACAATCTGGATGCGCCCAGGGGACATGGAATACAGCCGCATCGCCTCAATAAATTCCAGCCCTTTATTCATCAGGGTGGCGGAATCAATGGTAATTTTTGCGCCCATCGCCCAGTTCGGATGCCTCAGCGCCTGCTCCCTGGTCACGTGGGAAAGTTCTTCCCGGCTCATGCCATAAAACGGCCCGCCGGAGGCGGTGAGGATCAGCCGCCGCACCTCCCCCCGATCCTTGCAGCCCTGCAAACATTGGAAGATGGCGGAGTGCTCCGAGTCCACCGGGACAATCTCCGCCCCCTTCTCTTTCGCCCGCGCCATTACCAGCTCCCCGGCACATACCAGCGTCTCCTTGTTAGCCAGTGCGATGCGTTTCCCGCAGTCAATGGCCGCAAGGGTGGGTTCCAGCCCCGCTACTCCCACAATCGCCGTTACAACCGTATCCGCCTCAGGCAGGGCCGCCGCCGCCAGAAGGCCCTCCCGCCCCGCCAGCACCTTTATGTCCATATCCGCCAGCCGCACCCGCAAATCAGCGGCGGCATCCTCGTCCGTCACCGCTACCAGCTTGGGCTTGAACTGCCTGGCCTGCGCTTCGGCCAGCTCTATGCTCCGGTTTACCGTAAGGGCGGCCACCCCACAGTCACATGCCTGGGCCACCTTCAACGTTTGCCGGCCGATGGAACCGCTGGAACCCAGTATGGAAAGCACCTGTTTCATCCTGCTCCACCCTGAAACACCGGCAGGAACCGGACGATGAACAACACAACGGGCCCGCAGAAAATCATGCTGTCAAATCGGTCAAGCATCCCACCGTGCCCAGGCAGGAGATGGCCAAAATCCTTCACACCGTACTGCCGTTTAATGAAGGAAAACGCCAAATCCCCCACCTCGGTGGCCAGCGCCCCAAACAGGCCGCACAAAGCAAGAGACAACAGGTTCACGCTGTCCCCTGCGATCTTGCTGACTACCAGGCCGTAAAGAACGGCGAATACCACACCGGTGGCAAAACCGCCGATATATCCCTCTACACTCTTGTTGGGGCTAACCTTAGTGATCCCCCGATGCTTGCCCAAAAATACCCCGGCAAAATAGGCCCCCGCATCGGTGACAAAGGCCAGCAGCACCGCCAGCAGCACCAAGTACTTCCCATGATCCATCCGCCGCAGTTCCACCAGGGCAGACAGCGCAAGAGGCAAGATAACCCCGGCAAATAGGGCCGCCAGCACATGGAAAAAGCCAATGGGCGCGCCATCCCCATCATAGGCGCGGATGGCGCACCAAAAGCAAACTGCCATTACTACAAAGGACAGCAAGTTCACGTAAGCCGTTCCCAGTCCCCCCCAGCTTCCGAGGGGCAACAGAGCGGCAGATAAGATCGTCGCCACCTGCATGGGACGGGTAACTTTTCTCTCCCCCACCGCACGCAACAGCTCAAAGGCGGCCATAGCGGAAATGAAACACACCAGCGCCGTCCACACCAGCGGCGGCGGCCCCAACATAACCCATAGAATAATGGGCACAAAAACTGCCGCCACAATGATCCGTTTTGCCATGTATCTAAACACCTCCATACCGCCGGGACCGGCCCTGGTAGGCTGCCAATGCCTTTAGCAGATCCTCCTTGGTAAAGTCGGGCCAGAGCACATCGGTGAAATAAAATTCCGCATAGGCGGACTGCCATACCAGGAAGTTGGACGTGCGGATTTCCCCGCTTGGGCGGATGACGAGGTCTGGGTCAGGGACACCCGCAGAGTAAAGATACCCGCAAAATGCCTTCTCCGTGAGGTGGGACGGATCCGCCCTGCCTTCTACGCAATCCATGGAAAACGTCTTCGCCGCCCGCACCAATTCATCTCGGCCACCGTAATTTAAGCAGATATTCACCTGACAACCATCATACCCCTTGGAAATCTCCTCCGTTTCCCGGCACAGCGCCTGGAGATGAGGGGATAATGGGGACAAGTCCCCAAAAAACGCCATCTTCACCTTATCCCTCGCCATGGTCTCAATTGCCTCATGAAGATACTTTTCCAATAGGCCCATAATGGATGCCACTTCATCGGCAGGTCGTTTCCAGTTCTCTGTAGAAAATGCGTACACCGTCAGGTATTCCAGCCCCAATTCTTTGGCATAGGTCGCGATGGTGCGGAAGGTTTCCGCGCCGGCAGCGTGGCCCGCTTTCCGGGGCAGCCCTCTGGCCTTAGCCCAGCGGCCATTCCCGTCCATGATGATGGCCACATGACGGGGCAGGTGTTCAAAATCCACCTGTACAGCCCTGCGGCGGCGAAAAAATGCCATATATACCAGTCCTAACATATTGATAGTGTTGCCAAAAAAGAACCCGTTCATAGCCTGTTCACACCGGTCCAAGACAGCATACAAGCGGGGGCGCGCCCCGCTTGTATGCGCCATAGCCTTATACGGCCATCAATTCTTTCTCTTTCGTGGCAGTCAACCCGTCGATCTCCTTGCAGCGCCGGTCCGTCAGCTCCTGAAGCTCCTTCTCATCCTCTTTTCGGTCATCCTCAGTGATTTCGGACTTCTTTTCCAGCGCCTTAAGCTTCTCCATCGCATCCCGCCGGATATTGCGGATGGCCACTTTACCGTTCTCGCCGTACTTGCGCACCTGCTTGGTCAGCTCTACGCGGCGCTCCTCCGTCAGTTGCGGGAACGCAAGGCGGATTACCCGCCCATCGTTCTGGGGATTGATACCCAAATCAGAGCTCTGGATAGCTTTCTCGATGGCCTTCAGGATAGAGCTGTCCCAGGGCTGGATCTGGAGGGTTCGGGGATCAGGGGTAGAGATGCTGGCCACCTGCTGAATGGGAGTGGGGGTTCCATAATACTCTACCTGGATACGGTCCAGCACACCGGCATTCGCCCGGCCCGCCCGGACGCTGGCGAAGTCCCCCTTCACCGATTCGATAGTCTTGCCCATTTTCTCGTCGTAAGTCTTGCAGAAATCAGTCATTTTACTTCCTCCTTCACGATGGTCCCGATCTTCTCCCCATGAATCGCCCGGGCGATATTTTCCGGGTCTTTCAGCGCAAAGAGAATAATCGGAATATTATTGTCCATACACAGCGACGTAGCTGTGGAATCCATCACACCCAGGTGCCGGGCCAACACATCATCATAGGTAATGCTGTCATATTTTACTGCCTCTGGGTCTTTCAAGGGATCGGCACTGTATACGCCGTCCACATTTTTTGCCAGCAGGATAATCTCTGCGCCAATTTCCGCCGCACGGAGCACCGCCGCAGTATCCGTGGAGAAAAATGGACTTCCCGTGCCGCAGCCAAAAATGACTACCCGGCCCTTCTCCAGGTGCCGGACTGCCCGGGAACGGATATACGGCTCGGCGATGGCACGCATCTCAATAGCAGTCTGTACTCGGACGTCTACGCCCTTGTCTTCCAGCACATCGGCCAGCGCCAAACAGTTGATAGAGGTAGCCAGCATCCCCATATGATCCGCCCGAGTACGGTTGCTCATCCCTCTGCCGTCTTTCAATCCCCGCCAAAAGTTCCCGCCGCCCACCACGATACCAATCTGGGCGCCCTCCCGGGAACAGCGAGCAATGGTGTCGCACACCTTCTCAATCACATCAAAGTTCAACCCCCGGCCTGCCTCGCCGCCTAGGGCTTCGCCGCTCACCTTCAGCAAGACGCGCCTGTATTTCAGCTCGCTCATAGTAATCGTCACACTCCATCCCAGTTTTTTTCATGTGCTTCTATTTTAATACAAAACCCTCCACTTGCATAGGGGCAAAATGAAAATTTTCCATGTATTTTCCCTTACCCGTCTTTTCCAACTACGCATAGCCCCCCGTCCCACGCTCATACATTGATTCAGAAAAGCGGAAGGAGGGTATACTATTATGGTCTGCCGCATTGCAGAGCTTCAATATAAAGAAGTAATCGACATCTCTGACGGAACCCGGTACGGGTTTGTGGAAGACGTGGAGTTGGACACGGAACACGGCTCCATCGAGAGTATTGTCGTCAGTGGCCGCGCCCGATGCTTTGGACTGCTGGGGCGGGAACCCGGCCAGGTGTTTCCCTGGTCATCCATCCGGCGGTTTGGGGCGGATATCATTTTGGTAGAGGGCAAGGCAGCGGGCCACCAGGGACAGCTTCGGCGCTGACAACAAATTTTTTCTAAACCCCGGAAATGTCAATAGTAAATGCGAAAAAAATATAAAAATTTTTTCAAAGCGTCAAAAGATACTCATTGAACACAATTTCAGACGTTTTCCAGCCTAAAATTTTCCGCGGGTATCGTGCAATCCACCTTTCCGCGCGCTTGACCTCTGCGGCGGTCACTTTCCCGAAATCGGTTCCTTTCGGGAAGTGCCGCCGTATCATTTTATTTTCGTTTTCATTGCTCCCCCGTTCGTAACTGCTGTACGGGTGGCAAAAGTAAACCTTTGTTCTCTTCTTCTTGCAAAGCGCTGAACGCTCCAGCCGCTCCACGTCGGCAAACTCCCCGCCGTTGTCAACGGTGATCGTTCGGAAGATTTGCCGGAAGCGGCGCGAACCGAAACGGCGTTCTATGCGGTCGAGAGCGGCAATGACGCTTTCCCGCGTCCTGTCCGGCATAAGTTCCATAATCGGAATACGGCTTTTCCGCTCCGTCATAACAAGCAAGGTGTCCTTTTCGCCCTCTTTGCTTGAATATACCGTGTCCATCTCCCAATCTCCGACGGTTTCCCGCGTGTCAACCTCCGCCGGGCGCTTTTCGATACTGTCCCCCCGCGGCGGTCGCTTCATGGTCTTAACTTTTTTATAGGTCCGTTTCTTTTTCGGCTTTTCCGGCAAGTCATCATTTGTCAGGAAGAGAAAAACGCCCTTTGTGATATAGCTGTAAAACGTGCTTACACAAATGGACGTTGAAAACGTCTTTCCCTCCAACTCGATAGCCGCAAGAGCGGCGGCGGGGGAATAGCCATCCTCCAGCACTTTCTTTTCCAGAAAGTCCGCAAGCTCCCGATCATTCCCGATTTTCAAATCAGCGCCTTTCTTCCGCAAATTCTCCTGATACTTCCGTTCCGCTTCGTCCGGGTTATACCGCTCTTCTTCCGTCCAGTCCGAATTACGATGAATCATGCGGGCGCGCTTGATCTCCCGGTAAATCGTGCTTACATGGACATGAAGTCTTTCCGCTATCTCTTTCGGCTTCTTCCCGTCCAGCAAAGCGTCCTCCAGCCTGTATCGGTCTGTCTTTGTCAGGTGACTAAAACAATGCCCCATGTTATACCCTCCCCAAAAGCAAAGAAAGGGCGGTTTCCCGCCCTTTCACTTTATGTCTCCCCGCGAATTGCGGTTATTCGTCTGATAGCTTCCCCATATCTGCTTCAATTAGCGAAACAATATATGCGTTGATACTCCCGGCCCCTGTTTCGGCGGCGCGGGCCTTTATTTTTTCTTTTCCGCCTTTGTCTACATAAAACGCAATACGATCTAATTTTTCTTGATAGCGTTTATTCCCCTCCAAATGCGCTTTAGTCGCCATAGTATCACCCCTGATTTACTATATCACATTTCTTTTCATGTTTCCATGAACAAAACAAACAAATTCATGTCCCCATGTTTATGGACTTTGCCTATTGTATTTCATGTTGCCATGTACTATAATAACACTTGTAAGGCAAGGGAACGCCCCTTTACGAAAGGAAGTGAGGCAATGGAAGAGGGTATGACAAACGCCGAATTCGACGCTTTCCTTGAAACTCTCGCCCAGCTTATTGAAGCAAAGGCGGCAACAGTAAAGGAAGCCGCTGATCTTGTCAGAGACAAGAAAAGCAAGTAAAAAGGGATAGCGGCCCACCTCTCAAAGTAAAGCCGCTATCCCAGCGCGAAAGGTAAGCCGGAAGCCTTACTCCGGCTACCTTGATTTTAACAAGGTAAGGCCAAAAAATCAAGGGGGAACACGACATGAACAAGTTTGAAATCGGCAAGGAATACTTTTCCCGTAGCATTTGTAACTATGATTGTATTTTCACCATCAAAATCACCGGGCGCACCGCTAAAACCGTTTCTTATGAGTACATGGGCGATTCCCGCCGCTCGAAAATCCGGGTTGACGATTCAGGCGAATATATCCAGCCTGATCGTTACTCTATGGCCCCTGTTTTCCGCGCTGAACGTGAGGTTCAGCCGGAAGAGGACCCCGCCGCGGAGGAATCCGCCGCCCCCGCTCCCGTTGCGGAGAACGCGGCCCCCTCTAAGGTCGTGACGATCTCCCAACCCGCCGATGACGGTTCTGTGATCGTTATGATCGGTCAGTCCGTCGAACGGAATTGCGGGGCCTGTTTCCCGCTCGAAATGGGAACGGTCGTCGGTTTCGTCGATATTCCTGACGGCGTAGTTCTCCGCGGCGGCGTGTTCGCCCTTGTCCGCTGGGGCTACAACCCGGACCGGCCCGAACGGGTCCGCCTGTCCGATATTCACCGCCGCGGCTGGCGGTCTGCGAACGGCTCCCCGCTGGGCGTGTTCGTCCGTTGATACTTGACCGGGGCGGCGATTTCCGCCGCCCCGCCTTAATCCTCCATTTCCAAAAGCCATTGAACCGAAACGTCCAGAATTTGAGAAAGCACCTTTAATTCATAGTCGGTTACAAATCGGGTTCCGATTTCAATTCTTGAAACGCTGTCCCGCTCTATGATGATTCCCGCCACTTGCAGGCGGGCCGCAAGGTCCGCTTGTGTAATTTTCCGCCGCGCCCGCGCTTCCCGCACCCGGTCGCCGCAAAGGTTCTTCCGTCCGTTGTAATCATAAATTTTCACGTTTTGCCCTCCGTTGCGTGTTAAAGTTCAGATTCATTCTTGACATTAGCACGTAAAAAGGCAATGAATGCGTTAAACATCAGAACATCAATAGCGGGCCGGTCTGATTCTGCCCGCCAACACAAAAAGCCCGCCGGGGCGAATCCCGGCGGGCTTTCATTCTGTCCGAATCGGACAAGTTTATTTTCAGGTTCCCGGCGCAATGGTTCCGGGTTCGTCGTTCAGCTTTGTGGCGGCTTTCTCCGCTTCCTGCGGCGTAATGCTCAAATAATAGTATTCGTCGATGTATGCCGCAAGATTGCCGTTCGTCCCCCACGCCTTTTTTGCTTCCTCCAGTGCGCTCTCGATCAGCTTTTCAATATCCTTTTCGCTGAAAAGCAGTTTCAGGACGGCGGGAATCCGCTGGTAAATCCAGTCGGACACGGCGGCAAGCTTCAACTTGCCCGTTCCGCCGCCGAATTCCTTTTCCGCCTTTGTCACAAGGCCGAAAAGAATTCGGTTCAAAACCGCCGTTTCGCCGCGCTTGATAAGAACGACGATCAGGGCAAGGAACGCAAGGACAACAAGCACGCTGTCCCAATTCGCCAGCAGAAACGCAATAATTTTCATGTCGATTCCTTTCTTTGCCGCAAGAATACCGTTGCGGCGTGATACAATGTCCCCAATGGGGGCGGTTGATATGGAAATTTTTAAGAATTAGCTTGTTTCTCCCGATTTTCAAGATCGGTTAGATGTGGATGGAACATATTTACACGATTGTATCAATATTTCGATTTGCTCGAAAACAGATATTCGCAATCACGGGTGTTTGTGCGGAAGTCGTGCGCCCCGTTGCTCTCTTGAAGAAAAACAACGGCGAAAAGCAATGTCCCGCCCGAAACGCTAAATTCCGTATTCGTCAAATACGGCTTTTCGGTCGAAAAGCACCTTGACGGCGCGCAAGATGTTTTCGACGTTATCCGGGTTCGGGTCCGCTTTTTTCATGTGGGCGTAAATTTCCCGCACAAGGTCGGATTCCCTGTGTGTTTCGGCGTTGAATGCTTCCATTCTCTCTTCCGGGCTTTTTGACCCGTCGGCAAAAACCTTGTGAAGCTGTTTCAGCGTCTTTTCCGGCTTTATCTCCCGTATGACCACCCGCCCGCATTCAAAGCACATTCCTTTCATTGCGCGCCCCTTTCAGCCGATGACGGAACAGGCGGATTTAGGGACCCAGCCCAGCCCGTCAATATGTACGCCGCATTTACGGCCCGGATAGTAATATTTCACCGTGAACGTGCCGTTCACGGTCTTTCCCTGCCCGTTTCCGCTGCTGTCCCGGAACAGGGGGCCGGAATACCGGACCCGCGCGCCGACGCGCATTTT
>CAJULZ010000064.1 GCA_910587205.1 uncultured Oscillospiraceae bacterium
ATCGATAATCCGCATCTGCGCAAACTTCTCCAGAGTTTCATAACAATACTTCCTTTCTTTGCAAGATTTTTGCTCGGATGCAAAGGTATCCGGCGGCTGGGCTGCCATCGGCTGGGCGTCGGACGTCCCCTAAGGGGACGTTTTGAGGGGTAGACTACCCCTCAAAAATACTTATAAGCCCGCACCATTAGGCCCCTGGCTTTGCGTCCCGCCTTTTCAAGCGGTTTGCTAAAGTTTTTCCAGCAGCCGGGCTAACATAGCATCACCGGGACAGGGCGCACGTTGTCGTGTGACCCTGTGAATCCCCCCAGGCGGCGTACCGGCTGTCCGGTCCGCGGCCGGGTTTTGCCTTAGTCCCCATAGCTTTGCGTCCCCATCGTTTCCAATGGGTTGCCCATCGCCATTGCCTGTCACCCCGCCGCCATCGGCGGCTTTGACGGCGGGCACGGCCCACGGCGGCGCCATCTCGTTCATAAGCTTCCGCCCCTTTAAAATCATAGCGTGCAGCCGGCCTGTGCCGCTACAGGATTTAAAATCTGTAGCCATTTGAGGCGCAACTACATACCTCTAACCGCATTATAGCACGGAGCGCTTTGAGATTGCAATAGGCTGGCTAAATTTTTGCCTGCAAAATCCAGAAGCGGTTGGGATTTGGCGGGGAGGAGGGCTGCCGTGCGGCCAGCGAGGAAGGGGCAGGGGTATGAATTTTATATTCTGATGCTTATCGGAGTACCGATGCCTCATTCTATGCATACCCGTCCGGTTGGCCTCCGTGGACGCGGGTACGGCGTCAGTTGCTGCACCGCTTATAGGCCAGATATCCCTCCAAAATGAGGCTGGCGGCCACTGCGTCCACGTTTTTTTTGTGGGCTTTCATCCTTTTTCCCGATGCATGGAGGATTTGGTGGGCCTCAATCGTGGTGCGCCGCTCGTCCCAGAGCTGCACCGGAAGCCCGGACTTTTGTTCCACCAGCGCGGCGAAGGCGCGGTATAACTCCGCCCTGGGTCCCTCTGTGCCATCCATGTTCCGGGGAAAGCCCATCACCAGTTCCGTTGCTTGCCGTTCCGCAGCGATTTTTGCAATCTCATCCGCCACTTGCTCCGCTTGGCGGCCCCGTATGACGGTGGTATACCCCGCCAATAGCCCCGCGGCATCGGACACCGCCACCCCTGTGCGGGCGTCGCCGTAGTCAATTGCCATAATGCGCATGTCTATCCCTCCTGCCGTTGCCGGTGTTCGGCTGCCTGTAGCGTATGGCCGTGCTTGTGGACTATGACCGTGAGCCAGCCCGCAGCAGCGAACATTAAAACTCCGCGAACTCCTTCCGCAATCAATAGCTCTTCACTGCTCATCGCCGCAAGCTTCGTCTCGAAGTCAAAGAAAAAGTACGCCAGGACTGCGGGTATGATATTAGACGATACAAGGGTTATTTCCATTGCAAGCCAGCCGAAAATGAAGGCGTTTAGTATGGTCAACATAATTGCACAGGAAGAAAATACAGTGCTCTTTTACAGCCTTCAACATCAAAATGCAGCCAGTCCGATTTCTTTCCAGCGCCATTTGCCGCTCAAAACCAACACAACAGGAGGAATTAGCGAAGCCAGCATAAAAGCCCCCTGCAAAAACAGCGTCCCCACGGGATCAAGAACCAAAACCATAGATAACGTCCCCGATGCCAGTTGGAAACAGCAGAATGAGCAGACGCCACAGTCAGTAGCGATTGACCGATCACCGACGTCTTATGTTTTATGACGCGTACTCCTCTTTGAAATAAAACCGCTCCTCATTTAATTAATTCTATCATGAAAATATCCGCAATTCAACCTTGCAAAAATAAAAAGCATGGGCCTGGCATGGGCCTGAAAACAGTGCTTGACAAGTCCTGGAGGGCGTGGTATGCTATCTATACCTGTGTGCAGGGCTTTCTTTTTGCGCGTATTTTTACGGGATAGGCGCAAAAACCCTGGTTCCTCCCGGGAGGACCGCAGGGAGGCAATGAGCCGCGTTCCCGTAGCCAGGATGGGCGTATGCCGCCCATTTTAAGGCGCCGGAACCGGTAAAAGGCCGGTCCGGCGTTTTTTTGCAGGCCGGCCAAATTCAACAAGGAGGTGCCGAGAATGGCGAAAGCCGGAAACCGTGTGAAGGTCGTATTACGCTGCTCCGAGTGCAAGCAGCGCAACTACAACACCAAAAAGAACAAGCGCAATACCACTGAGCGCCTGGAGCTCAACAAGTACTGCCCCTTCTGCAGAAAGCACACTCTGCACACTGAAACCAAGTAATGGGCCGCAGCTCAAACGAAAGAAGGGTAAATTGAATGTCTGAACAGGAAAAGCGGGATAACGCCGCCACTCCGAAGGAGTCCGTAAGCTCCGAGAAGAAGGCCAAGACCCCGAAGAAGAAGGACCAGAAGCCAAACCGCGTCCTGCGCTGGCTCAAAGACCTGAAAGGCGAGCTGAAGAAGGTCACTTGGCCGTCTGCCAAGGATACCCTCAAGAACGTGGGTATTGTGATCGTGTGCGTCATCGTGGTGGGCATCTTCATCTGGGTGTTTGACTTCCTGGCCCGTGCAGTGATCGATGCCCTGCTCAACCTCTTTGGTTAAGGGTGCCCCATGGCTGACGAGCTGAAGTGGTATGTGGCCCACACCTACTCCGGGTATGAGAACACGGTGGCCGTGTCCATTGAGCAGGCAGTGGAAAACCGCAATATGCACGATCTGATCGCTGAGGTGTCCATCCCTCTGGAGACCGTCACCGAGATCACCGAAAACGGGCCCAAGACGGTGGAGCGCAAGGTGTTCCCCGGCTACGTGTTGGTAAAGATGATCATGACCGACGAGACCTGGCATCTGGTGCGCAACATCCGCGGCGTCACCGGCTTTGTGGGGGCCGCGAATAAGGCCATCCCCCTCACCGAGGAGGAGATCGCCGCCCTTGGCGTGGAAAAGCGCGAAGTGGTCGTTGGCTACGCTGTAGGCGACAGCGTGAAGATCACCGACGGCGCGCTGGCCTCCTTTATCGGCACGGTGGAGGAGCTGGACACCGAGCGGGGCAAGGTCCGCGTGGTGGTGTCCATGTTCGGACGGGAAACCCCCGTCGAATTGGAATTGGATCAGGTCGAAACAATTTAAGCAGAGAAACAAGGCAGGCAGACTGCCGTGGGAGGGGTCCCTCGTGGACGGATCCCGTCACCACCACATTTCATGTAGGAGGTGCTGTTTCAAATGGCACAGAAAATTACTGGATATGTAAAATTGCAAATCCCCGCCGGCCAGGCAACCCCGGCCCCCCCTGTGGGCCCCGCCCTGGGCCAGCACGGCGTGAACATCGCCGCCTTTACCAAGGAGTTCAATGAGCGCACCAAGAAGGACATGGGCCTCATCATCCCCGTAGTTATCACCGTGTACGCCGACCGCTCCTTCTCCTTCATCACCAAGACCCCTCCCGCCGCCGTGCTCATCAAGAAGGCGTGCAACATTGAGTCTGGTTCCGGTGTGCCCAATAAGACCAAGGTAGCCACCTTGTCCAAGGCCGACCTGCAAAAGATTGCCGAGACCAAGATGCCCGATCTGAACGCCGCGAGCCTGGAGGCCGCTATGAGCATGGTCGCCGGCACCGCCCGCTCCATGGGCGTCCTGGTGGAAGAATAAGGGAAAGGAGGAAGAACCATGGCTAAGAAAGGCAAAAAGTATGTGGACAGCGCAAAGCTGATTGACCGCGCCGCCCAGTATGATGTGACCGAGGCGATGGATCTGGTCATCAAGACCGCTACCGCCAAGTTCGATGAGACCGTGGAGCTGCACGTGAAGCTTGGCGTGGACTCCCGCCACGCGGATCAGCAGGTCCGCGGCGCCATTGTCCTCCCCCACGGCACGGGCAAGACCGCCCGGGTGCTGGTGTTTGCCAAGGGCGACAAGGCCGAGGAGGCCAAGGCCGCTGGGGCCGATTTCGTGGGCGATATGGACATGGTGGAGAAGATCCAGAAGGAGAACTGGTTTGACTTCGACGTGGTGGTAGCCACCCCTGATATGATGGGTGTTGTGGGCCGCCTGGGTAAGCTGCTGGGCCCGAAGGGCCTGATGCCCTCCCCCAAGGCCGGTACCGTTACCCCCAATGTGACCCAGGCCGTCAACGAGATCAAAGCCGGTAAGGTGGAGTACCGCCTGGACAAGACCAATATCATCCACTGTCCCATTGGCAAGGTATCCTTTGGCGCGGAGAAGCTGGGCGATAACCTGAACGCCCTCATGGCCGCCATTGTGAAGGCCAAGCCCGCCGCGGCCAAGGGCCAGTACGTCAAAAGCTGTGTTGCCGCGGCCACCATGGGCCCCGGCGTGAAGCTGAACACCGGCAAGTTCGTGTAAGGGCGTGTCCGGCTGTGGTGCGGCAGGACCGAGGCCGCGTCCGGACTGCGGCACAGTTAAACATAATTGAAAAAACGGGCGGCGCCGGTAAGGCGCCGCCCGTTTTTGCCTGGGCCCGCAATTTTTCCGCAGCCTGCCGCGGCATGGACGCTGTAACCGCCGCGCTTACATCCAGTCGAGGTCAACGCGGTAGTCATCCTCAATCAGCAGATAGTCCACGCCGCATTGGCGGCATAGATCCAATGTGGCTGTATTATCCCGGATCAGGTTTTCTATGGTGCAGCCCGAATCGTCCAAACGGGTTTCGATCACGTTGGCATACCGCTTGATGTTTGCGAAATGCTGCCGGATGTATGCTTCGCTCATGACCAGGCAGCGGTACCGGATGAAGGCGAGATAGCTGCTGTCAAAGCCAACGGCCCAGTCAAAGGGAATATAGCAGCCTTCAACAACGAGGTTCTGCCCATTTTCGATGGCCGTCTTGATGATTTCCCGGACAATGGGCCAGAGATATCCCGTCAGGGCCTGGTCGCTGCTGAAAGGTGTGAGAGATGTGTTCCCGCTGCGGATCAGTCCCATTTTCAGGTGGTCAATGGAGAGGTAGGGGTATCCGTACCGCTCCAGCAGCTTTTGGGCCAGGGCGGTTTTTCCCGTGTGGGATGCGCCCGCGATTAAAATGACCATATCCGCCGTTCCTTTCGTTGGGTTTCCGGCCTGTCTTGCGGCTTGGCGGGCACAGATCTTACAGCGCCAGCTTGAACAGGTTCTTATCCGTGTTGAAATTGTTGGCGGAGTAGAGCACCAGCACCTGGTCGATGCCGTTATCCGTCACATACTGCTTCAGCGGCGTATTGTTGTACCGCAGGTCGAACAGGTGCACCTCCCGGAACTCCTCCGCTAAAAAGGGGGCCAGACTATCGGCGTAAGAGTCCCGGATCACCAGCAGCTTCCCGTTGACGGCGTCCGGGTTCTGGATGACGCATAGGGGCTGGTTGCCGCCTAAAAAGTAGGCGTATTTGTCCTTGGCGGCCAGCTTTTCCGGATAGTACAGCCCACCCTCGATGGGCGAGCCCTC
Source organism: uncultured Oscillospiraceae bacterium (assembly GCA_910587205.1). GTDB lineage: Bacteria > Bacillota > Clostridia > Oscillospirales > Oscillospiraceae > Enterenecus. Next base: position 5,443 of record CAJULZ010000064.1, read on the forward strand.
GGGATAGCGGGTGACGGCGACGTTCCCGCCCGTGCCCCCCTCGGGGATCATGGTATCAATGCTGTCCGGCTTCACCCAGCTGGCCCCGGCAGCGGACCAGGTGGTGCCGTAGAAGTTGTTGCTCACCTGGGTGGGCTGGGTGTACACGACGGACTGGGGGAGGCCCATGCCGTCCATCAGCATATAGTAGCCCCGGTAGGCCCCGAAGGAGGTCCAGTGGTGGTCGGTGCGGTAGAAGGAGCTGTCCTCGTCCGGGGACTGGGTGTTGCCGCAGGTGATGCCCAGTAAGCTCAGGTTGATGAACGTTACGCTGTCCCCGCACAGCTCCTCCGCCCGCCGGAGGGTGGAGCCGTCGTCCACGTTGGGGGCGTTGTCCGGCAGGAACATGGCCCAGGCCCAGCTCTTGTCCGGCACCAGGGAGAAGTACACCGGCACATCCAGGTTGGCCCCCAATTTGTTCACGTAGCCCACCCGCTGGGCCAGGTCCCCGTCGGAGATCTGGGTGAAGTGGGCGAACAGGGTCTGGCCGTCGGTGCCGAAGTAGACCTTGTTGTTCTCCTGCTTGCCCAGGGCGCGTTCGCACAGGGCCTTGGTCTGGATCCACTGATCCCGCAGGGGGAACTGGTCGGTGACGTAGTCCTCGAAGTCCTCCATAAACTCGCCGGAGCGGATGGTGCTGGGTGTGGGGGCCTTGAACTGGGCCAGGAAGCGGTTTTCCTGGTCGGAGAAGTCCCGGCTGGGGGAGAGGAGCAGGGCGGCGCCAAAGCCGAAAATGAACAGGCAGAACAGCACCGTGATAAAAACAGCGTATTTTTTACTCATAAGCCTCTAAACCTTTCAGAGAAGCACTGTGGATGGTGGCGTGCAGGTCTGGTAGATGCCCCACAGCGGGCGTCGGCGGATAACAATACCCGGAATCTTTTCCTGTCAAGAAAAAGATTCCCGACATCAGGGACGCGGTTTGCTGCCGTGGGGTAATGGCGGTTGCCGGGATACGGTGGTCAGCGGTTTCAAGTTCTTTTTCGCTTTCTTTTTCTTTCAAGAAAAAGGAAGACCCCCCGCCCTTAGAACCGGAAGTACAGGAAGGGGTTGTATGTCCCGTCCACCAGGTAGGCGGTGGTGACGGCCAGCCCCGCCAGCATCAGCACGGGGAAGGCCACCTGCCGCGCCCGCTGGGGCAGCTTGTGCCACAGGGTCTTGGCCAGCGGCGTGGCCGCCACGATGGCAGTGACCAGGATGGGCAGGTAGTTGCGGAAGTAGTAGAGGAAGTCCGTGTCCAGCGCCCCCGCGCCGAAGCCGAACATGGCGGCCAGGTACGGCCCCATGGCGGAGAAGTCTTCCACCGCGAAGATGGCCCAGCCCACGATGGCGATGAGTACGCCGTACACATGGCCCAGCCAGCCGGGGGCGCGGTCCAGCCATTTGCCCAGCCACAGCTTTTCCAAGGCGATCCACACGAACCAGTACAGGCCCCAGCACAGGAAGTTCCAGCTTGCCCCGTGCCAGATGCCGGTGGCGGCCCAGACGACGAGCAGATTGAACACCATGCGGCCCTTCCCCACCCGGCTGCCGCCCAGGGGGAAATAGAGGTACTCCCGGAACCAGCTTCCCAGGGAGATGTGCCACCGCCGCCAGAACTCGCTGGCCGACTTGGAGATATAGGGGTAGTTGAAATTCTCCAAGAACTCGAAGCCCAGCATCCGGCCCAGGCCGATAGCCATGTCGGAATAGCCCGAGAAGTCGAAGTAGAGCTGGAGGGAGAAGGCCAGGATGCCCAGCCACGCCCCCAGGGTGGTGAGCTGATGCGAAGGCGTGGCCAGGTACACGTCCCACAGCGGCCCCAGGGCGTTGGCCAGCAGCACCTTTTTGCACGCGCCGATGGTGAAGCGCTGCACGCCGGAGGCGAACTTCTCAAAGGAGTGGGTACGCTCCTCCAGCTGCTCGTCCAGATCCTTATATTTGATGATAGGCCCGGCGATAAGCTGGGGGAACAGGGTGACGAAGGTGCCGAAGGTGACGATGTTTTTCTGGCACCGGGCGTCCCCGCGGTATACGTCGATGGTGTAGCTCATGGTCTGGAACGTGTAGAAAGAGATGCCGATGGGCAGGGTGAAGGGGATAGATCCGCCGCCGGGCAGGGGCAGGCTCTTGATGACGGGCAGGAAGCCCGCGCCAACGGCGGCCAGGCTGCCTGCGATGAAGTTCCAGTACTTGAAGAAGCCCAGCAGGGCCAGGTTGAATACCACCGACGACGCCACCGCCATCCGCGCGCCCCTGTCATTGCTGTTTGCTTTACACCGGGTGACAATGCGGCCGTGGGAGTAGTCGATGGCAATGGAGAGGAACATGATGAGCACGTACACCGGTTCGCCCCAGCCGTAAAAGATGAGGTTGACGATGAGCAGCACCAGGTTGCGCCACTTCAGCGGGGCAATATAGTACAAGACCAGTACGATGGGGAAGTACAGGAACAGGAAGAAGGGGCTGGAAAAGATCATGGGCTGTCACCTCGCGGATAAGTCAAGTTGCCCCGGCGTTCGCGCCGGGGCAATGAATTCAAAACAGCGCGTTGAACTGGTCCACGATGTCGTCGCAGTTTTCATGGACCACCATCATGATGTAATCCCCGTTGGACACGATGCGGGAGTTGTTCTCCCACTGGTCCATGGCCATGGGATACTGGGCGCCCCCCGGGCCGGTGCCGTCGCCCACCATATAGTCCACGCGGGCTTGGAAGATGGCCGTTACCGCGTCCACATCGGCGTTGTCCTTTACCTGTACCAGTCCAAATTCGCCGTTGTTCATGGATATCATGCAGATATATACGAGGCATTGTTCGGTGGCAATCCCGGTTAGGCCGGGGTAGTAGCCGTCTAACAGCTCGGCGGGAGCCAGCTCCAGGAAGCCAAATTCGTTCAGATTGGTCACATCCGTATAGAAAGCCTCAAGATCCACCCCTGCGACGGGCGCGGGGGAACCCTCCGGGTTTGTCTCCTCGGGGGTGGGGGTAGCCTCCGGTTCGGGCGGGAGACTGAGACTGGGTTCCGCATCCGGGGTGGGCTGAGGGGTGCTGGGTTTTTCGGATGGCTCTGTGCTGGGCTTCTGAGTGGGCGCAACGCTGGGCTCTTGGGAGGGCTCCGCGCTGGGCGTGTCAGAAGGCTCCGTGGAGGGTTCGGCACTGGGCGCGTCGGAAGGGAGCGCCAGGGAGGGCTCCTGGGCGGGAATGTCCTGGCTGGGTCCGGTGGATGCGGGGGGATCGGAGACCCCTGCCGCGCCGGGACTGCCGCAGGCGGACAGCAGGGACAGCGCCAGGACGGCGCACAGGGTCAGGGCAAAAACGCGTTTCATATGTCACTAAAACTCCTTTATCCTGTTATGTTGTTGTTATGATGAGAAGCGGCCGTACGGCCCGGCCGCTTCTCTGGGCATTTTAGGAAAACAGGGCGTTGAACTCGGAAATGATGGCCTCGCTGTCCCCATGGTTGACCAGCATCACATAGGTGCCGCTGACCACCACCTTGGCGCTGCGTTGCCACATCTCCACTTCCTCGGGGTAGTTGCCCGGGCCTTCAGTGCTCTTGGCGTCGATGCGGGCCTGGAAGATCTTCTTCACCTTGGCGGCGTCATCTTCGCTCTTGGCCTGGGCCAGGGCCAGCTCGCCGCCGCTGAAGGAGACCATGGGCAGGTAAACCTCCAGCTGCTCCAGCTCCAGGTCCTTCAGGCCAGGGTAGTTGTTTTCCAGCATGATGGCGCCGAACTCCGCGTCGGCGGGGTCGGCCCGGTCCAGGGAGGCGAACTCGTGGTTTTCCTGGACGGTCTGGGCGAAGGCGGCCAGGTCCACCTTCTTTTCCTCGGGTTTACCGCTGTTGCCGCAGGCGGACAGCAGGGACAGGCACAGCGCCGCGGCAGCGCACAGGACAATCACTTTTTTCATCATTCTAATACTCCTTCTTTAAAAATGTGCGGTTATTTCAACAACTCGTTGAACTCGCTGACGATCTGGTCGCACTCCTCGGCCGTCACCATCAGCACGTAGCAGCCGTTGACCTCCACACGGGCGCTGTTGGTCCACAGCTCGGTGGGGCCTGGAAGATCTCCCCAACCTTGGCGGCGTCTTCGGCGCTCTTGGCCTGGACCATGGAGAACTCCCCATTGTTCATGGTAATCATGGACATGTAGATCACCCGCTGCTCCAGATCCAGGTCCAGCAGCCCGGGCAGGTACTGCTCGATAGACTGCTTGGCGAACTCGTCCGCTTCCGGGTCCTGTTCCATGAGGTAGGCGGCGAATTCATATTTTTCCTGGATGGTCTGGGCAAAGGCGGACAGGTCCGCTTGTTTCTGGGTCTGGCCCCCGGTGCAGGAGGTCAGCAGGACCAACAGCGCGACAGCGGTCAGTCCCAGGGACAAGACAAACTTTTTCATTGGGAAACAACACCCTTTTCTTAGATTTTTTGCGGTTGGCGGGGATTTTATACAGGGCCGGGGCCCTCGATGTGGCTGCGCACGCGCTGGATGATCATATCCAGCGCCACCAGGTTGTGCCCGCCCTCCAGCACCACGATGTCGGCATACTGGCGGGAAGGCTGGACAAACTGCTCGTGCATGGGCTTGACGGTGGTGAGGTACTGGCTGATTACCGAGTCCAGGGAACGGCCCCGTTCCTTCACGTCCCGAAGGATGCGGCGGAGGATGCGCACATCGGCGTCCGTATCTACAAAGATCTTAATGTCCATCAGGTCCCGCAGGGCGTTATCGGCAAAGATTAGGATACCCTCCACGATGACCACCTTGGTGGGACGTACCTCCGCCGTCTTCTCGGAGCGGTTGTGGATGGTGTAATCGTACAGCGGGCAGCGGATTGCCTGCCCCGCGGCCAGCTTTTTCAGGTCGTCCACCAACAGGGCGGTGTCAAAGGAATCGGGGTGGTCGTAGTTCAGCGCGGCCCGCTCCTCATAGGTCATGCCAACATGTTTTTTATAGTAGTTGTCGTGGTAGACTACGGACACGTTGTCCCCAAAAGCGTCCTGAAGCCGTTTTGTCAGGGTGGTTTTGCCTGAGCCGGTGCCGCCGGCGATGCCGATGATCATGGTGTCCATACGCCGCCCTCCCGTGTCTGCGCCGGGCCGCGGGCCCGTGCGGTATTTTGGGGTATTATACCACAGGCAAGGGGGGTTGGCAACTGGCTTCACCCCGGCGGGCCACTGTTCACAATACCCGCGGGAGGAGCGTTTGGTTGCACGGGCGGGGAAATTTTCGGCAAAATCCCCCGGTGGAGCGGTGGAATGCCCGGAAAAATCCGGCCGGGAAGGTGGATTTCGGCAAAGTGACAGCAAAAAAGGTTAAATTTTTGACAGATTCGCCACATTTTCTCTTGCTATTTGGGCGGCAAGCGAATATAATGTCCATGGTTAAGGGAGGATGTTATGGTCAATATTGTGTTGGTTGAACCAGAAATCCCGCAGAATTGCGGCAATATTGCCCGCACTTGTGCCGCCACCCGGAGCCGCCTGCACCTGGTGGAGCCCCTGGGATTTGACATCAGTGAAAAAGCGGTGAAGCGGGCGGGGCTGGACTATTGGCCCATGGTGGACCTGGCCGTCTATCCCAGCCTGGAGGAGCTGTTCCGGCGCAACCTCATTTCCGACCTGTGGCTGGCAACCACCAAGGCCCCCCGGGACTACTCCGGGGCGGAGTTCCGGGACGGCTGCTGGCTGTTTTTTGGGAAGGAGACAGCCGGCTTGCCGGAGGAGTTTCGCCAGACCCATAAGGACCGCTGCATCCGCATCCCCATGCGGGAGGACGCCCGCAGCCTGAACCTGTCCAACTCGGTGGCCGTGATGGCCTACGAAGCCCTTAGGCAGCAGGGATTCCCCGGCCTGAGCGGGGCGGGGGAAATGGCAAGAGCTGCGTCGGGAACAGGCGGGGCGTGACGGCGAGAAGGGCGGAGCAGAGCGAAAGCGGCCCGCAGCGTGTCCAATCCGAGCGTGACAACGAGCGAACCTCCCGAATCAAGAAAAACCTCAATTCACTTCAAGTTGTAAGAAATGAAAGGAGTTAGATCACCATGAACTACAACAAGAAGACGGTCAAAGACGTGGATGTCAAGGGGAAGAAGGTTCTTCTCCGCTGCGACTTCAACGTGCCCATGGCCAAGGACGGCAGCGGCGTCATCACCGATGACAAGCGCATCCGCGCCGCCCTGCCCACCATCCAGTACCTGCTGGAGCAGGGCGCGGCGGTCATCGCCTGCTCCCACATGGGCAAGCCGGTGGCCACCTTCGACAGCTACAAGAAGAAGCAGCTGGAGAAGGGCAAGGACGAGGCGTCCATCACCGAGGAGAAGTGGAAGAAGTCCCTGGCCGAGCTGCGCATGGAGCCTGTCGCCAAGCGTCTGAGTGAGCTGCTGGGCAAGACCGTGATCCTGGCCGACGATGTTGTTGGTCCCGACGCCCAGGCCAAGGCCGCGGCGCTGAAGCCCGGTGAGCTCATGCTGCTCCAGAACACCCGATTCGAGAAGGGCGAGACCAAGAACGACCCGGAGCTGGCCAAGAAGATGGCGGCCCTGGCCGGCCCCGACGGCGTGTACGTGTCCGACGCCTTTGGCGCGGTGCACCGCGCCCATGCCTCCACCGCCGGCGTGGCGGCCTACCTGCCCGCCGTGTCCGGTTTCCTGATTCAGAAGGAGCTGGACTTCATCGGCGGCGCGTTGGCCAACCCCAAGCGCCCCCTGGTGGCTATCCTGGGCGGGTCCAAGGTCAGCTCCAAAATCGGCGTCATCAACAACCTGCTGGAGATCGCCGACACCATCATCATCGGCGGCGGCATGGCCTATACGTTCTCCGCCGCCCAGGGCGGCAGCGTGGGCGATTCCCTGTTGGAGGAGGACTGGAAGGACTACGCCAACGACATGGTGAAGAAGGCGGCGGACAAGGGCGTGAAGCTGTTGCTGCCGGTAGACACCGTGATCGCCGACAAGTTTGCCCCTGACGCGGACAGCAAGGTGGTCAAGGCCGGCGAGATTCCTGAGGGCTGGCAGGGCCTGGATATCGGCCCCGAGACTGTGAAGCTGTACTGCGGCGCGGTGGCCGACGCGGGCACCGTGATCTGGAACGGCCCCATGGGCGTGTTTGAGTTCGAGAAATTCGCCGCGGGCACCAAGGCGGTGGCTGAGGCCCTGAGCAAGACCTCCGCCATCACCATCATCGGCGGCGGCGACAGCGCGGCGGCGGTGCAGCAGCTGGGCTATGCCGACAAGATGACCCATATCAGTACTGGCGGCGGCGCTTCCCTGGAGTTCATGGAAGGGAAGGAACTGCCGGGCGTCGCCTGCCTGCTGGACGCGTAACACAACGGCGTGAGATCGAGGATAAGAGATTCGCACCCATCCACTTTACTTTATTGGAAGGAGTCCCAACCATGAATCTGAAGTACCGTAAGACCATCATCGCCGGAAACTGGAAGATGAACAAGACCCTCACCGAGACCAAGGCTTTTGCCGAGGCCCTCAAGCCCCAGCTGGGCCGCCATAAGTGGTGCGAAGTGGTGCTGTGTGTTCCTGGGATGAATATCCCCGGTGCGGTGCGCCTGTTTAAGGACACCCGGGTGTCCGTCGGCGGGGAGACCTGCCATTATGAAGCCAGCGGCGCGTATACCGGCGAGGTCACTGTGGAGATGCTCAAGGATGTGGGCGCGAAATACGTCATCATTGGCCACTCCGAGCGCCGGCAGTACTATAATGAGACCGACTTCACCGTAAATAAGAAGGTTCACGCCGCCCTGGAGGCCGGCCTGAGGCCCATCGTGTGCGTGGGTGAGAGCCTGGAGCAGCGGGAGCTGGGCGTTACCGAGGAGCTGATCTCCTACCAGGTGAAGGTGGCCCTGGCCGGGCTGAACGAGGGCCAGGTACGCCGGGTGGTCATCGCCTACGAGCCCATCTGGGCTATTGGTACTGGCAAGACCGCCACCGCCGAGCAGGCGGGCGCGGTGTGCACCCACATCCGCACCATCATCCGCAAGCAGTACGGCGCGCGGGTAGCCCGCGCCGTGACCATCCAGTACGGCGGGTCCATGAACGCCAAGAACGCCCACGAGCTGCTGGCCCAGGCCGACATCGACGGCGGTCTCATCGGCGGCGCGTCCCTGAAGCCGGACGACTTCATGGCCATTATTAATGCGGCCAATCAGGAGTGATTTCCTTGAAAACACCTACCACACTCATTATCATGGACGGTTTTGGCCTGTCCCCCTCCGCCGGGGCGGGGGACAACGCCATCTACGCCGCCAAGACCCCCAACCTGGATAAGCTGTTTGCCGAGAACCCCACCTGCAAGCTGTCTGCGTCCGGCATGGACGTGGGCCTGCCCGATGGGCAGATGGGCAACAGCGAGGTGGGCCACACCAATATCGGCGCGGGCCGGGTGGTGTTCCAGGACTTGCCTAAGATCACCAAGGCCATTCAGGACGGGGATTTTTTTGAAAACCCCGCCTACAAAAGCGCCATGCTGGCCGCCAAGGAGGCGGGTAAGGCGGTGCACATCTACGGTCTGATGTCCAACGGCGGCGTGCACAGCCATATCACCCACATCCAAGCGGCGGTGGAGATGGCCCACAAGCTGGGCTGCCCCAGGATTTTTGTCCACTGCTTCATGGACGGCCGCGACGTACCCCCCACCTCCGGCAAGGGCTTCGTGGCCCAGATGAAGGAGACCTGCGACCAGTACGGGGCCCAGATTGCCACCATCTCCGGCCGCTACTACGCCATGGACCGGGACACCAACTGGGACCGCGTCGAGCGGGCCTACAAGGCCATGGTATACGGCGAGAGCGAGGCCCGTTTCATTGGCGACCCGGTGGGCGCGATGCAGGCCAGCTATGACGCCGGGGTGACGGACGAGTTCGTGGTGCCTGTGGTCACGGCGGAGGACGCCGGGATCGGAGAAGGCGACTCCATCATCTTCATGAACTTCCGCCCCGACCGTGCCAGAGAGATCACCCGCACCTTCGTGGATCCCGATTTTTCCGGCTTTGAGCGGAAAAAGGGCTTCTTTAAGGTAAACTACGTGTGTACCACCTCCTATGACGCATCCATGCCCAATGTGGTCATTGCCTTCCCCAAGGAGAGCCTGGACAACATTTTCGGCGAATATATCGCCCAGCAGAACATGACCCAGCTTCGCATCGCCGAGACGGAGAAGTACGCCCATGTGACCTTCTTCTTCAACGGCGGCGTGGAGACCGTGTTCCCCGGGGAGGACCGGTGCCTGATCCCCTCCCCCAAGGTGGCCACCTACGACCTCCAGCCCCAGATGAGCCAGCCTGAGGTCACCGCCGAGGCCGTCAAGCGCATCGAGAGCGGCAAATACGACGTGGTGATCCTGAACTTTGCCAACTGCGACATGGTGGGCCACACCGGTGTGTTTGACGCCGCGGTGAAGGCTGCCGAGGCAGTGGACAGCGGCGTGGCCCAGGTGGTGGCCGCCACCGCCAAGATGGGCGGCGTGAGCATCATCACCGCCGACCACGGCAACGCCGAGCACATGGCGGAGCCGGACGGGTCCCCCTTCACCGCCCACACCACCAACCTGGTGCCCTGCTGCGTGGTGGGCGCGGACGTGACGCTGCGGGACGGCCGCCTGGCCGACCTGGCCCCCACCATGCTGGACCTGATGGGCCTGAAGCAGCCCCGTGAAATGACCGGCGAGACGCTGATTGTAAAATAATTTCTGTCCCTTTGCCCATGTGTAGGGGCGCACATCGTGCGCTCGCGACGAAAATTGGAAACCGGGCGCACAATGTGCGCCCCTACAGAGGGCTTATAACCACCTGATACCGCAAAATTTGAAAGGAGCTTGATTCCCATGAAACAGATGCTTGAAATCGTTGACGTCCTCGGCCGTGAAATTATCGACTCCCGCGGCAACCCCACCGTCGAGGTGGAAGTCGTCCTGGAGGACGGCACCATGGGCCGCGCTGCCGTTCCCTCCGGCGCCTCCACCGGCGTACACGAGGCCTGCGAGCTGCGTGACGGCGACAAGGGCCGCTACCTGGGCAAGGGCGTGGAGAAGGCTGTCGCCAACGTGAATACCGAGCTGGCCGAGTGCCTGATCGGCATGAACGCCCTGGACCAGGTGTCCATCGACAAGGCCATGATCGACCTGGACGGCACCCCCAACAAGGGCCGTTTGGGCGCAAACGCCATCCTGGGCTGCTCCCTGGCTGTGGCCAAGGCCGCCGCTGAGAGCCTGGGCACCAGCCTGTACAATTATATCGGCGGTGTGAACGCCAAGACCCTGCCCGTGCCCATGATGAACATCCTCAACGGCGGCGCCCATGCCACCAACAACGTGGAGATCCAGGAGTTCATGATCATGCCCGTGGGCGCCCCCACCTGGAAAGAGGCCCTTCGCCGCTGCGCCGAGGTGTTCCACCAGCTGAAGAAGACCCTGAAGGACAACGGCACTCCCGCCGCCGGCGTGGGCGACGAGGGCGGCTACGCCCCCAACCTGAAGA
>CAJULZ010000065.1 GCA_910587205.1 uncultured Oscillospiraceae bacterium
AGACCATCGGCCTGGACGCGGTGGTGGGCAGCGTGGGCAACGGCTCCACCCTGCGGCTCATCTCCGACATCCCTGGCGTGAAGTACACCGAGGGCCGGTTCCTGCCCTACTTCTTCCCCGACACCTTCCACGAGGGCGGCGACCCCGTGGGTGAGGCCCGGGAGAACTGGGTCACCGCCCGCCGCGCCATCCTCCGCAAGCCCATTGACCGCATCGGTTACGGCGGCTACCTGAAGCTGGCCTGCCAATTTCCCGAGTTCATCGATTACGTCGAGAGCGTATGCGGCGAATTCCGGGAGCTTTATGACAACATCAAAGGCGCCACCCCTTACTGCGTTAAAACCGTGGGCGTACTGAACTGCTGGGGCCAGGCCCGGTCCTGGGGGTGCCACATGGTCCACCATGCCCTGTACCAGAAGCAGAACTACTCCTACGCCGGGGTGATCGAGGTCCTGTCCGGCGCACCCTACGATGTGAAGTTTATCAGCTTCGACGAGGTCAAGGCCGACCCCCGCGCGCTGGACGGCATCGACGTGCTGATCAACGTAGGCGACGGCGACACGGCACACACCGGCGGGGCGGTTTGGGAGGACCCGGACGTGTCCTCCGCCATCCGGGGCTTTATCTGGAACGGCGGCGGCTTCATCGGCGTGGGCGAACCCTCCGGCCACCAGTACCAGGGCCATTATTTCCAGCTGGCCGGGGCCTTGGGGGTGGAAAAGGAGACGGGCTTCACCCTGGGCTATGACAAATACAATTGGGCGGAGCACCCGGACCACTTCATCCTGGCCGACATCCCCGGCGAGGTGGATTTCGGCGAGGGCAAAAAGGGCGTTTACGCCCTGGAAGGGGCCCAGGTGCTGGTCCAGCAGGACAGGGAAGTCCAGCTGGCGGCCAACGACTTTGGCCAAGGCAGGGCAGTATACATCTCCGGGCTGCCCTACTCCTTTGAAAACAGCCGCCTGCTCCACCGGGCGGTGCTGTGGACCGCCCACAGCGAGGATCAGCTCAACCTGTGGCTGTCCTCCAACTGCAACGTGGACGTCCACGCCTATGTGAAAAACGGCAAATTCTGCGTGGTCAACAACACCTACGAGCCCCAGTCCACCACCGTCTACCGGGGGGACGGCTCCAGCTTCCCGCTGGAGCTGGCCGCCAATGAGATCCGCTGGTACGAGATCTGACCCGCCCGCCGGCGGCCCTTTGTCCAAATTTTCAGAAAAACAGCCAGCCCGCGGTACCGCCGCGGGCTGGCTGTTTTTAAGCTGCCTGTCCCACTCAAGTTTGGGACGTTCCGCCGTCCAGACAGCGATCCCACAATTTACCGGGCAGGGGCGGCGCGCCCTCCCCGTTCCTCCCCGCAGCCGGAGCACACCGAGCCGCGGGGATCGGGGGATATTTCTTGACATCACAATAAAAATGTACTATTGTTATGGATAATAAAAAGCTGTCATATCCCGATAATCCGGCGCAAACGCAAAAACAGGGGCAGGTGTGCAGAAAATGGTAAACTTTGTAATAGCATTGGAGTGTCTGGGCATATGCCTCACTTTTATCGCCCTGATCCTCCTGCTGAATGGGGACGGCGCCCGGGAGCAGAAACTGCTCATTTTTATCATGTGCGGCTCCCTGGTGCAAAACGTGGGCTACCTGCTGGAGCTCACTGCCCCCAGCGTGGAAGCCGCCGTAGCAGCGGTGACAGTGGAGAACGTGGGCTCGGCCTTTGTACCGCTGTGCTACTGCTGGTTCATCCATATCTACTGTTATGCCGCGCCCCCTAAAAAGCTGCTGCGGGTCCTGGGGGCCATCAACTTTTTGATCCTGCCCACGGTGTTTTTCAACTGGAACGGCTTGTTCTACCGGGAGTTTGAGTGGCTGTCCACCCCGGACGGCTTCCACTATGTCAGCATCAGCTATGGCCCCCTGTACATCCTGTTCATGCTCACCCGCATCCTCATCCCCTACACGCTGTGCATCCTCACCCTGGTGCGGGCCATCCGCCTGCGCTCGGACCGGGAGATCAGCCGGCAGTACAAGACCATCCTGGTCATATCCACCCTGCCCGTCATTGTGCTGGTGGCCTATGTGCTCAAGCTGTTCAACGTGTTCGACCTGACACCTGTGACCCTGGCCCTCTCTATGTCCATGGTGGTCATCGTAGTGTGGAGCCGCCGGAACTATGATTTCCGCCACCTGGCGGCGGAAAAGGTGCTGGAGAGCCTGGGGGACGGCGTCATCGCCCTGGACGACCACGACCGGCTGGTGAGCTACAACCGGGCGGCAGCCAACATTTTCGCTAGCCTGCCCCAGCACAAACTGGGGGAGAACATCCGGGTGGTGGAAGATTTCCGGGAGGAGATGCTCAACGAGAGCATCCCCTGGAGCTTCTCCATCAACGGGCAGAACTATGAGTGCCACAGCAAGCAGATCGTGGATGAGAATGGTCAGAAACAGGGTTGTGTCATTTTGGTCCTGGACATGACCGACATCAAGGCATACATCAACGAAATCAAACGGGTCCGTCAGCAGGCCGAGAAGGCCAATATCGCCAAAAGCGAGTTTCTGGCCAATATGTCCCATGAGATCCGCACCCCAATGAACGCCATCATCGGCTTGAACGACATCATCATGGAGGAATGCAAGGACTCGTCCATCTATGCCCACGCCAAGGACGTGCAGTCTGCGGCCAAAAACCTGCTGGCCATCATCAACGACATCCTGGACCTGTCTAAAGTGGAGGCGGGCAAGATGGAGCTGGTATACACCGACTACCACCTGAAAACCGTGGTGGGAGAGGTGGTGGGCATGATGGACATGGCCGCCTCCAAACGCGGGCTCATCATGAAGTATCAGTGCGACGACACCCTCCCCTGCCGCTACAACGGCGACGAGGGCCGCATCAAGCAGGTTTTGATCAACATCATCAACAACGCCATCAAGTTCACCAAGGAAGGCTATGTCCGGGCCACCGTCACCGGTGAGCCCGGCCCAAATGGGGACGAGGAGCTGCTCACCTTCAGGGTGGAGGACACCGGCTGCGGCATCCGGGAGGAGGACTTGGGCAAAATTTTCGAGGACTTCCGCCAGGTGGACTCCAAGCGCAACCGCAGCGTGGAGGGCACCGGCCTGGGGTTGGCCATTGTCAAGCACCTGGTGGAGTTGATGGGCGGCGTCATCCATGTGGACAGCGTCTATGGCGAGGGCACTGTGGTCACCATTACCATCCCCCAGAAGATTGTGGACCGGCGCACCATCGCCGAAGTGCCGGAGGTGTCCCGCGCGGAGCTGGAGGGGGCGGAGGCGTTTACCGCCCCCGGCGTGAAGGTGCTTATCGTAGACGACAACGTGGTCAACCGCAAGGTGGCCCGGGGCTTCCTCAAGAGCTACGCCTTCGATCTGGACGAGGCCGAAAGCGGGCCGGAGGCCATTGAACTGGTTCGGAAAAACCGTTATGACATCATCTTCATGGATCATATGATGCCCATGATGGACGGCATTGAGGCGGCGGCCATTATCCGCCGGAAGTGTGGGGAAAACGGAAAGGCCCCCGCCATGATCGCCCTCACCGCAAACGCCATGGAGGGAATGCGGGAGAAATTTTTGGACTGCGGTTTCCAAGACTTCATCGCCAAACCTCTGGACCGGCGGGAACTGGGCCAGCTGCTGGCCCGGTGGGTGCCGGAGGACCGGCGGCAGGCCGGGGGCGGGGAGGAGGATCGGGCTGCCGCCCTGGACCCGGCCGCCTTCCCCATCAAGGGGATTGATATGGATACTGCCATGCGCTACTTCACCGGCGGCGAGGAGGGCTTCGTAGAGCTGCTGGAGCTGTACTATATGGACGGGACACGCAAAACGGAGCTTTTGAAGGAGCTGGCGGGTTCCGATCTGTCCCGCTACCGCACGGAGGTGCACGCCCTTAAAAGCGCGGCGGCCAACATCGGGGCCATGGAGGTATCCAACCTGGCCCGGGCCCAGGAAAACGCCGCCGCCCAGGGGGACGCGGACTTTATTGTCCAGCAGCTCCCCCGGTTGATGGAGGCCCACGAGGCGCTATTGGCCCATATCGGGCAGTTTTTAGAGCAGCGGCGGCAGACGCAGTCCCCGGAAGAAAAACTCCCCCAGCCATCCCCTCAAGAGCTCCAGGAGCGGGTGGGCGCGGCCCTGGAGGCGCTGGAAAATTTCCAGTCCAGGGAGTGCGCCGGAATGGTGGACGATATGCTGCGCTGCGCTCTTCCCCCGGACGTGGAAAGCGGGCTAAGGGAGATTCAAGGGCAGCTGAAGCTGTATGAGGACGACAATGCCGAAGCGCTGCTGGGCGGACTGCTGGGCAGGCTGGAAAAGGAGGACGGTTAAACATGGTTTCAACAAGCGGAAAAGCCGGCAGAAAGCGCATTTTGGCGGTGGATGACGCGGCGACGATCCTGCTTCGGATTACGGATACCCTGGATAAATATTACGACGTGATTACGGTGAACTCCGGGATGCGGGCCCTGCGGTACTTAGAGCGGGTGAAGCCCGACCTGATCCTGCTGGACATCCGGATGACGCCCAAGAACGGGTTTGATACCCTGCGGGAGATCCGCGACATGAAGGACCGGGCAGATATCCCGGTCATCATGCTCACCGCCATGGAGGACAAGGATTCCGTCCTGGAGGGCATCGCCCTGGGAATCAGCGATTATATTTTGAAGCCCTTCGCCCCCAACGACCTGCTCAGCCGCATCCGGCGGGTGCTGGAAAACGAGGAACAGACACACGTCCAGTCCGGACAGAACGGGGAGGGCACCGGGATATGAATACCGCCATGACCAGGGAGGAGCTGGAGCAAATTTTGGACCGGGCCCTCCAGGAGGTAACGGAGCGGACCGCCGGGGTCCGCCTTCACCAGGGGGACCGGCCGCTGGGAACGGACCTGTGTACGGTCCATATCACCTTTGACAAAGGTTTCTCCACCAGCCTTACCCTGTGCGCCGACACCGGCCTGCTCGCCCGCATGGCCGGCAACTCCTTCCATGAAGACACTGTGACGCCGGAAGACTTGGAGGAATTCAGCAAGGAGTATTTCAACGTGCTGTGCGGCAAGGTAGCCGGGGCCATGTTCCAGGCCACCCAGGTGCCCGCCCACTTCGGCCCGCCCACGTTTTACCATGGGCGTTACGAGCCGGAAGACCGGGAGGCGCAGTTTGTGCTGACCTACTGTGACGAGCATAGCGAAGGCGCGCAGCTGATTCACCACGTGGCCCGTCCCCATGGGGAGAGCGCCGCCGCGGGGGACGAGAAGGAGGAAATCGGATGAGCAAACGAGTGATGGTGGTAGACGATTCCCGGCTGGTCCGGGTCCAGCTGGAGGACGTGCTGGAGGGCACCGACTATGAAGTGGCGGCCTATTGCCGCAGCGGGGAGGAGGCCATCGAGCAGTACGCCGCGGTGAAGCCGGATCTCGTGACCATGGATATTATCATGCGGGGGATGGACGGGCTGGACGCCGCGGAAATCATTTTAAAAAACCACCCGGACGCCAGGATCGTGATGGTTTCCTCCCTGGCCTACGGCGACACCTTTGAGCGGGCCAAGGCCATTGGCGCCCGGGGCTTTGTGGAAAAGCCCTTCCACCAGGAACAGCTGGTGCGTGTATTTGGGGAGGCCCTGTCGTAACGCCTTCAGCCACGCCCGGTCGGCGCCGGGCAAGACCGTTGGAATCATAACAGCAACAGGCAGCCCTCCCCGGCGGAATATCCGCCGGGGAGGGCTTTGATACGCGATATACGCCGCCAGATCCACACCGCCGGCCACGGCGCCCCAAAATTGCAGGCCACGTAACCTGGTGGCGCCGTCCGTCATCATGGCGGGACAGGGGATTCTCCCGGCTTGCTGATATTTCCTAAAATACTATTTCCCCCAGGGGCGTGCACCGCGCCACAGTTATGAGCTGAGTATATCCTCCGGTTGACGCGTCTGTTCCTCCAGCCTCCGGAGCATCTGTGTAGAGCCCATCCTGGCGGCAGGATGGGGCATGCTGATCACCGCTCCAGGAAATAATTCGATATGGGTGCGAAATACAATGGAGGTCCCACAGCAGACCACAATTTTAGGGCGCAGGATATCCAATTCCGCTCTTAGCAGCCGGCCTGAGATGTCCGTATTGGCTAAGGCCCAGTATTCTTTCCCCGACGACCCACGGCCCCGCACCTTGTTCAGATTGGTAAAAGCTACTGTCCCAATTGCCTGAAGCGCCTCTCTTTTATATGTTTTGATCTGGTCAATATTCCGGTTCGTACCGTTTAGGTACGCTGCCCAGCGGCCAAGATTGTACCACATACCAGGGTGCCGTCCTACATGCCCCTTTCCCGCCAGGCCATTCCGGGCAATGCCGTTCACCCAGCTGCGGAACAGACGGTCGGCCTTATAGTCAGCATTGTCCCAGCCGTTTGTCTCTTTCGCAATGAACAAAATTCCCTTGTCCCCGTCATACTGTTTCACGTCAATAATCCCGAATTCATTGATGCGGTGCGGCGGTTCCGGGTCGTGAAACGCGGCGCGATAAGCAGACAAATATGCTTCGGCATACTGTTGATACAGGGCTCTCAATTCCCCGTTAACCTGCTCGTTTTTCTGAATATCCACCATGGACAGCACCTCATTTGCAAAACTACAGGCAGACCGTCTCTCCATCCGCGCCGGCAAGAAGCCGGATCTCCTGCGTAAGGCCGCCGGCCCCGGGGCTCAGCCTATACCGCTCATCCCCGCCCTCGCTCAAACACGCCTCAACAGCGGTAAGCCAGCTTCCCTGGCCCCCTGTCACGGCACGGCCCTCCCGCTCATACGGGCCCTGCGCCACCAGTATAGCGCAGGTATCCTTTCAAATCAAGGCGGTGCATGGACGCCGGCGGTTCGCCATCCCGGCCCGCAGGATACCGGCGGCATCCCACGCCGCTGCAAACAAGAAAAGGCGTCCATTGCCAGATCACAACAGCCGGACCCCTTTCCGGGTCCGGCTGCTGCTGAATGGGGATGCATAGAATCGCCGGTTCCCGGCGCTCTGTTTTGTGTGCCGCAGACACGTTCAGTTTCCGGCTTTCTCCTTCTTCCAGCGCCGCACAATGGCCAGCACGCCCCACACGGTGAGGGCCGCCGCCGGCCCGGACGCACTGCTCGGTGTCCATGTAGCCGCCGTTGTCATAGCCGGTGATAACGGTGCCGTCAGACCCCCACTCGTCCCGGAGCACGGCGGTGAGCAGGCTGTAATTGCCGCCCGCCCAAGTGCAGCCGATACGATTGAAGGAGGACATCACGGCCATAACGGCGGGAATCTCTGCCTCAGCCTCGGCAAAGGACTTGGATGCCTCATCATAGGTCTGGGTCTTGATGGTGGTCGTGCCGCAGCCCTCAATGCAGGTCTGGAAGGGCTTCAGGTAGATCTCCCGGATGGCCTGCTCGTTGGAGAAGGTGACAAGGCCGTTGCGGTAATCCTCCTGGTCGTTGAGGGCGAAGTGCTTGATGTAGGCGTACACGCCTTTCTCGGAGCAGGCCGCCGACGCCTCCCGGGCCATCTCGCCGGACATGAAGCCGTCCTCGGAGTAGTACTCAAAGTTTCGGCCCGCGAAGGGGGTGCGGTGGATCTTCATGGCGGGGGCATACCAGCCGGAGATAACGCCGGTGTACTGGTGGTTACCCCAGTTGCCGTTGCAGGCCAGGGCATCCTCGCCCACGTAGCAGCCGTGGAGGTAGGAGTTCTGCCGGTCCCAGCTGGCGGCCAGGTTGGCGGCGCAGGGATAGGTGATGGAATAAGGCTCGTGGGTGACGCCGCCCTCATTCAGGCCGGAGGGGCCGTCAAAATCGATCGCCCGGGGCTTGCCGGTATTGGCGTCGGCCAGGATCTGATAGCCGCCGTTGCGGATGAGGTCATGGATCTCGGCCGTGGTCATCTGGTCAACGAGGGCGTCCCGGATGGCGTCGGACACCACAATCTCCCAGGTGAAGCCGTTCTTCTCGCTGTAGCCGCTGACCCGGCTGCCCTGGGCGCCGTAGGGCTGGGGGGAAGGTGCCGGTCCAGTCCTGACGGGTGAGGTACTTGTCCCGGGCGGTGAATTCATCGGACACCGCGTGGTCGAACTGGTTGGTCACATCCACGCCGGTGAGGGACTTGGCATAGGTTTCGCTGTCCACCCCGCCGTTTCCGCTATAGCCGTAGGTCCACTTGCCCACGAAGGAGGCGTCGGACTTCTCCACAAAGTTGGCCCTGTCGTAGCCGGTATGGGGGGCGTTGAGGTAGCCCTGCACCACGTCCCGGCCCGCCACAGAGCCGGTGTTCTTCACAGTCTTGAATCTCCATATCGCCATTCTCGTCCATGACCCCCATCTGGAAGCCGGACCACTCAAAGGTGGTGCAGGAACTGCCGTAGCCGAAGGGATATTGGACGGCGGCGCTGCTGTGCCAGCTGTGGCGCAGCTCCACCCCGTTTCCCTGGGAAAAACGATCCAAAAAACCGCCAAGACGGGCGGCCTCCTTCTCCTCATCCCCAATAATGGCGATCTCCAGCATAAAATTACCCTTTTTATCATACCGGAAACACGCCGTCCTGTCAATTTGCCGGAGCGGCCCACAACGTTTCCGGTCGGTTTTGCCCCATCTTCTGCTTCGGGGATAAAACCGCCGCGGGCTGGGAACCGGCCCCGCCGACAAAAAAGGCAAACAGTACGCAGGTTAAAAGCTGATTTTACGGCGCTCTGCCGGTGTCTTTCCCCGTATGGCGAAAATTCCCCCTCACTCAAAATGATGCTGCCGCCCGGTTTGCCGCTCCACCGGAACCCACCGTCCGACCAGCCCCCAAAGGCTGTCCTCCCCGCCCCTCACACAGCCGTGAGGGATCAGAAACGCGCGCTGGGGCGTGATGTAAAGATAGCTGGCGCTTTCCCTCCGGTAGACGCGGAAAACCTGTCCCCATGGGTAGTCCGCTCGCTCATTCCCGTTGTCCACGGCAATCCCCCGCTCATCGTCATGCAGTTCCAGCGTATAGACATATTTCCCGCCGGCAAGCCCGGCGCTCTGCCTGCGCAGGGAGAGGAAAAAGCTCAAAAACCACGCCGCCGGGAGGCCAAGCGCCACCACAAGCAGTACGGTTCCCAGCAGCGCCGCCCCCCGCCGTTCATGCAGCGCGAAGCAGACGGCGGCGGAGCCGGCCAGGATGGCGGCAAACAGGGCCGGCCTGACCCAGCTTTTCCTGTGGCGGAACGTGTCGAACATTCCAAATCTAATGAACTCCGATGCCTCCAAGCAGACTTCAACCTTCATCATTCTAAACCCCCCGTTCACACCAGATGATAGCACATCCGGCAGCACCCATCAATTTCAAAATGCTTGCAAAAAGCCAAAGAAAATGCTACCATTGTTCCAGAAAAGCTGTGAGGAGGTACCGCCATGCGCCGCGTCAAGTGGCCCCGGATGACCCTGCTGGGCCGGATCGCTCTATTTTTGGCGGCCTTCGGCTTGGCCATGGCCCTGGAGATCGGCATCGGTTATTACCAGACCAAATACGTGCTGGAGCCGCTGGAAAAGCGCAGCGAAAGCATCCAGACCATCAGCCAGTTCCTCAACGATGTGGAGGCGTGCATGACGGCGCTGGAAAATTACCGCTGGGATTATGGCGACACCGCCACCCTTTTGGAGACGGTACAGGCCAGCCGGCAGCGCTCCGCCTCCCACCTGGCTCGCATCGACACCGATCTGCGGATGGTCAGCGAGGAGCAATACCTCCTGGCCAACGCCGCCCGGACCACCTACCAGACCCTGGAGCGGACGCTGGACAGCATCGTCTCGGAGCTAATTGCAGACCGTCCCGGCCAGGCCGCCCAGCTGTACTACGGCGGCGCGGAGCGCTGTGGCGCCTATCTGCGCCAATACACCCAGCAACTCCTGGAGCGGGCCTGTCTGGACAACCAGGACGCCCACATCCGGCTGGTCCGGCTCAACGAAGGGCTGAAACGGGCCCAAACGGTGGTCATTCTGCTGTGCGTCGTCACCGGGGCCATGCTGCTGGTCTCGCTGGTGCGGCTGCTGCGGGCGGTGGCAGCCCTGGCCCAGGCTTCCCAGGCCATCAGCCAAGGCCAATTCGACACACCCGACCTGGACGAAGGCCCGGATGACGAAACCGGCCACATGGCTAAAGCCTTCAACGAGATGAAGCGCTCCACCAAACGCCAGGTGGAGCTTTTGGAGGAAAAGCGGACTATGGAGGGGGTCCTCCACGCCAAAGAGCGGGAGGCGCTGGAGCTGCAAAACCTGATGGAGCGGGAAAAGCTCCAGCAGCTGCGCAGTCAGATTAACCCCCATTTTCTGTTCAACACCCTGAACGTCATCCTCTACACCGCCCAACAGGAGCAGGCCGTCCGCACCGGCGCACTCATCGGCTCGCTCAGCCGCCTGTTCCGGTACGCTCTGGGCAGCAACGACAGCCACGTCCCCCTGGCCCGGGAGGTCAACATCGTGGACGACTTTTACGCCCTGTACCGGGAGCGGTTCGGGGAACGCATCCGCCTGTGCTGGCACATTGACGACAGCGTGGACCTGCCCGACACCCTGGTGCCCTCCTTCATCCTCCAGCCCCTGGTGGAGAACGCCTTCAAACACGGGCTGGCCCCCAAGGAGGAGGGGGGCTGTGTGGACGTGACCATCCGGGAGGACGGCACAACCCTGGAGATCACCGTGGCGGACAACGGCGTGGGCATGGACCCAGAAGCCCTGGAACGGCTGCGGGCCGCCCTGCAAAACCCGCCCACCACGGGGGAGCACATCGGAGTGTATAACGTGGCCGCCCGGCTGCGGCTGTGGGGCAAGGAATACGGCATGGATATCCGCTCGGAGCGGGGAACAGGGACGGCGGCGGCAGTCCGCCTGCCGCGGGTCTTGTCCTGGGAGGAGGGTGACGGCGATGATTAAAATTTTAATTGCGGACGACGAGAGCTATGAGCGCTCGCTGTTGGGAGAGATCATCGACAAACGCTTCGGACGGGAAGCGGAGATCCGCATGGCGGAGAACGGCCGCCTTGCGGTGGACGCCGCCGCCCTGTGGGCGGCGGACGTGGCGCTGATGGACATTGAGATGCCCGGCGTCAACGGCATCGACGCGGCCAGGCAGATCCTGGCCCAGCGGCCGGAGTGCAAAATCATTTTCGTCACCGCCTACAGCCTGTTCGAGTACGCCCACGAGGCGGTCAAGCTGGGGGCCTGCGACTACATCCTCAAGCCGGTGGAGGCGGACGATGTGGAGCGGGCGGTCCGGCGGGCGGCGGCCCAGTCGGAAGCCCAGCGCCAGCTGGAAGCCGTGGCCGCCTCCTCGGCGGACCTGCTGGACAGCGCGGACAGCTATGACAAGACCAACCTGCTCATGGGCAAGGTCAAAAAATACTTACAGCACAATTATATGGCCTGCGACATCTCTCTGGACTCGGTGAGCGCCATCTTAAACCTAAACTCCGCCTATTTCTCCACCCTGTTCAAGCGCACCTTTGGGGTGAACTTTCTGGACTACCTGACGGAGCTGCGGATGGAGGCCGCCAAGAACCTCCTGGCGGACCCCCTGCGCTCCACGGCGGAGGTGGCCGGTATGGTGGGCTACGAGAGCGCCAATTACTTTACCAGGGCCTTCAAGAAAAAGGTGGGCATGACTCCCACCGACTACCGCCGCGCCGCCGCCCAGAACCGGGGAGGGGACTCATGATCCGGCGCATATGGCCGCTGCTGTGCCTGCTCCTGCTGCTGTGCGGCTGCGGGTGGGGGACGGAGGATCAGGACGTCCCCCTGCTGATCCTGCGCTACGCCGACAACCAGCCCGAGGATTACCCCACCACCAGGGCGGCGGAGTATTTCGCCCAGCTGGTGGAGGCGCGCACCCAGGGGAAGATTCGGGTCAGGCTGTACTGCAACGGGGAGCTGGGGGATGAGAACCAGGTCTTTGAGCAGGTGCAGTTCGGCGGCATCGACCTGGCCCGGTTCTCCCTGGGCACCATGTCGGACAGCTCTCCCCTGTTCGAGGTGCTGGCCCTCCCGTTCCTGTACGACGACGCGGAGCATATGTGGCGGGTTCTGGACGGCCCCATCGGGGAAAAGTTCCTGATGGGCACCCGTCAGGCGGACATCATCGGTCTGAGCTGGTTCGACGCTGGGGCCAGGAGCTTCTATACCCGGGAACCCATTCACTGCCTGGAGGACCTCCGGGGGCTGACCATCCGGGTGCAGGAGTCCACGCTGATGAGCCGCATGGTGGAACTCTTGGGCGCCCGGCCTGTGGAAATCCCCTACAACGACGTGTATTCCGCCATGCAGACCGCCAAGATCGACGGGGCGGAAAACAACTGGCCCAGCTACGCCGCTACCGGGCACTATCAGGCCGCCCGCTATTATCTCCTGGACAGGCACTCCCGCCTGCCGGAAATGCAGGTTATGAGCACCGTGGCCTTGGACAAGATCGCCGCCATCGACGAGGACTATGTCACCATCGTCCGCCAGTGCGCCAAAGAGTGCGCCCTCTATGAGCGGGAGCTGTGGAAGGAGCAGGAAGCCGCCTCTGAGGAGCAGATCCGGGAATATGGCTGCGTGGTAACGGAACTGGCCAGCCAGGAGCTGGAGGCTTTCCGCCGGGCGGTGGAACCCATGTACGAAGAATACTCCCCGGAGCAGCAGGCATTGATCCAGCAGATCCGGGACAGCTGAATTTGGACCGTCTCCCCGGCTTGTGCCGGGGAGACGGTTTCCGCTGGTCAAACTGCTAAAAATCCATCGGTTTGAATTGTGGAAGTCCGCCAAAGGCGGACTTCAATTTTTTTGGATAAACAGCACATATTTTAAAAGCTATTGCATTGATTTTTGAGGTTTGTTACAGTGACGGCAGCAAGGCGGACGGCCTGATGCCGTCCGCGCCACCCCAATCAAGCAGCGCGATGCTGTGACAAAACGGAGGAACTGGAAAATGAAAAAGTTTGTATCTGCCCTTCTCGCGGCGCTGATGATCCTGAGTCTGGCTGCCTGCGGCGGGCCTACCGGCGGTGAGGCCAGCAATCCCCCCGAGAGCAAGGACCCCGCCCCCGCCAACAGCGAGGCCAACGATCCCGCCCCCGCCGGCGACGTGGCCAACGACCCCAAAGTGACCCTGGTGTACGCCGAGGTCAACCCCATTGACTCCATCATCGGCAATGTGGCCACCGCTTTCAAGGAGAAGGCGGAGGAGCTGTCCGGCGGCTCCATCACCATCGACATCCAGGCCGGTGGCGTGCTGGGCTCCGAGAACGACGTGCTGGACTCCATCATGGCTGGCTCCAACCAGATCGACATCTCCCGCATCTCCGTGTTCGCCCTGAATACCTACGGCGTGAAGAAGTCCGTACTGTGCACCCTCCCCTTCACCTTTGAGAGCCGGGAACACTTCTGGAACTTCGCCAACAGCGGCGAGCTGGCCCAGGAGTTCCTCAATGAGCCCCAGGAGCTGGGCCTGCCCGTGCGGGGCATCTTCTTCGGCGAGGAGGGCTTCCGCCACTTCTTCACCCGGGACTCCATCTCCGGCATCGACGACCTGAAAGGCATGAAGCTGCGCGTGTCCAACGACCCCATCATGAACGGCCTGGTGGAAGGCCTGGGCGCCTCCCCCACGGTGGTGTCCTTCGGCGAGCTGTATTCCGGGTTGAGCACCGGCGTGTGCGACGGCGCGGAGCAGCCCATCGGCAACTACAAGTCCAACGCCTTTGACGAGGTGGCCCCCAACCTGATCCTGGACGGCCACACCCTGGGCGCGGTGCAGGTCATCATCACCGACAACGCCTGGGCCAAGCTCACCCCCGCCCAGCAGGACGTGATCATGGAGGCCGCCGCCTATGCCCAGAAGTTCAATCAGGAGTATGTGGAGGGCGCCGAGCAGGAGGTGCTGGACGGCCTGAAAGCCGACGGCGTCAACGTGATCGACGTGGCCGACAAGGCCCCCTGGGCCGAGGCCTGCAAGCCTGTCATCGACCAGTATGCCGGCGGCGACCTGGCCGACCTGTACCAGAAGATCCAGGACCTGAAGTAAGCCAAAATACCGCCTGTCTCATCGCAATTTGCCAAAACCGGCGCGGGCGCGGGGGCTGCCCCGTGCCCGCGCCGGATTTTGAGAGAGGAGAATCAATATGCCGAAAATCTTTGAGACGCTGGACAAAATCAGGCCGGCATACGACGTGGCCTACAAGGTGTTCCAGGTGATCTGCAAGCTGCTGCTCATCGCGGATATCTTAATCGCCACCTACACCGTGTGGGGCCGCTGGTGCCAGACTTGGGCCAAGGAGTACCCCAGCGTTCTGGGCTTCCTTGGCGTATTCAAGGACCCCTCCTGGTCGGAGGAGGTCATCCTGACCTGTATGTCCTACATGGCGGTGCTGGCCGCCGCCCTGGCCATCCGCCGGGGCGCCCACATCCGCATGACCGCCCTTGACCAATACCTGCCCAAGCCTTTGCTCAAGGCGCTGGACATTCTGGCCGACGTGGCGGTACTGGCGTTGGGCATTATCATGCTGGTGGAGGGCTGGAAGTACGCCTCCACCCTGGGCGGGCGCGGCTTTTACGTGTCTATGCCCTGGCTGAGCCGGTTCTGGATGTATTTCCCGGTACCCCTGGCGGGCGTCGCCATGATCGTCTTCGAGCTGGAAGCGCTGTATAACCACATCAAAGCGTTCTTTGTCAAGGAAGGGGAGGTGCAGGCGTAATGGATACTCAGACGCTGGCGATCATCGTTCTGCTCGTCAGCTTTGGGCTGATGATCCTGCTCCGGTTCCCCATCGCCTACGCCGTGGGCCTGGCCTCTGTGTTCTGCATGATGGTTATGGGCAACAGCCTGTCCGATGTCTGCCGCCTGATGGTCAAAGGCATCAGCTCCTACTCCCTGATGGCGGTGCCTTTCTTCATCACCATGGGCGTGCTGATGGGCTCCGGCGGCATTTCCGACAAGCTCATCGCCCTGGCCAACGCCTGCGTGGGCTGGATGCGGGGCGGCCTTGCCATGGTGAACATTGTGGCCTCCTACTTCTTCGGCGGCATCTCCGGCTCCGCCGCCGCCGACACCGCCTCCATCGGCTCCATTATGATCCCCATGATGGTGGACCAGGGTTATGACGACGATTTCTCCACCGCCGTCACCATTACCTCCTCCTGCGAGGGGCTGCTGGTGCCCCCCAGCCACAACATGGTCATCTACTCCATGACTGCGGGCAGCATCTCGGTGGGCTCCCTGTTCCTGGCGGGTTACATGCCCGGGGCCATCCTGGCCATCGCCTTGATGATCGGCTCCTACATCATTTCCGTCAAGCGCAATTACCCCAAGGGGGAAAAGTTCCACCTCGTCAACTTCTGCAAGCAGTTTTTGACCTCCATCTGGGCCCTGGCCGCCATCATTATTGTAATCGTGGGCGTTGTCACCGGCAAGTTTACCGCCACCGAGTCCGCCGCCATCGCCGTTATCTACTCCCTGTTCGTCTCCGTGTTCGTCTACAAGGGACTGGATTGGAAGGGCGTGTGGAAGGCCCTGGACGAGTGCGTCAACACCCTGGCCATCGTGCTGATCCTGATCGCTACCTCCCAAGTGTTCGGCAACTGCCTGACCCTGCTCCACGTGCCCGAGCTGGCCTCCCAGGCCGTCTTGAGCCTTACCGACAACCGGATCATTTTGATCATCCTGCTCAACGTGATCCTGCTGGTGCTGGGTATGATCATGGACATGGCCCCCATCATCCTCATCGCCACCCCCATCCTGCTGCC
>CAJULZ010000066.1 GCA_910587205.1 uncultured Oscillospiraceae bacterium
TCCTGCCGCTGGCCCTGCTGGCGGCGTTTACGGCGGCGTGCGGGCTGGTTTTGATGAAAAAAGGTCCCGGTATGCTGCGGGCGCTGTAACGACAGGAGGCCCCGTCTGCAAAGCGGGCGGGGCCTTTCCAAAAAGGAGGGGCAGACAGTGACAGAGCAGGTTTTTTCTACCCATTCAGGGGATATCCATTACTGGGCGGGCGGGCCGGGGACGGGCGCGCCCTGGCTGGTGTTCCTGCCGGGGCTTACCGCCGACCACCGTTTGTTTGACAAGCAGGTGGAGGCGTTTGAATCCAAATTCAACTGTCTGGTGTGGGACGCTCCCGCCCACGGGGCCTCCCGGCCCTTCCCGCTGACCTTCTCCATGGACGATCTGGCGGACTGGCTCCACGCCATTCTGGAGCGGGAGGGGGCCCAGCGCCCGGTGCTGATCGGGCAGTCCATGGGGGGCTACCTGTCCCAGGTGTACATGGAGCGGTATCCGGGTACGGCGTCCGGCTTCGTGTCCATCGACTCCTGCTCCCTGAAGCGGAAATACTATACGGGGGCGGAGCTGTACCTGCTGAAGCACACGGAATGGATGTACCTGGCCTTCCCGTGGAAGCTGCTGGTGCGGGTGGGGGTCAAGGGCACCGCCACCTCGGAGTATGGACGCGCCCTGATGAAGTATTTCATGGAGTCCTATGAGAAGCGGGAATACTGCGCCCTGGCGGATCACGGCTTCCGGATCGTCGCGGAGGCGGTGGAGGCGGGCCGGACCTATGATATCCAATGCCAGGCCTTGCTGATCTGCGGGGAGAAGGACGGGGCGGGCTCCGCCAAGCGCTACAACCGGGCGTGGAACCGGCAGGACGGCCTGCCGCTGGTGTGGGCGCCGGGGGCGGGGCACAATTCCAATACCGATGCGCCGGGACTGGTGAATGGGGAGATTGAGAAATTTGTGTCCTCGTTGTGCTGAAAAATGGGGGCCTGGGGCCCTCCCTTGACAGGAGGGGCTCCGGGCCCTATAATTTTGCTATAAATAGGGGGTGCGGGGAAATGGGGCAGGGGAACCGGGTGCTGGTTGCTATGAGCGGCGGAGTGGACTCCAGCGCGGCGGTGTGGCTGCTGCGGGAGCAGGGCTATGAGTGCGTGGGGGCCACCATGGAGTTGTACGGCACGCCGCCGGAGACGCTGGACGACGCCCGGGCGGCGGCGGAGCGGATGGGCATCCCCCACCATGTCCTCCCCCTGCGCCGGGAATTCGAGGAGCAGGTGATCTGCCGCTTTGTGGAGGGCTATCGCCGGGGGGAGACTCCTAACCCCTGCGTGGACTGCAACCGCTTTTTAAAGTTTGGCCTGCTCCATGAGAAAGCCCGGGAGCTGGGGTGCGATTACCTGGCCACCGGGCACTACGCCCGCATCCTGCCCGACGGGGCGGGGGGCTGGAGGCTCCGCAAGGCGGCCGACCTGGGCCGGGACCAGAGCTACGTGCTCTACCCTATCCCCAGGGAGCTGCTGGGCCGCACCCTGTTCCCCCTGGGGGGGCTGACCAAGGCCCAGGCCCGGGAGATCGCGGAGCGGGCGGGTTTTACCAACGCCCAGAAACGGGACAGTCAGGACATCTGCTTCATCCCCGATGGAGACTACCTGTCTTTCCTGGAGCGGTACACCGGCCAGGCCTTCCCCGCCGGGGACATTCTGGATCTGGAGGGCAAGGTGGTGGGCCGCCACCGGGGGGCGGCGGGGCTCACCATCGGCCAGCGGCGTGGGGTGGGGGTGTCCTCGTCCGGCCGCATTTATGTGTGCGCCAAGTGCATGGAGGACAATACCGTCACCGTGGGGCCGGAGGAGGCGTTATACTCCACGGGCTGCGTGACGGCGGACTGGAACTGGCTCATCGACCCGCCCGGCCAGCCCTTTGACGCCCTGGTGAAAACCCGCTATCGCCAGCGGGAGCAGCCTGCCCGGGTGATCCGGTCGGGGGACGGGGTCCGGATTGCGTTTGCCCAGCCCCAGCGGGCCGTCACGCCGGGGCAGGCGGCGGTGGCGTATGATGAAGCCGGCGCGGTGCTGGGGGGTGGCACCATTGTTGAGGTGGGTTAAATTCTGATGGATGGCCTTGACCAGCGGGAGCTTCACCGGGGCGCGCTGGCAGGCGCGCACGCGGCGTTCAACCTGGGTGCGCTCTATGAGAATAAACTGAACGATATGGAAAAAGCGGCCGGGAGGTACCGAAAGGCCGCTGAGGCTGGATTTCCAAACGCCGTGGCATGGCTGAAGGAGCATGGATACTGACTTTGACTGAAAAAACAGAGGGACATGGCTGAACCCATGTCCCTCTGTTTTCTGTGCTTCTTTCTTAGTTCAGCTCCACCAATTCATACTCCCGCGTGCCAATGCCCAGTGCGGCGGCGGCCTCCACGGTATGGACGCCGTTCAGGGACTCGATGCGCTGGATCAAGTCGGCCTTGCCAGGGTCATCGGACTGGTACACCAGATCCAGGCACGCCTGATCCAGGGCCACCGGGTCCAGAGAGGCCAGAATGCCGATATCACCGATCTTGGGGTCGGCGGCTACGGCGCAGCAGTCGCAGTCCACGGACATGTTTTTCATCACGTTGAGGTAAGCGACTTTGCCCTGGAACCGGTTGTGGATGGACCAGGCGGCGTCCGCCATGGCTTCCAGGAAGGAATCATGGTCGGAGTCCCAGAACTTTTCCTCATCCCCCGCGCCGTGGATATACACCTTGCCGTGGGAAGAGGCAATGCCGATGGAGATGTTCTTCAACGCCCCGCCGAAGCCCCCCATGGGGTGCCCCTTGAAGTGGGACAGCACCAGCAGGGAGTCGTAGTTCTTCAGGTTTGCGCCCACATAGTTCTTCTGGATCACCTTGCCGCCGGGGATGGCCAGCTCCATGTCCCCGTCCTCGTCCATAATGTCCACCGGGGCGGCGGCAGTCCAGCCGTGGGCGTCCATGGTGTGCCGGTGGGCGTCGGTGGTGTTGCGCCCGCCGTCGTAGGCGGTGTTGCACTCCACGATGACGCCGCCCACATGGTCGATCATGGGTTTCATAAAATCCGGGCGAAGGAAGTTCTGGTTGCCCGGCTCGCCGGAGTGGAGCTTGACGGCCACCTTGCCGTCCAGCTTGACGCCCAGGGCGGCATAGAGCCGGAGCATGGCCTCCGGGGTAAGTTCCCGGGTGAAATATACGTTGGGTTTCATTGCGATACCTCCTGAGGGTGAATTTTCCGGTCAAAGACATTGTACCGGAAGGGGGACGGGACGTCAAGGGGTTCCCGCGGAATCCGCCCGGCGCGTGCGTACCGCGCTCAGCATGCGCGGCGGCGCTTCCCTGTCCTGGGCCCGCTTGTGGGCAGGGAATTCCTCAGAGAAGCGAAGGGCGGAGCATGCGGAGTTGCAGGAGCGTACAGTTCTGCAAGCGAGTTTCCCTATTTCGGCAGGGCGCTTTGCTCGTATGTTTCCGCGCGGTAGCGGAACGTGGAAAGGGCCATGCCGCATTCTTTTGCCGCCTCGGTGCCGGTGATAGCGCCGGCTTTCCAGCGCCGGTAGGCGCTGTGGTAGCTGTCGGGGAGAGGCCGGGGCGGCCGGCCGAACCGCACGCCCCGGGCCTGGGCGGCGGCGATGCCCTCGGCCTGGCGCTGGCGGATATTGGTGCGCTCGTTTTCCGCCACGAAGGAGAGCACCTGAAGCACAATGTCGCTGAGGAAGGTGCCCACCAGGTCCTTGCCCCGGCGGGTGTCCAGCAGGGGCATGTCCAGCACCACGATGTCGACGCCTTTCTCTTTGGTGAGCACGCGCCATTGGCGTTGAATCTCCTCATAATTCCGTCCCAGCCGGTCGATGCTTTTGATGTAAAGCAGGTCGCCCGGCTTCAATTTTTTTACCAGCTGTCTGTAACAGGGCCGGTTGAAATCCTTTCCGGACTGCTTATCCGTAAAGATGTTCTGCCCGGGGATGGCGGCGTCCCGCAGGGCGAGGAGTTGGCGGTCGGCGTTCTGTTCCCGGGTGCTGACTCGGATATAACCATAGACCATGCTGAAATCCCCCTTAAAGTCGTGATAAGGCGCGCGGCCGCGGTCATTCCCTGCCGGTGCGCGCGCATGGGTTTAGGATGTGCCGGAAAGGGGTAAAAAATGGCACCGGATGCAATCCCTTGTCTCCGCACAGGGGCTTGCATCCGGCGCCTCGGGCGCAGGGCATTCCAGAGGCTGTGCTGTGGAGCACCTGTCTCCGGAACGCCGACTGTGTCTTTATAATACCCCGCTTCCGGGGCTAAGTCAACGTGGGCGCGGCCAGGAAGAGAAATCGATTGCATTCCGCGGGGGCTGTGGTATAATAACCATGGGGCGGACACGCTCCGCCGGGAGAGGCGCGCCGGCAAAGGGGGAAGAACGATGGATCTGTTGCAGCTGCGCTATTTTCAAACGGTGGCGGAAACACAGAATATCACCAAGGCGGCAAAGATACTGTTTATTTCCCAGCCCGCCCTTTCCGCCGCCATATCCAGACTGGAGAAGGACATCGGGGTGACGCTTTTTGCCCGGGCAAGTAACCGGATCACATTGACGGAGGCGGGGCGCTGCTTCCTGGGGTATGTGGGCAGCGCGTTTTCCATGCTGGACGAAGGGATGGAGCAGGCCAAGCAGATCGCGAACCGGAGCCGCCGGCAGCTGCGCGTGGCGTCTGCGTTTGGCGTGCTGCGGGACGTCACGGCGGTATACGCCGCCGGCCACCCGGGGCACGAGGTAGAGCTTTTGACCTGCGACACGGACGAAATCCGCCATATGCTGGCCAGCGGCGAGGCGGATCTCGGGCTGAACCTGGGGCCCATCGCGGACAGCCGGTTTACAAACCGTGTGCTGCTGGAGTCGAGGTTTTTTATCGCCGTCAGCCAGGACAACCCCATTGCCGGGCAGGTCAGCGTGACGTTGAAGGAGCTGGAAGGGCAGCTGCTGTTTTGCAGCAATATCGCCCAGACCTATGAGCGCGCCCAGGAAATTTTCCGTAGCGCGGGATGCCGCTGCAACCTGCTCAAACTGGATGAAAAGGACGTGCTGTTCGAGGCGGCGCGGAAGGGCCTGGGCTGCGTGTTCTGCATGCCGATGATCTCGGAACGCGAAGGGCTGCCCAGCGGGTCGGAGGAGATCGTGTTCATCCCCATCCGGGACTGCCTGGAAAAAGGGGAGGTGGTCTTGACGATGCGGAAGGACGCGTATCTCTCCACAGAGGCGGAGAGGTATGTCTCATATTTGGTCAAGTGCTTTTATTCGATTGAGGAGTATACGAGGAAGGTTTTGATAGACCGGAATATAGACCCGGATGGGCGCGGTCAGTGACGCCGCCGGGCAGGATGCCCAGCCGGGCGGCGCCCTGCCGCCGGCTGGGCATTTTTGCCTCAGGGCGGGTTTGTGCAGATGCACGGGGGAGCGCTGGCCGGGACAGGTAAATGCGGGCCTGCCATAGATTTAATATTATGAAATTCGAAGCGTTTCAATTGCTGGGGCGAGGAAAACACGGGATACCGGCGTGCAATTTGGTATAATCGACCAAAATCCAACAGAAATTTGGCGAATGATGACAGCGCTTTGCGCCATATTTTTTGAAGCAGTGAAAATTACTATAATGTCTATATTATGGCTACTATCCTCTGTTTGCGATTTTACAAAGTGCAGGATGCGTGTTATAAAAATAGATAGAAAGTGAACCATATCACCAAAGAATCAGGTTTGCGGCGCGTGGTATGCTGGGCCGTCTGCGTTTGATGAGGGGATGGTTATGAACCAGATTTTCCAAGATAACAGCCCGCTGGTCATTGGGGTCAAAAAGGTGCTGGACATCGTGCTGCTGGATGTCCTCTGGCTGCTGACCAGTATCCCGGTGGTCACCATCGGCATGTCCACCACCGCCTTTTACGATGTGGCATATCGGGACATCTGGCACGGGAGAGGGATGGTCGTGCTGGACTATTTTGCCTCCTGTAAGCGGAATTTCCGCCAGTCGATGGCCGCGGGGGTGCTCTACGCGGCGATGACGGCGGTTTTGGTGGTGGATGTGTCGTTGCTCCGGGCCATGGCCGACCAGGGCGCCGGGTGGGGTGGCCTCTGGGTTCCGGTGGCGGTATTCGCCGGGCTGCTGGCGGTGTACTTTGTCTGGGTGGCGGCCAATATAGCGCGGTTCCAAGCGCCGCTGAAAACCATTCTAAAAAATGCGCTGGCCCTGGGGCTGGCACATCTGCCGGTCTCGCTGCTGGTGGGGGTGCTGATCGGGGCGGCTGGGCTGTGTATCTGGCTGCTGCCGGGCGCGCTGTTCGTACTGCCCACGCTGTGTATGCTGGGGTGCTGCGTCCTCATTGACGGGGTATTCCGGAAATATATGCCGCCCGAGGAGCTGGAGCGGGAAAGAACGCGCAACGGCAGGCCCGGCCCCTGGGATGAGGGCTGACGGCCCGACGCCGGTCGGAAACAAAGGAAAGTGAGGGAATCCATGTGAGGAAGAAACTTCTGTCTCAGGCGCCCCCGCAGACGAGAGGGATCCTGCCCGACGCCATCGTGCTCGCGGCGCTGATGCTGGCGGGGCTTTTCCTGCCGGTGGTATGCTACACCTACAACTCCACGGTGTATAACCTGCACGGCTACCGGTTCCTGACCGGCGCCTCCATCGCCGGGGGAACTGTGGCCGTCCGGCCCAATGCGCTTATGATTATTGTGGCGGTGTGCGCCGCTGCGGCCATCATACTGGCGCTGCTGGCCGGAAAGGTGGGCCGCAGGACGGCGGGGATTGCGCTGCTGGCGGCTGCGGTGGTGGCTGCGGCCGCGGCCATCGTATTTTCCATGACGGTGGAGGGCGCGCTGAGTGCGGCGGGGGCCCGCCGGGTGGGCGTGCTCTGGGGGCACCTGGTTCCCATAGCCGCCGCGGCGCTGCTGTTTATGCGGGGGCTGCACATCCTGCACCAGGAAGGGCTGCTGCCCGCCACCTTTGACATCGCCGGCTTCGCGGTGATGGCCGTGATGTCGCTGGCCGCGCCCTTTGCCACATACACGTACAAGCGCGTCTCCCACCCCTTTACCGGTTTCGACCTGATGACCCGGAAGGAGGTCGCTGAAGGGACGCTGACTCAGCTCAGCCTGTTGCCCTACGTGATTGCGGTCTGCGCCCTAGCTCTGGTGGTGCTGGCTGTCCGGCCGCTGGCGCGGCGGCGCGTCACCGCTGTGCTGATGCTGATCTGCTCCGCGGCGGTGATCGTGTGCATGGTGGCGGCGACGGTCTCGCTGAAGGGGACGCTCAGCGCCGCCAAGGAGGCGCAGACGACGTTTGGCACAGCGCTGCCTATCCTGTTCGGCGCGGTGATTTTTGCCCGGACGCTCCATCTTCTTTACCAGGAGAAGGTGCTCAGCGCGCTGGATTTCATGATGGTGCCCGGGCTGGTGTACCTGCTGATCAACAATTATCTGCCTATGGTGGGCATATCCCTGGCGTTCAAAAAGATTGACTACTCCCTGGGAATCTGGGAGAGCCCGTGGGTGGGGCTGGACAACTTTAAATACCTGTTCAGCACCGAGACGGCCTGGATTATCACCCGGAACACCCTGCTCTATAACCTGGCGTTCATCGTGATCGGCATATTCACCGGCATGGTGGTGGGCATCTGCCTGGCCTCTGTCACCAAGAAAATTGTGCAGAGCTTTTACCAGACTTCCATCCTGCTGCCTCAGCTGATCTCCATGATTGTGGTGGCTTACATTGTGTTTGCCTTCCTGTCCAATGAGGCGGGCTTCATCAACAAGGCAATCCTGGGCAAGGGGAACGAGATCAACTTCTACGGGACGGAAAAGGTCTGGCCGTTCCTGCTGGCGTTTGTGCACAACTGGAAGCAGGTAGGCTATAACTCGGTGATTTTCCTGTCCTCCATCGTGGGCATTGACCGTGGGCTGTACGAAGCGGCCATGGTGGACGGGTGCAGCCCCTGGCAGCAGATCACCAAGATCACCATCCCCCAGCTCAAGCCAACCATCATCACCCTGACCCTGCTTCAGGTGGGCCGCGTATTCTATTCCGACTTCGGCCTGTTCTACCAGGTGCCCATGGATTCCGGCGCGCTGTACAACGTAACCAACACCATCGACACCTATGTCTACCGGAGCATGATGGTGCTGAACAACATCTCCTCCGCGTCGGCGGCCAGCGCGTTCCAGTCCGTGTGCGGGTTCCTGCTGGTGTTTACCGTGAACATGATTGTCCGGAAGCTGGACCGGGACAACGCGCTGTTTTAACAGGGGCGGCGCGAAAGGAAAGGAGTGTGCTCTATGAACACGAACGCGGTGGGCGGGACCTCCAGCCGAATCTTCCGTATCGTCGTCAACATCATCCTGATCTTCTGCACCCTCTGCGCCCTGCTGCCTTTCTGGATGCTGATCGCCTCCTCCTTTACCAGCGAGGATGCCCTGGCCCAGTTCGGCTACAGCTTTTGGCCCAAGGAGTGGTCGGTGTACGCCTACGAATGGCTGTTCAGCACCAACGGGATGCGGGTGCTCCAGGCCTACGGCGTGACCTTATTCATCACCGTGTTCGGGACGGGGCTGAGCCTGCTCATCACGCCGCTGCTGGCCTATCCCCTGTCCCGCCGGGACTATAAGCGGGCGCGGTTTTTCACCTTCTTGGTGTTCTTCGCCATGCTGTTCAACGGCGGCGTGGTGCCCAGCTATATCATGTGGACGCAGTTTTTCCACATCAAGGACACCATCTGGGCGTGGATTTTCCCCAACCTGCTGTTCACCGGCTTCTTTGTCATCCTATATAAGAACTATTTCTCGTCCAGCATCCACCCCACCCTCATTGAAGCGGCCAAGATCGACGGCGCGGGGGAATGGCGTATCTACTTCACCATTGTGCTTCCCCTGTCCCTGCCCATTCTGGCCACGGTGGGGCTGATGACCGGCCTTGGCTACTGGAACAACTGGACCAACGGCCTGTACTATATCACGGACACCAGGCTGTATTCCCTCCAGCAATACCTGAAAAGCATCATCGACAACATCATGGCCCTGGCCAACATGGATGTGGGCAGCTCGGCGGACATGCCAAGCATCTCCATCCGCATGGCCATCGCCGTGGTGGGTACGGTGCCTATCCTGCTGCTGTACCCCTTCTTCCAGAAGGCGTTTGTGGCGGGGATTGCCCTGGGAGGTGTGAAGGAGTGACACGGTGTATTAGCCGGGGCGGCCCGGTGGATATACAGAGAGTACCCTACAAATATTAAGGAGGAACGATCAATGAAACTGAAGAAGCTGCTTGCACTGCTGCTGGCAATGGTCATGGCGCTCTCCGTTTTGAGCGGCTGCGGCCCCACCGAGCCGTCAGGGGACGGCACCCCCGCCCCCGCTTCCCAGCCCGGCGGCGATGAGGCCGACGACCCCGACGACGAGCGGGACGACGACCCTGAGGAGGTAAAGGAGATCATCGTGGAGCTATTCACCACAACCGCGACCAGCACGGAGGTTGCGGAGGAGATTTCCGCCGCCATCAACGAGATTTCGGAGAAACTGATCAACGTCCGCGTCAACCTGCACTATAACGCTCCCGCAGACATCGGCACCCGGGTCAGCGTGGGCATTCCCGCCGGCGACCAGATGGATCTGCTCTGCTTCAACCCCGCCGGCGGCAGTACGTTCGGCACCCTGGTGGCCCAGAAGCAGGTCATGGATATGACCCCCTATCTCCAGGAGCATGCCCCTAAGGCCCTGGAACTGACGGCCGACTATCTGGCGGCTACCACGGTGGACGGCAAGATCATGGGCATTCCCAACCTGCGTGAGCTGAACGAGAGCTTCTGGCTGACCATGAACAAGGATATCCTGGAGGAGCTGGACCTGGTGGAACAGGCCGAGGCCTGCGATAACTGGACCGCCTATGCCGAGATCATGCGCCAGGTGGTGGACAACTCCACCCTGGCCGGCATCGGCCCCAACGACGCCAACGGCTCCATCGTGGAAAACTATGCGTTCTACGTAGGCGAGGAAAAATGGAGCGACACCTTTGCCTTTGACAACCTGGGCGATCAGTACAGCTTGATCTATGTGGACGCCGAGACGGATACGGTGATGAATTACTACTCCACCCAGGAGTATAAGAACGCCGTCACCATGGCCCACCAGTGGTATGTGGACGGCCTGGTCTATAAGGATTCCGCCATCACCGAGCAGACCCGCGACGCCCAGCTGTCCGGCAACCTGTCCTTCAGCATCTCCGGCCAGGGCGGCCCCTCCACCCCGGTGAACAAGGCGTCCTCCACCGGCCACAGCGTGATCTGCAAGGAGCTGGGCACCCCCGTCATCTCCAGCAGCAACTTGGTCAAGTTCGGCTACTGCATGCCCGTCACCTGCAAGGAGCCCGAGGCGGCGGCAAAGTTCCTGGAGTTGATGTACACCAACGCCGACGTGATGAACATCCTGTTGTGGGGCATCGAGGGCAAGGACTGGGTGCTCAATGAAAACGGCGAGGCCTGCTACCCTGAGGGTGTGGACGGCGGCAGCGCCCGCTACCACAAGAACGAGGACTTCTTCCCCAACTGCTACATCGCCTATCCCTGGGAAGGCATGGGCGGCGATTACCGTGACGTCTCCTTTGAAAAATTGCAGAACACCCCGGTGTCCAAGTACGTGGGCCTGTCGGTGGACACTTCCTCCATCGCCGACCAGATCACCGCCTGCTTTAACGTCTCCAAGCAGTACCGCGCGGTGCTCAACTGCGGGCAGGCCGACCCCGCCACGGAGCTGCCCAAATTCCTGGCGGCGCTGGAGGAGGCCGGTGTGCAGGACATCATCGACTGCTACCAGACCCAGCTGAACGACTGGCTGGCCGCGAACGGCTGACCGCCCGGCGCGACAGTTTTTACAGGAAATGCACCAGGCGGCGGGTTCTGATCCCGCCGCCTGGGATTTGATGCGGGCGGGAAGCGCCCGACCCACACCCGCCCGGCCGGGCCGGGCCGGGCCGACGAAAGAAGGGAAGGAAGCTATGGAAGTCATGCACTGCGGCGACAGCCGCGCGGAGCGGCAGAAGGTGTTCCTCGAGACAGAGGACGGCCGGTTCCGTTACCAGCTGTTCATGGACTATGCGAAGGGCCTGCCGGAGGAGTACAAGCTGGTCCCCCTTATGGGGAATATCTCCGGAGGCTGCGTGGACAAGGACGACAATCTATACTGCGGTCTGCGGGGAGGCAGCTTTATGAGCCCCGAGCCCCGGACGTGCCTGATCAAGCTGGACCCGGAGGGGAACTACCTGGGCCACATCGGGGACGGTCTGCTGGGGCACCTCCATTTCTTCGAGTGCACGGATCACGGCACCATAGTGCTGGTGCAGACCAACGACGACTACGCCATTGAGATGACCATGGATGGGAAGGAAATCGTCCGCACGTTCGGCGAGAAGGGGAAGCCCAGCGACAGCGGCAGGGACAGCGACCGTATTTATAACCTCACCCGTATCCATAAGGGGATTTTTGCCACCGAACCGTTCCTGGGCAATAACGGCGGCTCCTACGCCCAGTACCTGAACTTCCAGGGCTCCAAGCTGGCGGGACCGTTCAACAAGCCTACCGACGTGGACGTTGACTCCAAGGGGAACTATTATTTTACCGACGGTTACGGCAATGTGGCGGTCCACAAGTTCGACCGGGACGGCAGGTACATCAAGACTTGGGGCGGCGTGGGCGTGTTTGACCCGGACACCGACACGCCGGGCAGATTCCTGGTTCCCCACTCCCTTTGCGTGGACGTCAACGACAACATCTGGGTGTGCGACCGGGAGAAGGACGCCGTCCATGTGTTTGACGCAGAGGGCGGGCTTCTGGCTTATTGCAGCAACAACATGGGCCAGCCCTCCGGCGTGGACACCGACGGGCAGTATATCTATGTGGTGGGCCGGGGCGGATATCTCACCATCTTTGACCTTGCGTTTCACGTGGTTGGGGAGCTGGGCTTTTTCAACGGGAATCTCCGCGGGCACCATTTGGCCGCCGACAGCAGGGGGAACCTCTACCTGTTCCCAACCCACGCCAATTTTGAGCACCAGATTATCGCCCTGAAACGGGTTAATTAAAAGGAGGCCACCACACATGATTTTTTCCAGCCTGAAAACAGACGACGGGTTCCAGGCATATCCCGCGGCCATCCGCCGCGCCCTGGAATACGTGAAGTCCACCGACATCGAGGCCCTGGAGCCGGGCGATTACCCCATCGACGGGGAGATGCTTTACGCCAAGGTGTTCGACCTGACCACCCTCCCGGTGGAGGAGACCCATCCGGAAATCCACCACAACTACATCGATGTGCAGTATTGGCCCTCCGGCAGCGAGCGGTTCGGCATTGCCCCCTATCTGGGCGGCGGCAAGGTGGTGGAGGCCCGGGAGGCCGCCGACACTTATTTCCTGGAGTCGGCGCCGGATGAGAGCTTTGTCACGGCGCGGCCGGGCTGCTTCGCCGTGTTCTTCCCCTGGGACGCCCACCGCCCCGGCACTGTGCTGGATGGTCCGGCCACCTTCCGCAAGTGCGTGGTCAAGGTGCACATGGATCTGCTCAAGGGCTGAGGGGCGGCCATGCGGATCACTGTTTTAGGCGGCGGCGCCATGGGGGCCCTTTTCGGAGGGTATCTTAGCCGGAGCGCCGACGTGACCATTGTGGACGTGAACGCCGCGCTGGTGGAGGCCATCCGGAGGGACGGCGTGTCCATCCGGGAGAAGGACGGCTCCACCACTCTGTGCCGGCCCGACGCCGTCACCAGCACGCAGGGGATGGAACCTGCCGACCTGGTCATCGTCTTTGTCAAGGCCATGTACAGCCGCGGCGCACTGGAAGCAAACCGTCATCTTATCGGGCCGGACACCTATGTGATGACGCTGCAAAACGGCTCCGGCCATGAGGATACCCTGCTGGAATTCACTGACCGCGCCCATGTGCTCATCGGCACCACCCAGCACAACAGCGCCGTGGACGGCCTGGGGATCGTCCGTCATGGGGGCAGCGGGCACACCTACTTAGGGAGTCTGGAGGGCGACCCCGCCCGGCTGCAGCCCGTTGCGGAGGTGTTCACTGCCGGAGGCCTGGAGGCCAGCGTCAGCGACCAGGTGCGCCGGTTGATCTGGGGCAAGCTGTTTACCAATGTGTCCGCCAGCGCCCTCACCGCCGTGCTCCAGTGCCCGCTGGGGTTCATCTCAGCCAACCCGGACGCGTGGGCGGTTTGCCGTGCCCTGATCCGGGAGGCGGTGGAGGCGGCCGCAGGCGAGGGGCTGGAATTTGACCTGGAGGAGACGGCGGCCGGGGTAAAGGCGGTGTGCGATAACGCCCCGGACGGCTATACCAGCATATACGCCGATCTGCGGGACGGGCGCCCCAGCGAAGTGGACAACATCAGCGGCAGTGTGGTTCGGGCGGGCCGCCGCAGCGGCGTGCCCACGCCCACTCATGAGGCCATTGTGCACCTGATTCACGCCATGGAGGCGGGGCGGGCGGGGCGCCCTTGAACTCGGCGCGGCCGCGCTCCCGCCCCGATATGGGGGGCATTTCATATCCTGGGCCGTGAGGCTGGGGTATAGACCAGAGGAAAAGGAGCGGTTCTGTATGAAAATTCTGCATTGCGCGAAGGAGCGCGATTACATCCAGAAAACAGTTTACTCGGACGGCGGCTTCGCCTATGAGTACGAGTCCGATTTCGCCAAGGGGCTACCTGCGGCCCTGGGCCGGTGCAGCGTGGCCGGCGGCTGCACCGATCCGGAGGGCAACGTCTACCTGGCCATGCGCGACCCGGGCCAGATTGTGAAGCTGACGCCATCCGGGCAGTTTGTCAAAGCCTTCGGCGGTGAAATTTTGGACAGCTATATCCATTTCATCTATTATCACCAGGGACATAAGACGATCATCTGCACCAACACCCATGGCCATGAGGTGCTGGAGTTCGATCTGGACGGGAACCTGTTCCGCCGCTTTGGGGAGCATGGCCGGCCGAGTGATACCGGTATGGACATGGGTACGCTGGCCCGGATGCGCCGGGATGGGAAGTTGTTCCCCACGGAGCCTTACCTGGGCGTTGTCCCTATGTGGGCCTTTTATGTGGCCCAACAAGGCGT
Source organism: uncultured Oscillospiraceae bacterium (assembly GCA_910587205.1). Taxonomy (GTDB): domain Bacteria; phylum Bacillota; class Clostridia; order Oscillospirales; family Oscillospiraceae; genus Enterenecus. The sequence goes on from CAJULZ010000066.1 coordinate 14,123, forward strand.
CAAACGGGTGGCCGGGCCGTTCAATATGCCCACCGACGCGGGTGTGACCCGTGACGGCAGATATGTGTTCGCCGACGGCTATGGCAACCGCGCCGTGCATATTTTCAACAAAGATGGCGGATATGAAAAAACCTTTGGCGGCGTGGGCGATTGGTCCAAGCCGTATGAGGACACCCCGGGGCAGATGCTTCTGGTGCACGCGCTATGTGTCGACCAGCTGGATCACATTTGGATTTGCGACCGGGAAAAGGATGCCGTCCATGTTTTTGACACAAGAGGGAACGTGGTGGGCTATTGCAGCGGTTCTATGGGGTCGCCCTCCGGTGTGGATACGGACGGCCGGTACGTCTACGTGGTGGGCCGCGCCGGATACCTGACTGTTTTTGACCCGGAGACCATGGAGATTGCCGCCCAGCTGGGTACGTTCAATTCCGACCTAAGGGCCCACGACATCGCGGCCGACCGGGAAGGGAACCTGTTCCTGTTCCCAACCCACGCCAACGAGGACCATCAGGTGATCAAACTGCGCCGTATAAAATAAAAAAAGCGTCCTGTGCCGCTTGGGCATGGGGCGCTTTTTTTGCGGCAAAAGCCCTAAACTTACCAGCGCGCGCGCCGCATATAAAAATCCAGACGGCTCAAACTATGCTCGGATTCCCGATCCAACGAATGAACTACAACCAAGATTCGAAAAGGAGAATAAGGATATGTCTAACACGAACAATTCCAACCGTCTGGTGGTTCCCGGCGCTCGCGAGGCTATGGACAAGTTCAAGATGGAGGCGGCCAACGAGGTAGGCGTCAACCTGAAGCAGGGTTACAACGGCGACCTGACCAGCAAGCAGGCCGGTTCCGTGGGCGGCCAGATGGTCAAGAAGATGATCGAGGCCTACGAGAACGGCCTGAAGTAACAAACACAGTATTCCCCGGTTGCGGGGGACTAAGCGGGGGGCGGGCCAACTATGACCCGTCCCCCGCTATGTTTTTGAGATGTCCCCGCTATGCGGCGCCGGCGCGCCGCTGACGGGGTGGAACGAAAATATTTCCACGATTTGAACCGGTTTGAGCAGGGCTTGTTTGAAAATTGTCAACACGCCCAAAGGGAGGTTCTTTTTTGCCATACTTTGCCAATTTTCCTTGGAATACACAAAGTGTTTCTGCGTCCAACCGTCTTCGTCCGGCGAAAAAATCTCTCCCGGCCGGGCATATTTCCAATTTTCAAACAGCGCCTAACAGGTCTCGATTCTAAATGTGTTACGCGCAGCTGGTTCCCAATCTTTTCAGCGCCGCCAGCGTGCCGTCCAGATTTTCCTTGTGCCAGTTTTTGAAGAAACCGGCATATATGGTGGCGTAGATGCCGGAACTCCGCAGGCCGCTCAGCTCCGCCTGCTGGGTGGTCAGGCGAATGGTGTCCGACCTGGTGCGGATGGTGATGACCGTGTTGAGCAGGTTATCCCGCAGCTCCACTGACTGGACGTCCCCATAGGGAAGGACCAAGGATACGTCTTTGCGCAGGTTGCCCCATGTGGTGTTGAAGGGGAGCAGGACGAT
>CAJULZ010000067.1 GCA_910587205.1 uncultured Oscillospiraceae bacterium
GCCGGGGAGGGCGGACAGCACCGCGTCCCGGTCGGCGTCGAACTGGGATGCGTCATAATGGGCATGGGTATCGAACAGCATGGGCAAGGCCTCCTTGTCGCGGGCGCAAAAAAGGGCCGGATGGCCCTTTTTTGCTGGGTTTATCTTTTTTCAGCGGTAAAGTCCACAAAGTAGAGGTCGCCGTCCCGGCCCTCCTCATTGTCCTCGTCCTCAAAAACTTCCAGGAAGGCCAGGGAGAAATCCCGGTAGTCGGCGGGCGCCTCATACACCAGCACACCGGATTTGCTCTGGTTGATCCCAAGGGAATACTCCTGGGGGAACTGCTCGTCGGAGACAGGGGCGATCGGGTAGTCCAAATCCCCGTCGTCCTCCCCGCCCCAGAGCAGGGGGAAGTCGCTGTCCCACATATCCACCGACTGGCCCCAGGTGTTCTTCAGCGTCATGGATACCACCACCAGCTGTTTGCCGCTGCCTGCGGTATATCCGCTATATTCCGAGCAGGAATACGCGTCGTCCACTGTGAAGTCGAACCAATAGGTGGACAGGGTGTCGCCGATGTAGCCCTCCTTGTCATCGGAGGACGAGCCGCCGCCTGGCTTGAAGCTCAGCCCATTGCATGCGGTAAGGCTCAGCAGCATGGCAAGCGCCAGAACAGCCGTGACAAATTTTTTCATAGTGTCACCTCATTCTCTCTTGAAAGAATTCCCGCCGCAGCAGTTGGACTGCGGCGAGAATATTTTAGCACAGATGCACGGAAATGTCCACCCCTGCGGGCGGATTCCCGGGGCTTTAGCACAGCTTTGCCCCCGCGGGGATGGCATCGTCCACCATCAGCAGGTGCAGCCGCTCCTCCCCCTTCTCGGTGTGGACGGCGGAAATCAGCATTCCCTGGCTCTCCTGCCCCATCATCTTCCGGGGGGGCAGGTTCACAATGGCCACCAGCGTCTTGCCCACCAGCTCCTCCGGCTTGTAGTACATGGCGATACCGGACAAAATCTGCCGGTCCGTCCCCGAACCGTCGTCCAATGTGAACTTCAGCAGCTTGGCCGACTTCTTCACGTTCTCGCAGGCCTTCACCTTCACCGCCCGGAAGTCGGACTTGCAGAAGGTGTCGAAGTCCACCGGCTCCTCCAGGAAGGGCTCCACCTCCAGCTCGGGCAGGGCGGCCTTTTGGGCCTCCTCCTGAATACGCTCCAGCTCGGCCAACTCCTTATCCAAGTCAATGCGGGGGAACAGGGTCTCCCCCTTCGACACAGACACGCCCGCGGGCAGAACGCCCCACCGAGCGGCGCTGTCCCAATCCTGAACAGACTGATCCGCGCCGATCTGGGCAAAAATTTTCCCGCAGCTCTCCGGCATGAAGGGGGTGAGCAGCACGGCGCAGACACGCACCGCTTCCAACAGGTTGTAGAGCACCGCCGCCAGCCGCGCGCCGTTGGCTTCCATCTCCCGGGCCAACACCCAGGGGGCGTTCTCGTCGATATACTTGTTGGCCCGCTGGATCACCTTGAAAATCTCCTCCAGGGCGTTCTGGAACTGGAATTTCTCCATCTGCGCCTCATATCGGGCACGCAGGCCCTTGACCATATCGGTCAGCTCCCCATCCCTTCCCTCGGCCCACTTCTCCTCCGGCAGGACGCCGCCAAAATATTTCTCCGCCATGGCGGTGGTGCGGCTCACCAGGTTGCCCAGATCGTTGGCCAGGTCGTTGTTGATGGTCTGGATCAGCAGCTCGTTGGTGAAGTTGCCGTCGGAGCCGAAGGGGAAGGAGCGCAGCAGGAAGAACCGCAGGGCGTCCACCCCGTACCGCTGGGACAGCAGGTGGGGGTCCACCACGTTGCCCTTGGATTTGGACATCTTGTCCCCGTTGAAGTTGAGCCAGCCGTGGCCGTACAGCTTCTTGGGCAGGGGCAGGCCCATGCTCATGAGGAAGGCGGGCCAGTAGATGGCATGGAAGCGGACGATCTCCTTGCCCACAAAATGGGCGTCGGCGGGCCAGAACTTCTCCAAGTCGTTATATTTATCGTTTTGATAACCCAGGGCGGTCATATAGTTGAACAGTGCGTCCAGCCACACGTACACCACATGGCCCGGGTCGAAGTCCACGGGCACCCCCCAGGTGAAGGAGGTGCGGGACACGCACAGGTCCTGGAGGCCCCCCTCGCAGTCGATGAAGTTGTTCACCATCTCGTGGACCCGGCTTTTCGGCTCCAGGAAGTCGGTGTTCAGCAGCAGGTCCCGCACCCGGTCCGCGTACTTGGACGCCCGGAAGAAGTAGGCTTCCTCCTCCGCGTCCATCACCTCCCGGCCGCAGTCGGGGCACTTGCCGTCCACCAGCTGGGATTCCGTCCAGAAGGACTCGCAGGGCTTGCAGTACTTGCCCTTGTAGGAGCCCTTGTAGATGTCCCCGTTGTCGTACATCTGCTTGAAGATCTTCTGGATGGCGGCCACGTGGTACTCGTCGGTGGTGCGGATGAAGCGGTCGTAGCTGATGTTCATCAGCTTCCACAGGTCCAGCACGCCGCCGGGGGCGGCCACGATGTTGTCCACGAAGGCCTGGGGGGTGACTCCCGCCTCCTTGGCCTTATCCTCGATCTTCTGGCCGTGCTCGTCGGTGCCGGTGAGGAACATCACGTCGTACCCGCACAGACGCTTATACCGGGCCATGGCGTCGGTGGCCACGGTGCAGTAGGCGTGGCCGATGTGGAGCTTGCCCGAGGGGTAGTAAATCGGTGTGGTAATATAGAATCTTTTGTCATTCATCGGTGGTCTCCTCCTGTATGCTTGCTTCCCCAGAAGGCTGGGGGTGCGGGGATGAGTTCAGCTTGGGTGGGTTTTCCAGGTTTGGGGGCAGACGCCAGAGCACTGCGGCCGCCGCCAGCGTCTGGGACAGCAGCAGCAGCAGATCCCCCAGCTGAGGGGACACCACCGGCCCCCCAGCCGCCGCCAGCGCGGCCAATTCCGAACCTGTGGTGGCCATGGCCACGGCGGACAACACTGCCGTCATCCCCGCCAGCCACAACAGCCGCCGCGGCCGGGACGCCCCCGCCGACATACCAGCAAAATCCATATACAGCATCATCCCGCAGACGATGGCCAGCAGCTGGGGCGCGTAGTCCCACTGCACCGGGTTGGCGGCGTGGGCCCGGAAACTCTCCATCATCCACACGCACCCGGCCACGCCGGGCAGGGCCGCGGAGAACCCGCCCCGGCCGCGCTTGCCCGGGCGCAGACCGTCCCGTCCCATTTGCAGCAGCCCCAGGGCGGACAGCAGCGCCCCCACCCCGGTAGCGATGGTGAGCATCCCGTTGTTGCTGGGGGGCTGGAGCTCGGCGGCCACCCTCTCCTGGTACAGCTTCCACTGCTCCAACCCTACGGGCAGCAGCACCGGTACGCAGGCCAACGCCAGAAACGATGCCGACACCACCAAAATGGGATACACCGGGTCTCCCACGTCCAGAAATACCAAATCCCAGCGGTGGGCCTGCCCCGCGGCCCAGGGCCGCTTGGACAGGGGCTGGTACTGGGCCAGCAGAATAAACCACGCCCCCGACATCACCAGCACGCACAGCAGAATGACGCTGGACTGGGCCCCTGGGGTGGCAAGGCCGGAGGGCTCAAAGGCGGAGGCCAACTGCCACCGCCGAAGCAGGGCGGCCAGCAGGGACGCCGCCCCGGCGGATACCAGCCAGGGCACCCGGCCAGAAACGCTTTTTTTCATCAGTTCCATGGGACGACCTCCCCGCGCCGGCCTGGGCGCAACTCGAAATCAGGGCGCATCGCTTACAGCCCCTTCCAGTGGTGCGCCGGGAACAGCACCGCCACACCCCGGCCGATCACGCACCGGGTGTCCACAATGCCGATGGCGGGGTACCGGCTGTCAGCGGACTCGTTCCGGTTATCCCCCATGACGAAAATACATCCCTCCGGCACCACCACGTGGTTGACACCCTCTCCCCAGCTGGGCAGGAACATCTGCTCCTTGATATAGTCCTCCTTCAGAACCATACCGTCCACCGAAACCGTATTGGCCGCATAGTCTACGTCCACCCGCTGGCCCTCGGTGGCGATGACCCGCTTTACAATGGAGTCCTCCTGGTAGCTCTCTTGGGTGAGCACCACCACGTCCCCCTGCTTCGGGGCGTAACCCACTGACCACACCAGGATCAGGTCGCCGCCAAACAGGGTATTCTGCATGGACGGGCCGCTGACCACGATCACCCGCGCCACAAAGGTGAACAGCAGCACAAACAGCCCCATCATGGTCACCAGCACCCGTACATTTAGATACAGCTCCCGCCCGGCGGAGGCGTCCCGTCTCGCCTGGGCGCCGGTGGGGGGTGCCGGCTGCTCCGGCGCCTGTTCCGGGGGCTGCCCCCCCTGCGTATTCTCTTCCAGCTCAGATTCCCAATTTTCCATGCGTCAGCTCTCCTGTACTTCGTCCCCCGCAGCTCGGAGCGCCGCCGGGTCATCATATACTTGTTGGAACTGCTGGGCGCTCATGGTCTCATGCTCCAGCAGGAATTGCGCCACCAGCTCCAGCTTATCCCGGTCCCGCTCCAAAATCTCCTTACACCGCCCATACGCCCGGTCCAGCAGGCCCTTCACCTCCTGGTCGATGAGCGCCGCGGTCTGCTCGGAATAGGGCTTGGCCTGGGCCATGGAGCGGCCGATGAACACCTCATCGTGGCCGGAGGTGAAGGTGGCGTGGCCCAGCTTTTCACTCATGCCGTATTTGGTCACCATGTCCCGGGCAATCTGAGTGGCCCGCTCCAGGTCGCTCACCGCGCCGGTGCACACGAACCCCAGCGCGGCCTGCTCGGCGCACCGCCCGCCCAGCAGGGTGGACAGCGTCTCCTCCAGCCTGCGCCGGCTGACGTGATCCCGGTCCTCCTGGGGGCGGCTGATGGTCATGCCCGCCGCATCTCCCCTGGGAACAATGGTGATCTGCTGCACCGGATCCTGGGTGGGCAGGGCGTGGCTGACCACGGCGTGGCCCGCCTCGTGATAGGCGGTGATGCGCTTGTCCTCCAGCAGCCGCTCCCGGCTGCGCTTTTCCGGCCCCGCAATGACCTTCACCACCGACTCCTGCACATCCGCCAGCGTGATATACGGCTGGTTCTTCCGCGCCGCCAGCAGAGCCGATTCGTTCATCAGGTTCTCCAGGTCCGCCCCGGTGAAGCCGGTAGTCTCCCGGGCGACCTCCCGCAGATCCACGTCCTCCGCCAGAGGCTTTTTCCGGGTGTGCACCCGCAAAATCTCCTCCCGGCCCTTCATATCCGGCCGACCCACATACACCTGCCGGTCAAACCGGCCGGGGCGCAGCAGGGCTGGGTCCAAAATGTCCTGCCGGTTGGTGGCGGCCAGCACGATGACCCCCTCGTTGGCAGCAAATCCGTCCATCTCCACCAGGAGCTGGTTGAGGGTCTGCTCCCGCTCGTCGTGGCCGCCGCCCAGGCCCGCGCCCCGCTGGCGGCCCACGGCGTCGATCTCGTCGATGAACACGATGGCAGGGCACTCCCGCTTGGCCTGGTCGAACAGATCCCGCACCCGGGACGCGCCCACGCCCACGTACAGCTCCACAAAGTCCGAGCCCGAGATGGACAGGAACTTTACCCCGGCCTCCCCAGCCACCGCCCGGGCCAACAGGGTCTTGCCTGTCCCCGGCGGGCCCACCAGCAGCACCCCCTTGGGGATGCGTGCCCCCAGGTCGATGAATTTCTGCGGGTCCTTGAGGAAATCTACCAGTTCCTGGAGCTCCTGCTTCTCCTCATCGGCGCCAGCCACATCGTCAAACGTGACCTTCACCGACCCGCCGTCCGACGTCCGGGCCCGGCCGAAGCGGCTCATCCCGCCCTGGCCGCCCCCCTGCGTGGACTGCTGCCGGGCGTTGAGCAGCATCCAGATCACCAGCGCCAACACCGCCGACGCCACCGCCGGCAGCATCACCACCAGCCACAGGGGTATTTCATACCCCTGCTGGAAATCGTAATTTTGAATCAACCCCTGCTGGTGCTGCTCCTCGATAAGAGCGCCCAGTTCCTGGCGGAACGCGTCCACATCCGCCAGGGCGTGGCGGCGGACGGAACCGTCGGACAACTCCATGGTCAGCATACCGCCGCCGTCCACCGTAAAGCGCACCACCTGCTCCCGCCGGAAGCAATCCGTCACTGCGGCATAGCTGACCTGGTCCCGCCGGCCCGCGCCGGTAAATACCGTCAGCCCCCACAGCAGGACCACTACCACCAGCACATAGGCCAGAATATTTCTGAATCTGCTCATCTGCTTCAAAATGGATGCTCTCCTTTTGGGACGGCTGCCCGTCCATTACTTGCTGCTGCTCCCGGGCGTTCAGCGCTTATTTCTCATACACGCTGGGCTTCAGCACACCCACATAGGGCAGGTTGCGGTACCGCTCGTCAAAGTCCAGGCCGTAGCCCACGATAAAGGCGTCCGGGATGGTAAAGCCCACATAGTCCGCCGTGATAGGTTTGGTGCGGCGCTCCGGCTTGTCCATCAGGGTGCACAGCCGGATGGAGGCGGGCTTGCGGGCCTGGAGCACTTTCATCAGATAATAGAGGGTGTTGCCCGAGTCCAGAATGTCCTCCACAATGATGAGGTCCCGGCCCTCGATAGAGTCGGACAGGTCCTTTTTGATCTCCACCTGGCCGGAGCTCACCGTCCCCGCGCCATAGGAGGACACCACCATGAAATCCACCGTCACGTCCAGGTTGATGGCCCGGGTCAGGTCGGCCATGAAAATATACGACCCCCGGAGCACGGAAATCAGCATGGGCCGCCGCCCCGCGTAGTCCGCCGTGATCTGGCAGCCCAGCTCCTTGACCCGGCTACGCAGCTGTTCCTCGGTATACAGGATCTGTTCTACGTCTTGATGCATAACCCATTCTCCTCTGCTTTTATAATGATATGCACAGCCGGCCCCCCGGGCTCAGCCAAACATCCCCTGTCCGGGCCGAAGCCGCCCACTGCGGCTACCTGTCCCCCCAGGGCCAGCACCGGCACCCGGTCCCGGCAGCTGGCGGGCACCCGTCCCTCGATCATCAGTTTTTTCACCGTTTTCCGCGGCCGGACCCCCAGGACCACCCGGTCCCCCTCACGGCGGGGCCGGACCAAGTACTCTCCCGGCTTCAGGTAGAACTCCCCCGGCGAGCGGTACGCCTTGCCGGGGCAGGTCGCCTCCTCGCAGAAAATCCTCCAGCCGCTCCAGCGGTTCTCTCCTAAACACAGCGCCATGGGCGCCGCCCGGGGCTCCGGCGTGGGGGCGGCGGACAGCACCAGCAGATCGTACTGCCGGCGCACCGTCCCCCCCGGCACGTTGATTTGGGCGGAAGGGTCCTCCCCCGCGGCCAGGGCCAGCATCCCATCCAGATGCGCCGCCCCGCCCCCCAGCCCCGCCTGGTTCAGCAGCCGGGCGCAGGCCCGCAGGGCGATGGGGCGGGGGGCCTCCCGCAGCACGCGCGCCGGGATGGCCGCGCCCTCCGGTATGTCAAGGCCCTGCCCCGCCAGCAGCCCCGCCTGGCGGGATAATTCCTCCTCGTCCTCTGCCAGCCGCCGGGCGGCGGCGGCGATGTGCGCCGAAGCCCGGGGGTTGAGCTCCTCCAGCAGTGGAAGGAGCTGGCTCCGGACCCTGTTCCGGGTGTAGTCCAGGGCAGCGTTGGTTTCGTCCTCCACATGGGGAACGCCGTGTTTCTCCAGATACGCCTCCACCTCCGCCCGGGACACGCCCAGCATGGGCCGCACAATATTGTCCCGGCGCTCCGGAATCCCCGCCAGCCCCCGCAGCCCCGTGCCGCGGATCAGGTTCATCAGCATCGTTTCAGCGTTGTCCCCGGCGTGATGGCCGGTGGCGATGAGCTCCAGCCCCTTCTGCCGGGCCGTTTCCTCCAGGAAATCGTACCGCAGCGCCCGACCCGCCTCCTCCACGGACAGGCCCTCACAAGCCGAAAACGCGGCTACGTCCGCCTGCCCCACCATGAGGGGCACGCCGTGCGCGCCGCACCAGGCGCGGACAAATTCCTCGTCCCGCCCCGCGCTCCTCCGCAGGCCGTGGTTCAGATGAGCCGCGGCAACGGTCCAGCCATGGCCCTCCCGGCCCTCCAGCAGACGGCACAGCAGGTACATGGAATCCGCTCCGCCGGACAGGGCGCACAGCACCCCGCACCCCGGAGGGATCAGGTCAAACCGGAATGCGTCCCCCATGCTATAGGTCCTCGTCGTCATGCTGGTAGTCGAAACTGCTGAAGCAGGTGAACTCCGGCCGCCAGAGCAGCTGGACGGTGCCTGTCTCGCCGTGGCGGTTCTTGGCCACAATGCATTCGGCCAGGTTCGGGTTGTCCGTGTCCTCCTCGTAGTAGCTCTCCCGGTGGATAAACATGACAATGTCCGCGTCCTGCTCGATGGCGCCGGACTCCCGCAAATCGGACAGCATGGGCCGGCGCTGGGAGGCGGCGCGGCTCTCGTTGGCGCGGGACAGCTGGGACGCGCAGATCACCGGCACGTCCAGCTGCTTTGCCATCAGCTTCAGCGCCCGGGAAATGTCGGAGACCACCTGCTGGCGGCTCTCGCTGTTCTTCGCCGGGCCGCCCGCAGAGGTCATGAGCTGAAGATAGTCCACAATCACCAGACCCAGGTTATCGATCCGGCGGCATTTGGCGTTGATGTCCGCCACAGACAGCGCCGCGTTGTCGTCCAGGTACATCTTCGCCTGGCTCAGATTGGCAACGGCCAAGGCTACCCGGCCCCATTCCTCTTCCCCCACAATCCGCCCGGTGAGCAGTTTTTTGTTGTCCATCAGGCATTCGGTGGACACCAGGCGCATCCCCAGCTGGGCGCGGCTCATCTCCAGGGAGAACACCGCCACGCTCCTGCCCGAGTGCTTGGCGGCCTCCACGCCGATGTTCATCGCTAGGGACGATTTCCCCATGCCCGGCCGCCCGGCCACGATAATCAGATCGGAGTTATTGAGGCCCGAGATGCGTCGGTCCAGGTCCACCAGGCCGGTGGAGATGCCGGGAAACTCCCCCCCCTGCTCCTGCCGCTCCTTGAGCGTCCTCCACACGTCGTTCATCACCACGGAGATGGGGCTCATCCCCTGAGAGGCGCGGCCCTGGCGGATGGCGTAAATGCGCTGCTCCGCCGCTTCCAGCACCTGGGCGCCGGTGCCGCCCTCTGTGCGCACCAGCTCCATCAGTTCCCCGGCTGCATCCCCCACCCGGCGCAGCAGAGCCTTTTCCGCCACGATCTCCACATATGCCTCCACGTTGGCCGCGGTGAGCGTGACCTCCATCAACTGGCGCACATAAGGCACGGACGCGGTCTCATGGTAGACCCCGTCCAGTTTCATCTGGTTCAGCACCGTCACCGGGTCAATGGTCTTGGACTGGCTGAATAGAGAAAACACCGCTTGGAAGATCTCCCGGTTCTGCCGCATATAGAAATCGTCCTGCCGGAGCCGCTCCATCACTGCGGGTACACACCGCTCGTCGATGAGCATGGAGCCCAACACCGACTGTTCCGCCATCACGGAGTGCGGCATTTGCAGTTCATTCAATTCATCCTCGGTGGGCATGGGCTCACCCCTTCCGTCCAGGCTGGTCTTAGGGCCTGTTTGAAAATTGTGAGCACGCCCAAAGGGAGGCTCTTTTCCCGCCATATTTTTCCAATTTTCCTTGGAATACACAAAGTATTCCTGCGTCAAACTGGCTTCGTCCGGCGAAAAAATTGCTTCCCCCTGGGCATATTTTCAATTTTCAAACAGCGCCTAGTCAATTTCCGCCCCGCATTTAGGGCACTCGCGCACCTTTCCCATCTTTGGCAGGGTTTTGCCGCAGCGGGGGCAGCGCCAATATTTATACAGGATCAGGAGCATGACCACCCACAGCGCCGCAGCGGGGATAAGCAGCCACATGGTCCGTACCGACACCGCCAGCATCACCAGCAGCATGGACGGCACAATCAGCCGCCCGATCATCCCCTGGGCTTCCTTGGGGGTCCAGCGGCGGGGGGCGGAGTCCTTGTTCGCCATCTTATTTGTCCTCAATGACCAACACGTTGATGACGCCGGACACCTCGCTGCCCAGCTTGCACTTCACCTCAAACGCGCCGAAGGACTTGATGGGCTCGGGCAGGACGATCTTGCTCTTGTTCACGTCGATGCCGCACTGGGCCTTCAGCCCGTCGCTGATCTCCCGGCTGGTGATGGAGCCGAACAGCCGCCCCCCCTGGCCCGCCTTAGCGCGGAGTTTCACCTGGCAGCCCTTGAGCTGCTCCGCCGCGGCCATAGCCTGCGCCTTCTCCTCAGCCAGCCGCGCCTGCTTGGCTTTGTCCTGCATCTTCATGGTGTTCACATTCTCCGCGGTGGCCTCCACCGCCAGCCTCCGGGGCAGGAGAAAGTTGCGGCCGTACCCGTCGGACACCTCCACCATCTGGCCCTTTTTGCCCTGGCCCTTCACGTCCTGCTGTAAAATCACTTTCATGCTGTTTTCCTCCAATTTAAATAGGTTGCCTCGCTGCGGTCCATCCACGCGGCTCACGACGGGTCCGCGCTTCCTTTGTCACGCTTCCCCTGTTCGCGGCGCGCGGCTTCCCTTCGTCTCAGGCAAAACCCGGTCCAACTTTGTTGGCCCTGGGCTTTTGCCCTCGCTGCGGTCCATCCGCGCGGCTCACGACGGGTCCGCGCTTCCTTTGTCATCAAAATAGCTGTCGATCACCGCCATCAGTTCCCGGCGCACCTCGTCCACCGTCCGGTCCGGCACCTGCGCCCCAGCGGCGCCGGCATTCCCGCCGCCCCCAAGGGCCTCCACGATGACCTGGACGTTGGTGCTGTTGATGCTCCGGGCGGACACGATCACCCGGTCCCCGTCGGGGTAGAGCACAAAGGACGTGCCGATCCCCGCAATGTTCAGCAGCTCGTCCGCCGCTTGGGCCGCCGTCACCCGGCCCACCGGGTGGTCCGCGGCGGCGATGGCGATGTCCTGCCGGTACATCTTCGCGTTCTGGATGATGCCGTATTTGGCCACCGCGTCGTGCAGGTCGGTCTGGAACAGCTTGCGCACCTCGCCGGTGTCCCCCCCCGCCCGCCGGAGCATGGCCGCCGCCTCGAAGGTGCGTCCCCCGGTGCGCATGGTGAAGTTTTTGGTGTCCAGCATCAGCCCCGCCATCATGGCCTCCGCCTCGCCGGCCAGCAGGTCGGTGGGCTCCATCAGGTAGCCGATGAGCTCCGCCACCAACTCGCTGGCGGAGGAGGCATAGGGTTCGTGGAAGTTCAGCGCCGCGCCCTCGATATAGGTGGCCGCACGGCGGTGGTGGTCGATCACCGCCACCTTGTTGCACGAGGCCAGCAGTTCCTGATCCTGCACCTGCTCGGGGCGGTTGGTATCCACCACCACCAGCAGCGAACGGGAATCCGCCCGGAGCATGGCCTCCTGCCGGTCCAGGAATACGCCCTCGTACTGGGGCATCTTTGCCACCCGCTCGTACAGGTCATCCGCCGGGGTAGCGATATTCTCCCGGACGATATAATGGGGAATCCCTTTCATCCGGGCAATGGCGCACACGCCCACCGCCGCCCCCACCGCATCCATATCGGGGGACTTGTGGCCCATGACCATCACGCAGGACGCGTCCGCCACCAGCTCGCCCATGGCGGAGGCCATCACCCGGCTCTTGACTTTGGTGCGCCGCTCAGTTTCCTTGCTGCGCCCGCCATAAAACTCAAAGCTGAAACGGTTCTTTACCACCGCCTGGTCGCCCCCACGAGACAGGGCCATCTCCACCGACAGGTTGGCAAAGCGGTACAGCTCGGCCAAGGTCTCCCCGTCCACCCCCACGCCGATGGAGATGGTGGCCGGGATGCCTGCCGGGTTAAGCACCTCCCGCACGCTGTCCAGCAGGGAGAACTTCCCTGCCTTGAATACAGCCAGGTACTGTTCTTCAAACAGGAACAGGAACCGGTCCCGGTCCAGCCGGCAGAACACCCCGCCGTACTCCTCCGCCCAGGCGGACAGCCGCTGGCTGATGCCGCTGAGCATGGCGGAGCGGATATTCTCGTCCTGGCTCTTGATGGCGTCCTCATAGTTGTCCAGCAGCACCAGCGCCAGCACCGGCTTGGTGGCCTTGTGGGCGTCCCGGATGTCGGCCAGCTCGGTCACGTCCAGCCAGTACGTGGTGGCCAGCAGCCCCGCATCGCCGCCCGCCGCGGGGCGGGCCATATCGCCGAACACCTGGTACCGCCGCCCACCCAGCTCTACCTCACCGGGGCACTCGTTCTTACCCTCCAGCAGCCAGCGGCTGTCAAAACTGGGGGCCAGGTCGGCCAGCTTCGTGTCGAACAGGCCCTCCCGGTCGCCGGTGATGCGCAGGAACCGGTCGTTGGACCACACCACCTCGCCGGTCTCCGGGCGAAACATCATCAGGGGCAGGGGACAATTCAGCGTACTGTCCCGGGTGGCCTGATCCATACTGTCCACCAGCTGCTTCACATATTGAGCAGCCTCCCTGTTCCGCCGGACGCCGGAAGCCAGATACGCCAGGAACAGCGCGGCCGCCGCCGTCAGCTCCGCCACAGCGGCCTGCCGGTGGCCCAGCAAAGCGGTGGCCCCCGCAAAGGCCAGCAATACCGCGAAATACAGCCCGACCCGGGGCGCCAGCATCCGTGTCAGCTTCTGATACACCTCGCACACCTCTTTCTGCCTGCCGCCGGGGCCGGGGCCCCGGGCAGGGTTAAAGGTCAATTTTCCAATAGATAATAGATTATACCAAATCCCCGCGGCAAAAACAAGGGCAGGGCGCATAATTCCGGACACAATTCCCGCCGTGGTTTCGGAAAAATCATCGTTGCGCCCGGGCGGCCCGGCTGGTATAATAGGGCTAACCTAAACACGGAAGAAGGAGCCAAGTCTTATGCTGGATATTAAAATCACCCGCACCACTGACCCCAAGCCCCTGCCCGACCCGGACAAGCTGGTGTTCGGCAAAACCTTTACCAACCACATGTTTTTGATGGACTACAACGCGGGCCAGGGCTGGCATGACCCTCGCGTGGTCCCCTACGGCCCCTTGCCCTTCCATCTGTCCTGTATGGTATTCCATTATGCCCAGGAAATCTTCGAGGGCATGAAAGCCTATCGCACCTCCGACGGCAAGGTGCAGCTATTCCGCCCCTATGAAAACGCCCGGCGGATGAACTCCTCCTGCCGCCGCATGTGCATCCCCGAGATCCCGGAGGAGGATTTCGTCCAGGCCGTCAAGGCCGTGGTAAGCGCGGACAGGGCCTGGGTTCCCGGTAAAGCGGGCACTTCCCTATATATCCGCCCCTTCATCATCGCCACCGACAACAGCCTGGGCGTCCACGCCTCCCACAGCTACCTGTTCGCCATCATCTGCTGCCCCGTGGGAGCCTATTACCCCGAGGGGCTCAACCCCGTGAAAATCTATGTGGAGGACGAGGACGTGCGGGCCGTCAAGGGCGGCACGGGCTTCACCAAATGCGGCGGCAACTATGCCGCCTCCATCCGCGCGGGCGAACGGGCGGAGGGGCAGGGCTACTCCCAAGTACTGTGGCTGGATGGCGTCCACCGCAAGTATATCGAGGAAGTGGGCTCCATGAACGTGATGTTCAAGATCGGCAGCACGGTGGTAACGCCGGAGCTCACTGGGTCGGTGCTGCCCGGCATCACCCGTAAGAGCTGCCTGGAGCTGCTCCGGGACTGGGGCTACACCGTGGAGGAGCGGCTCATCTCTGCCCAGGAGCTGTTTGAGGCCGCCAAGGCCGGCCAGCTGGAGGAGGCCTGGGGCACCGGTACTGCGGCGGTGGTGTCCCCCATCGGCCTGCTGGCGGAGGGGGACGTGAAGGTAGAGGTCAGCGGCGGAAAGATCGGCCACCTCACCCATCGGCTTTACGACACCCTCACCGGCATCCAGTGGGGGATCGAGCCCGACCCCTACGGATGGATGGAGCCGGTAGAATAACGACAAAGCAGAACCCCCGGTCAACTGGCCGGGGGTTTGCTCTGTGCATGGACGCGCCAAGCCTCTCCCCCTTTCAGGGGGAAGGCGGCATCGCCGCAGGCGGTGCCGGATAAGGGTGTGCCAAAGGGACGCATCCCTATCGGGCCGCCGCTGCGCGGATAAATTCTCTAAACAATGGGTGCGCCCGGTTGGGCCGGGATTTCAGCTCCGGGTGGAACTGCCCCGCCACAAACCAGGGATGCCCCGGCAGCTCCACCACCTCCACCAGCCGCCCGTCCGGCGACAGGCCGGACAGCGCCAGCCCCGCCTGGGTCAGCTTCTCCCGGTAGTCGTTGTTAAACTCGTAGCGGTGGCGGTGGCGCTCGTTGATCTCACCCGTGCCGTAGATGGCCGCCGCCAGCGAACCCTCCGCCAAGCGGCAGGGGTAGCTGCCCAGCCGCATGGTGCCGCCCTTGGCCGTCACCCCCACCTGGTCGGGCATAAGGTCAATCACCGGATAGGGCGTCTGCGGGTCCAGCTCGGAGGAGTGGGCCCCCACCAGGCCGCACACGTTCCGCGCGAACTCCACCACCGCCAGCTGCATCCCCAGGCAGATCCCCAGGAAGGGGATCTTGTTTTCCCTGGCATACCGGATGGCCTCAATCTTGCCGTCGATCCCCCGGCTTCCGAAGCCGCCGGGCACCAGAATCCCCTGAACCCCTGCCAGCAAGGCATCCAACCTGTCCGGCGTAGCCTCCTCCGAGTTCACCCAGTGGATCTCCACCGACACGCCGTTCTCAATCCCGCCATGGGTCAGCGCCTCCACCACCGACAAATAGGCGTCGTGCAGGCCCACATACTTGCCCACCAGGGCGATGGTCACCTTCCCTGTGGGGTGCTTCGCTTTATGCACCATAGTGGCCCACTCGGTGAGGTCAGGCATGTGGCAGATCAGGCCCAGCCGCCGCACCACCACGTCCGCCAACCCCTCCCGCTCCAGCATCAACGGCACCTCGTACAGGATGTCCGCAGTGAGATTTGGGATGGCATGGTCGGCGGGGATGTTGCAGAATAGGGAGATCTTGTCCAAAATCTCCCGGGGGATGGAATCATCGCTGCGGCACATGATCACATCGGGCTGGATGCCCAGGCTGAGCAGCTCCTTGGCGGAATGCTGGGTGGGCTTGGACTTCAGCTCCCCCGAGCCGGGGATGGACACGATCAGCGAGACATGGATGAACATCACGTTCTGCCGCCCCCGTTCGGCGGCCACCTGCCGGATGGCCTCCAAAAAGGGCTGGCTCTCGATGTCGCCCAC